>NZ_BAAAUD010000052.1:0-11510 GCF_039533765.1 Streptomyces enissocaesilis | reverse complement strand
CTCAACGCCCACCGCTCCGGCACCGTCAAGGGCCTGGCCGTCGAGATCGGCGCCTCCCTGACCTCCGGCGCCGTCATCTGCGAGATCAAGGACTGACACCCGGCCGCAGAGAAAGCCGAGAAAGCCGCGGAGCGGCCGTACCAGAGCTGAGGGCCCCGCCGAGACCGGCGGGGCCCTCAGCTCACTCGGTCCGTCCGGCCCGCAATGGCATTCTGGAGACCTGAGCAGGAGAAGGGCGACGCGATGGCGACGAGCAGTCCACACAGGCCCGAGGTGCCGACGTCCTCGTCGGCGGCCGTACGGCCCATGCGCGCCGACGCCCGCCGCAACTACGAGCGCGTGCTGACCGAGGCCCGTACCGCCTTCGCCGAGCACGGCACCGACGCCTCGCTGGAGGACGTCGCGCGCCGCGCCGGTGTGGGCATCGGGACGCTCTACCGGCACTTCCCCACCCGGCACGCGCTGATGAGCGCGGTCTTCCAGGGCGCCGTGGACGAACTCCTCGTACGCGCGCGGGGACTCGCCGACAGCGAGGCGCCCTGCTCGGCGCTCGTCACGTGGCTGCGCGAGATCATCACTCATGCGGGTGAGTACCGGGGACTCGCCCGCGAGCTCATGTCGGCCTCGCACGACGAGAGTTCGGCCCTGGCGCGGTGCAGTACGCCGATGAACGCGGCGGGCGAGCGGTTGCTCGTACGGGCTCAGGAGAGCGGCTCCCTCAGGCCCGACGTGTCGATCGGGGACCTGATGCAGCTGACCAACGCCATCGCGCTGGCAGCCGAGCAGGCCCCGGACGATCCGGAGCTGGCCGACCGGCTGCTGACGCTGACGCTGACGGGCCTGCGGGCGGAGAAGTAGCGGGCGGAGAAGGAGTGGGCGCCGGCCATGACGCGCCCGCCCGCTTCAGCGGCGGCGCAGATCGGCGACGCGCGCCCGCTCGGCCGACCCCGCCTGCTGCTCCGCCAGGGATCCGGCGGAGCGCAGTTGCGCACCGGCCCCGGGGCCGCCCGGGTGCGTGCGCCGCTGACCGGGCAGGGGCATGTCCCGGCGGGGCTGGCGCCCCGGCGGGACGCCCTCTCCCCCGGCCCCCGCCGCTCCCGCCCCCGCCACGGTGATCTGCACTCCCTGATCGGCCAGGGCCTGCAGTTCGGTGGCCGCGCGGTCGTCGTGGGACGGCGGCTCGTCGGTGACCAGGCGGGTGATCACGTCGGTCGGCACCGTCTGGAACATGGTGTCGGTCCCGAGCTTGGTGTGGTCCGCGAGGACCACCACCTCGGCGGCGGCCTGCACGAGCGCCCGGTCGACGCTCGCGGAGAGCATGTTGGAGGTGGACAGACCGCGCTCGGCGGTCAGTCCGCTGCCGGAGAGGAAGGCGCGGGAGACCCGCAGCCCCTGGAGGGACTGCTCGGCCCCGCTGCCGACCAGGGCGTAGTTCGAGCCGCGCAGCGTGCCACCGGTCATGACGACTTCGACCCGGTTGGCGTGGGCCAACGCCTGGGCCACCAGCAGGGAGTTGGTGACGACGGTCAGCCCGGGAATCCGGGCGAGCCGTCTGGCCAGCTCCTGCGTGGTCGTCCCGGCGCCGACGACGACGGCTTCGCCCTCTTCGACGAGTCCCGCGGCGAGGTCGGCGATGGCCGTCTTCTCCGCGGTCGCGAGATGGGATTTCTGCGGAAAGCCGGACTCCCGCGTGAAACCGCCCGGCAGTACCGCACCGCCGTGCCGGCGGTCGAGGAGTCCTTCTGCCTCCAGTGCCCGCACGTCCCGCCGTACGGTCACTTCGGAGGTCTGGACGACGCGGGCGAGCTCACGGAGCGATACAGCCCCGTTGGCTCGCACCATTTCGAGGATCAATTGGCGACGTTCTGCAGCGAACACGAAACTGACAGTAACCTGACCGACCGACAGTTCTCAGCAGTTTGCGCCGAATAGCAGAAGTTGCACACAAACTGAGGGTCCGAGTGATATAAGCGGCGCACGCCGGTTGCGCGCCGCGCGTCGGCGGTGCCGGCTACGCCTCGGCGGACGTCTTGCGGGTGTGCAGCTGGCGTGCCACCTCGGCGATGGAGCCCGACAGGGACGGGTAGACCGTGAAGGCCTTCGCGACCTGTTCCACGGTCAGGTTGTTGTCGACGGCGAGCGAGATCGGGTGGATCAGTTCGCTGGCGCGCGGGGCGACGACGCAGCCGCCGACCACGATGCCCGTACCGGGACGGCAGAAGATCTTGACGAAGCCGTCGCGGATGCCCTGCATCTTGGCGCGCGGGTTGCGCAGCAGCGGCAGCTTCACGGCGCGCGCGTCGATCCTGCCCGCGTCCACGTCCGCCTGCGTGTAGCCCACCGTCGCGATTTCGGGGTCGGTGAAGACGTTCGCCGAGACGGTCTTCAGGTTCAGCGGGGTCACCGCGTCGCCGAGGAAGTGGTACATCGCGATCCGGCCCTGCATGGCCGCGACCGACGCCAGCGCGAACACCCCGGTGACGTCGCCCGCCGCGTACACGCCGGGCGCGGTGGTGCGCGAGACCTTGTCGGTCCAGATGTGGCCCGAGTCCTTCAGCCGGACCCCGGCCTCCTCCAGGCCCATGTCCGCGGAGTTCGGGATGGCGCCGACGGCCATCAGGCAGTGGGTGCCGGTGATGACGCGCCCGTCGGAGAGGGTCACCTCCACCCGGTCGCCGACCCGCTTGGCGGACTCGGCCCGCGAGCGCGCCATGACGTTCATGCCGCGGCGCCGGAAGACGTCCTCCAGGACGGCGGCGGCGTCCGGGTCCTCGCCGGGCAGCACGCGGTCGCGGGAGGAGACGAGGGTGACGCGCGAGCCGAGTGCCTGGTACGCGCCGGCGAACTCGGCGCCGGTGACGCCGGAGCCGACCACGATGAGCTCCTCGGGGAGCTCGTCCAGGTCGTACACCTGCGTCCAGTTCAGGATCCGCTCGCCGTCCGGGAGCGCGTCGGGGATCTCGCGCGGGTGCCCGCCGGTCGCGATCAGCACGGCGTCGGCGGTGATGCGCTCCACCTCGCCGTCCGCGTCGGTGACGACGACGGTGCGCGAGCCGTCGGCGTCCTGCTGGCCCTCCAGGCGGCCGCGGCCGCGCAGCACGCGTGCGCCCGCACGGGTGACGGACGCGGCGATGTCGTGGGACTGCGCGAGCGCGAGGCGCTTCACACGGCGGTTGACCTTGCCCAGGTCCACGCCGACCACACGGGCCGCCTGCTCGACGTGCGGCGTGTCGTCGGCGACGATGATGCCCAACTCCTCGTACGAAGAGTCGAAGGTCGTCATCACCTCGGCCGTGGCGATCAGGGTCTTGGACGGTACGCAGTCGGTGAGCACCGACGCCCCGCCCAGGCCGTCACGGTCGACGACGGTCACCTCCGCGCCGAGCTGGGCGCCCACCAGGGCCGCCTCGTATCCGCCGGGTCCGCCACCGATGATCACGATCCGGGTCACGAAAAAGTCCGCCTCGCATTGTCAATCCCGGCCCGCCTGCCCGCTCGGCCGGGGATCCGGGGATCGCCCGGGGGGGAATGCAGTACGTACTCCATTGTCCCGCACGCTTCAAAGTGCTTCGCCCCGGGTCCCTCCATCCGGGCGTGGCGCTCTACGGGCCCCGCCGCCCCACCCCCTCCCGTACCCTCGACCACATGTCGCTCTACGCCGCGTACGCCGGCAACCTCGACGCGCGGCTGATGACGCGCCGCGCACCGCACTCACCGCTGCGCGGGACCGGCTGGCTCAACGGCTGGCGGCTGACCTTCGGCGGGGAGGCGATGGGCTGGGAGGGCGCGCTCGCCACCATCGTGGAGGCCCCGCGTTCCCAGGTCTTCGTCGCGCTGTACGACATCGCCCCCATGGACGAGGACTCCATGGACCGCTGGGAGGGTGTCGGACTCGACATCTACCGCCGGATGCGGGTGCGGGTGCACACCCTGGACGGCGAGGAGCCGACCTGGCTGTACGTCCTGAACGGGTACGAGGGCGGGCTGCCCTCGGCGCGCTACCTGGGCGAGATCGCCGATGCGGCGGAGTCGGCGGGCGCACCGCACGACTACGTCATGGAGCTGCGCAAACGCCCCTGCTGACGCGGGGCGCCGGGGGGTTTGTCCGATCCGCCAAGGCAACGATCGAAACACCGTCCACAGCGACATCTACGCGCGTAGGGATTCACCGGTTACCCTCGTCGGCGTGAACGCATCTGTTACCCCCGCCCCGACCGACGGCTTCGCCGACCCCCACGCGGCAGCCGACGCCGCCGCCGCCCGCCTGCGCGAGCTGACCGGCGCCGAGACCCACGACGTCGCCCTCGTGATGGGGTCGGGCTGGGTGCCCGCCGCCGAGGCGCTGGGCGCGCCCGAGCACGAGTTCCCGGTCACCGAGCTGCCCGGCTTCCCGCCGCCGGCCGTCGCCGGACACGCGGGAACGGTCCGCTCGTACAAGATCGGCGACAAGCGCGCCCTGGTCTTCCTCGGCCGTACGCACTACTACGAGGGCCGCGGTGTCGCCGCCGTCTCGCACGGCGTCCGTACCGCCGTCGCCGCCGGCTGCAAGACCATCGTCCTCACCAACGGCTGCGGCGGCCTGCGCCCGGGCATGCGCCCCGGCCAGCCGGTCCTGATCAGCGACCACATCAACCTGACGGCCACTTCTCCGATCATCGGGGCGAACTTCGTGGACCTGACGGACCTGTACTCGCCGCGGCTGCGCGCGCTGTGCAAGGAGGTGGACGCCACCCTGGAGGAGGGCGTGTACGTCCAGTTCCCCGGCCCGCACTACGAGACCCCCGCCGAGATCAACATGGTCCGCGTGATGGGCGGCGACCTGGTCGGCATGTCCACGGTCCTGGAGGCCATCGCCGCGCGTGAGGCGGGCGCGGAGGTGCTCGGCATCTCCCTGGTCACCAACCTGGCCGCGGGTCTGACGGGCGAGCCGCTCAACCACGAGGAAGTCCTCCAGGCCGGCCGCGACTCGGCCACCCGGATGGGCGCGCTCCTGGCCCAGGTCCTCGAGCGGATCTGACCCGGACGCCCTCCGGGCGTGTCCCCGGGTGCCGGACGGGCCGGACGATCCGGTCCGTCCGGCACCCGGGGACCGGGGCCGGGGCAGCGCCCCGGTTCGGGGAGGGGCGGGGCGGGGAACAAGCACGCCGCAGGCGAATCGGAACGCACACATTCGAGAGGTGGACCACATCGTGCAGCAGGAGCTGATCGCACGGGCGCAGGCCTGGCTGGCCGAGGACCCGGACAGCGAGACCCGCGAGGAGCTCGGCAAGCTCATCGACGCCGAGGACCTGGGCGAGCTCGCCGCCCGGTTCGCCGGCACGCTGCAGTTCGGCACGGCAGGACTGCGCGGGGAGCTCGGCGCGGGCCCCATGCGGATGAACCGCGCCGTCGTCATCAGGGCCGCCGCCGGCCTCGCCGCGTACCTGAAGGCGAAGGGGCAGACCGACGGCCTCGTCGTCATCGGCTACGACGCCCGGCACAAGAGCGCCGACTTCGCCCGCGACACCGCCGCCGTGATGACCGGCGCCGGACTGCGCGCCGCCCTGCTGCCCCGCCCGCTGCCCACCCCCGTCCTGGCCTTCGCCATAAGGCACCTGGGCGCCGTGGCCGGCGTCGAGGTCACCGCGAGCCACAACCCGCCCCGCGACAACGGCTACAAGGTCTACCTCGGCGACGGCTCGCAGATCGTGCCGCCCGCCGACGCCGAGATCGCGGCGGAGATCGCGGCCGTGCGCTCCCTCGCGGACGTACCGCGCCCCGAGGACGGCTGGTTCACGCTCGACGAGGAGGTCCTGGAGGCCTATCTCGCCCGTACGGACGAGGTCCTCACCGCCGGGTCCCCGCGCACCGCCCGCGCCGTCTACACGGCCATGCACGGTGTCGGCAAGGACGTCCTCCTGGCCGCCTTCGCCCGCGCCGGCTTCCCCGAGCCCGTTCTCGTGGCCGAGCAGGCCGAGCCGGACCCGGACTTCCCGACGGTCGCCTTCCCCAATCCGGAGGAGCCGGGGGCGATGGACCTGGCCTTCGCCACCGCCCGCCGCGCGGAGCCCGACCTGATCATCGCGAACGACCCGGACGCGGACCGCTGCGCCGTCGCCGTGCCCGTGCCCGGCACCGGCGAGTGGCGGATGCTGCGCGGCGACGAGGTCGGCGCGCTGCTCGCCGCGCACCTCGTGCACAAGGGCGCCCGCGGCACGTTCGCCGAGTCGATCGTGTCGTCGTCGCTGCTCGGCCGGATCGCCGCCGCCGCGGGTCTGGCGTACGAGGAGACCCTGACCGGCTTCAAGTGGATCGCCCGCGTCGAGGACCTGCGCTACGGCTACGAGGAGGCCCTCGGCTACTGCGTCGACCCCGAGGGCGTACGCGACAAGGACGGCATCACGGCGGCGCTCGCCGTCGCCGAGCTCGCCTCCGTGCTCAAGGAGCAGAACCGCACGCTCCTCGACCTGCTCGACGACCTCGCCGTCGAGCACGGCCTGCACGCCACCGACCAGCTGTCGGTCCGCGTCCAGGACCTCACCGTGATCGCCGACGCGATGGCCCGGCTGCGCGCCCAGCCGCCCACCACGCTCGCCGGCCTGGCCGTCACCTCCGCCGAGGACCTCACGCGCGGCACCGACAAGCTGCCGCCGACCGACGGCCTCCGCTACTACCTGGACGGTGAGGTGAAGGCCCGCGTGATCGTCCGGCCGAGCGGCACCGAGCCGAAGCTCAAGTGCTACCTGGAGACCGTCGTCCCGGTAGCCGGCGCGAGCGAGCTGGCAACGGCCAAGGAGCGGGCCGGATCCATCCTCGCCACCCTCAAGCGGGACCTGGCGNCGCCCCCCTCCCCGGGCCCGCCCGCCCCTGCCGTGCGTCACCCCGCCCCGGGCCGCAGGCCGCGGTGGCGGGAGGGGACGCGCCGGGGGGCTCCCCGCAGGGCGTCGAACGCGACCACCCCGAGGAACCCCCGTACCCGAACGTCCGGGGCCCGGGGAGGCGCCCCGGCGCGGCACCGGCCCCGAAGCCCCCGCGAAAGCCGCCCACCGCACCTCCCCGCCCACCTCACCCGGTGGCGAAAAGCACCGCCAGCGCGACCGCGCCCACCGCGCACGGCACGATGATCTCGTACGCCCAGCGGACGACCGGCTCGCCCTGCGCGCCCGGCCGCGACCCGCACCGCTCCGCCTGCTCGCGCAGATCGTCGACGGCCTGGTCGGCGGGCGCCCTGCGCGTCCGCGCGTCGGTGACGTCGGCGGTCGCGGACGTCCTGCCGTACGGATCGTCGGACGCCTGCCTGGCCTGCTGCCGGGCGACGCGCTTGCGCTGGCGCAGCGAGACGGGCACGGCCCACAGCTGGTACTTCCGGCCGCCCGCGAAGACCTCGCTGGAGTAACCGGCCCGTACGCCCTCGACCGTCCCCCAGGGCAGCGTGATCGTACGGAAGGGATTGCGGATCCGGAGCCGGTCGTCGTTGGCGTACACGGCGGGCCGCAGCGTGAACGCCACCACCAGCGGCACGGCGAACAGCAGCCCCGCCACGGCGGCCCACGGCGTACGCCCCTCCCCGCGCACCAGCGCGTCACCGCCGACCCAGGCGGCCAGCAGAAGGACCAGAACACCGCCGCCGAGGGCGGAGGACGACCGGAAGACGCGGTCGGCGTACGGCGGCTCGCCGGGCCGGCCGGGGTCGCCGGGGCCCGTGGGGCCGTTGGGGCTGCATGTCATGCGGCCGATTCTGCCTCACGTCACACAGGCTCGGCCGGGGCCGGGGGTGTACAGGCCGCTACGCGCGTAGATATGCTGCAGTGGTGACCATGCCCACCACTGCACCCGCATCCGCGTTCGCCGACGTGACCACGTCCGACGCCGCGCTGCGCCGCTTCCTGCACGGGCTCCCCGGCGTGGACCCCGTCGGCCTGGAAGCGCGCGCCGCGTCCCTCGGCACCCGTTCGGTCAAGACCACGTCGAAGGCGTACGCCATCGACCTGGCCATCTCGATGATCGACCTCACCACGCTCGAAGGCGCGGACACCCCGGGCAAGGTCCGGGCGCTCTGCGCCAAGGGCGCCAACCCGGACCCGACCGACCGGACGACGCCGCGCGTAGCCGCGATCTGCGTCTACCCGGACATGGCGGCCGCCGCCAAGGACGCCCTGGCCGGCACCGGCATCAAGGTCGCCTCCGTCGCCACCGCCTTCCCGGCGGGCCGCGCCGCGCTCCCCGTGAAGCTCGCGGACGTGCGCGACGCGGTCGCCGCCGGCGCCGACGAGATCGACATGGTGATCGACCGGGGAGCCTTCCTCTCCGGTCACTACCTGAAGGTCCACGAGGAGATCGTGGCCGTGAAGGCCGAGTGCGGCGACAAGGCCCGCCTGAAGGTCATCTTCGAGACCGGCGAACTGTCGACGTACGACAACATCCGCCGCGCGTCCTGGCTCGGGATGCTGGCGGGCGCGGACTTCATCAAGACCTCCACCGGCAAGGTGGGCGTGAACGCCACCCCGCCCAACACCCTGCTGATGCTCGAGGCCGTACGCGACTTCAAGGCGCAGACCGGAGTCCAGGTCGGCGTCAAGCCGGCCGGCGGCATCCGCTCCACCAAGGACGCGATCAAGTTCCTGGTGCTGGTCAACGAGACCGTCGGCGAGGACTGGCTCAGCAACGAATGGTTCCGTTTCGGCGCCTCCTCGCTGCTGAACGACCTGCTGATGCAGCGGCAGAAGCTGAGCACCGGCCGTTACTCCGGACCCGACTACGTGACGGTGGACTGATCACCATGGCATCTGTATTCGAGTACGCACCCGCTCCCGAGTCGCGCTCGGTCGTCGACATCGCGCCGTCCTACGGCCTGTTCATCGACGGCGAGTTCACCGACGCGGCCGACGGCAAGGTCTTCAAGACCGTCTCGCCGTCCACCGAGGAGGTCCTCTCCGAGGTGGCACGCGCAGGCGCCGAGGATGTCGACCGCGCCGTGAAGGCGGCCCGCAGGGCCTTCGACACCTGGTCCGCGCTGCCCGGCTCCGAGCGTGCCAAGTACCTCTTCCGCATCGCGCGGATCATCCAGGAGCGCTCGCGCGAGCTGGCCGTCCTGGAGACCCTCGACAACGGCAAGCCGATCAAGGAGACCCGCGACGCGGACCTCCCCCTGGTCGCCGCGCACTTCTTCTACTACGCGGGCTGGGCCGACAAGCTCGGCCACGCCGGGTACGGGCCGAACCCGCGTCCCCTGGGCGTCGCGGGCCAGGTCATCCCCTGGAACTTCCCCCTCCTCATGCTCGCGTGGAAGATCGCCCCGGCGCTCGCCACGGGCAACACGGTCGTCCTGAAGCCGGCCGAGACGACCCCGCTCTCCGCCCTCTTCTTCGCGGACATCTGCCGCCAGGCGGGCCTGCCCAAGGGCGTCGTCAACATCCTTCCCGGTTACGGGGACGCGGGCGCCGCGCTCGTCGGGCACCCGGACGTGAACAAGGTCGCCTTCACCGGCTCCACGGCCGTGGGCAAGGCGATCGCCCGCCAGGTAGCGGGCACGGACAAGAAGGTCACCCTCGAACTCGGCGGCAAGGGCGCGAACATCGTCTTCGACGACGCCCCGATCGACCAGGCCGTCGAGGGCGTCGTCACCGGCATCTTCTTCAACCAGGGCCAGGTCTGCTGCGCCGGGTCCCGCCTCCTCGTGCAGGAGTCGGTCCAGGACGAGCTGCTCGACTCCCTCAAGCGCAGGCTCTCCACCCTGCGCCTGGGCGACCCGCTGGACAAGAACACCGACATCGGCGCCATCAACTCCGCCGAGCAGCTGGCCCGTATCACCGCGCTCGCCGAGACCGGCGAGGCGGAGGGCGCCGAGCGCTGGACGGCGCCGTGCGACCTCCCCTCCTCCGGCTACTGGTTCGCGCCGACGCTCTTCACGGGCGTCACGCAGGCGCACACCGTCGCGCGCGACGAGATCTTCGGCCCGGTGCTGTCGGTGCTGTCGTTCCGTACGCCCGACGAGGCCGTCGCCAAGGCCAACAACACCCAGTACGGCCTGTCGGCAGGCATCTGGACGGAGAAGGGTTCGCGGATCCTCGCGGTCGCCGGCAAGCTCCGCGCGGGTGTCGTCTGGGCCAACACGTTCAACAAGTTCGACCCGACCTCGCCCTTCGGCGGCTACAAGGAGTCGGGCTCCGGCCGCGAAGGCGGCCGCCACGGCCTGGAGGCGTACCTCGCCCCGTCGAGCCCGAAGGGTGAGCGCTGATGAGCACCGTTGAGCGACTTTCTGTCTTCAAGACCTACAAGCTGTACGTCGGGGGCAAGTTCCCCCGGAGCGAGAGCGGCCGGGTGTACGAGGTGTCGGACTCCAAGAACAACTGGCTGGCGAACGCCCCCCTCGCCTCCCGCAAGGACGCGCGTGACGCGGTCGTCGCGGCGCGCAAGGCGTTCGGCGGCTGGTCGGGCGCGACGGCGTACAACCGGGGCCAGGTCCTCTACCGCGTCGCCGAGATGCTGGAGGGCCGCAAGGAGCAGTTCGTGCGCGAAGTCGCGGACGCCGAGGGCCTGTCGAAGGCGAAGGCCGCCGCCGTCGTCGACGCGGCGATCGACCGCTGGGTCTGGTACGCGGGCTGGACCGACAAGATCGCCCAGACCGTGGGCGGCGCGAACCCGGTCGCGGGCCCGTTCTTCAACCTCTCCACCCCCGAGCCCACGGGCGTCGTCACCGTCGTCGCCCCCCAGGAGTCGTCCTTCCTGGGCCTCGTCTCGGTGATCGCCCCGGTGATCGCGACGGGCAACACGGCCGTCGTCGTCGCGTCGGAGAAGTCCCCGCTGCCCGCGCTCTCCCTCGGCGAGGTCCTGGCCACGTCCGACCTGCCGGGCGGTGTGGTCAACATCCTGACCGGGCGTACGCAGGAGATCGCGGCGCCGCTCGCCGCGCACCAGGACGTCAACGCGATCGACCTCACGGGCGCGGACGCGGACCTGGCGCGCGATCTGGAGATCGCCGCCGCGGACAACCTCAAGCGGGTTCTGCGTCCACAGCCCGTGGACTGGTCGGCCGACCCCGGCACGCAGCGCCTGACGGCCTTCCTCGAAACCAAGACGGTGTGGCACCCGACGGGCTCCCTGGGCGCGTCCGGCTCCGCCTACTGACCCCCGCACCCCCATGCGGATGGGCCCCGTACCGCTCGATCCGGTACGGGGCCCATCCGTGTGCCCGTGCGTCCGGCCCGGACGGGTCAGCCCGGGAGCAGGCCCGCCGCCGGCCCCGCCGCCGGCAGGTCCTGGAGCGCGTCGCCCCGCGCGAGCGGGGCGGTGACCGCCGAGGTGCCGACCGGCTTGAAGTCGGCGACCCGGGTGCCCAGCGAGTTGTCCAGCGGGTCCACCCCCGTCCCGGCCATCGGGTTCAGCGGGAGGGTCTTGACCGGGGCGGCCCCGCCGGCGGCAGCGTGCCCGAGACCTTCGATGAGGGCCCGGCCCGTGGCCGCCGCGCCGGCGCTCTCCGGCGGCGACCCGGCCGCCTGCGCCGCGCCGCCGCCCGCCGCGAGGGCCGCACC
>NZ_BAAAUD010000051.1:0-304274 GCF_039533765.1 Streptomyces enissocaesilis | reverse complement strand
TCGGCCGCGGGCGCCGGAGCGGCCTCGGGCTCCGCGGCGGCCGGGGCCGGAGCCTCGGCGGGGGCCTCGGCAGCGGCGGGGGCCTCGGCAGCGGCCGGGGCGGGGGACTCGGCGGGCGCATCCGTCCCGTCGTCGATGACGGCCAGCTCTGCGCCGACCTCCACCGTCTCGTCCTCGGCGACCTTGATGGACGCGAGGATGCCGGCGGCGGGGGCCGGGATCTCGGTGTCGACCTTGTCGGTCGAGACCTCGAGCAACGGCTCGTCGGCCTCGACGCGCTCGCCCTCGGCCTTCAGCCAACGGGTGACAGTGCCCTCGGTGACGCTCTCGCCGAGCGCCGGAAGGGTTACGGAAACCGACATGGTTTCTGTTGCTCCTTACAAAATTGCGGAAGTGGTCGTCGCGCCCGGACTGGATCAGTCGTGGGAGTGCAGGGGCTTGCCGGCCAGGGCCAGGTGGGCCTCGCCCATCGCCTCGTTCTGCGTCGGGTGGGCGTGGATGAGCTGCGCGACCTCGGCCGGCAGGGCTTCCCAGTTGTAGATCAGCTGAGCCTCGCCGACCTGCTCGCCCATACGGTCACCGACCATGTGGACGCCGACCACGGCGCCGTCCTTGACCTGGACGAGCTTGATCTCGCCCGCGGTCTTCAGGATCTTGCTCTTGCCGTTGCCCGCGAGGTTGTACTTCAGAGCGACGACCTTGTCCGCGCCGTAGACCTCCTTGGCCTTGGCCTCGGTGATGCCGACGGAAGCGACCTCGGGGTGGCAGTACGTCACGCGCGGCACACCGTCGTAGTCGATCGGAACGGTCTTCAGACCGGCCAGCCGCTCCGCGACCAGCATGCCCTCGGCGAAGCCGACGTGCGCGAGCTGGAGGGTCGGGACGAGGTCGCCGACGGCCGAGATCGTCGGGACGTTGGTCTGCATGTACTCGTCGACCAGGACGTAGCCGCGGTCCATCGCGACGCCCTGCTCCTCGTACCCGAGCCCCTGCGACACGGGGCCGCGGCCGATCGCGACGAGCAGCAGCTCGGCCTCGAACTCCTTGCCGTTGGCGAGGGTGACCTTGACGCCGTCGTTCGTGTACTCGGCCTTCTCGAAGAAGGCGCCGAGCGAGAAGTTGATGCCGCGCTTGCGGAACGCGCGCTCCAGCAGCTTCGAGCTGTTCTCGTCCTCGACCGGCACGAGGTGCTTGAGGCCCTCGACGATGGTGACGTCGGTGCCGAAGGACTTCCACGCGGAGGCGAACTCGACGCCGATGACGCCGCCGCCGAGCACGATCGCGGACTTCGGGACCCGGTCCAGCGTCAGCGCGTGGTCCGAGGAGATGATGCGGTCGCCGTCGATCTCCAGGCCCGGCAGCGACTTCGGCACGGAGCCGGTCGCCAGCAGGACGTGGCGGCCCTGGACGCGCTGGCCGTTGACGTCGACGGAGGTGGGGGAGGAGAGCTTGCCCTCGCCCTCGATGTACGTCACCTTGCGCGAGGCGACCAGGCCCTGGAGGCCCTTGTACAGGCCCGAGATCACGTCGTCCTTGTACTTGTGGACGCCCGCCATGTCGATGCCGTCGAAGGTCGCCTTGATGCCGAACTGCTCGGACTCGCGCGCCTGGTCGGCGATCTCGCCCGCGTGCAGCAGGGCCTTCGTGGGGATGCAGCCGTTGTGCAGGCAGGTGCCGCCGAGCTTGTTCTTCTCGATCAGGGCGACGTCCAGGCCCAGCTGCGCTCCGCGCAGGGCCGCGGCGTAACCGCCGCTACCACCGCCGAGGATCACTAGGTCGAAAACGGTGCTGGCGTCGTTCGCCACGTCACGTCCTCCATGCATGTGCGCCGGGCGCGGTCTTCGATGACCGGGCGGCGGCTGGTGTTCGGCCGCTTTTTTATTCGGCCCTGTGGTGGGGGCCCTGTCCTGCCGAGAACCCATCTTCGCACTTGTTGACGGACGGCGGGACGCGGGGCCGGAGTGCGAGACGGTCGTGGACCGCTCGCCAGGTGTTACGGGGGCGTACGGAGGTGCGGATTTCGTCGAAGGCGAAACCGGCCGTACGCGTCCGCGGCGGGTACGGCCCCGGACGCCTGCCCGGGGCCGTACCCACCACGGCTCCGCGGGGGATCAGCCGAGGTCGCCCGCGGCGGTGCGCTCGGCGAGCGCCACCAGGGTGCGGATCGCGGAGCCGGTGCCGCCCTTGGGGGTGTAGCCGAACGGGCCGCCGTCGTTGAAGGCGGGACCCGCGATGTCCAGGTGCGCCCAGGCGATGTCCTCGCCGACGAACTCCTGGAGGAACAGGCCGGCGACCAGGCCGCCGCCCATCCGCTCGCCCATGTTGGCGATGTCGGCGGTGGGGGACTCCATGCCCTTGCGCAGCTCCGCCGGCATCGGCATCGGCCAGGACTGCTCGCCGGCCTCCTCCGCGATCTCGTGGATCGCGGTACGGAACGACTCGTCGTTGCCCATGATCGCGAACGTGCGGCTGCCGAGCGCCAGCACCATCGCGCCGGTCAGCGTCGCCACGTCGACGATCGCGTCCGGCCGCTCCTCGGAGGCGCGGGTCAGCGCGTCGCCCAGGACGAGACGGCCCTCGGCGTCGGTGTTGAGCACCTCGACGGTCTTGCCGCTGTACATGCGCAGCACGTCGCCGGGGCGGACGGCGCTGCCGGACGGCATGTTCTCGGCGAGCGCCAGCCAGCCGGTGACGTTGACCTTCAGGCCGAGGCGGGCGGCCGTGACGACGGCGGCGAACACGGCGGCGGCGCCGGCCATGTCGCACTTCATCGTCTCGTTGTGGCCGGCCGGCTTGAGCGAGATGCCGCCCGAGTCGTAGGTGATGCCCTTGCCGACGTAGGCCAGGGTCTTCTCCGCCTTGGGGTGCGTGTAGGCGAGCTTCACCAGGCGCGGACCGTGCTCCGAGCCCTGGCCGACGCCGAGGATGCCGCCGAAGCCGCCCTTGACGAGCGACTTCTCGTCGAACACCTGCACCTTGAGACCGTGCTCCTTGCCCGCGGCGGCGGCCACGGCGGCGAAGGACTCGGGGTACAGGTCGTTCGGCGGGGTGTTGACCAGGTCGCGGGCGCGGTTGATCTCCTCGGTCAGCGCGAGGGAGCGCTCCACGGCGGCCTTGAACGCCTTGTCGCGCGGCTTGCCGCCGAGCACGACGACCTCGGCGAGCGGCTGCTTCGCGCCGCCGCTCCCTGACTTCTCGCCCTTCCCTGACTTCTCGCCGCCCTGGTACGCGGTGAAGGCGTACGCACCGAGCAGCGCGCCCTCGGCGACGGCGGCGGCGTCCTCGACGGCCTCGACGGGCAGCGCGAAGCCGGCCTTCCTGGAGCCGCTGAGCGCGCGGGCGGCGACGCCGGCCGCACGGCGCAGCGCCTCGGCGGCGTACGCGTCGTCCTTCTCCGGGAGCGTGCCGAGGCCCACGGCCAGCACGACCGGGGACTTGAGGCCCGACGGCGCGGGCAGTTTGGTCACCTCGCCCTCGGCACCCGAGGCGCCGAGGGTCTCCAGGACGGAGGCGAGCTTTCCGTCGAACGCCTTGTCCACGGCCTCGGCGCCCGGTGCGACGACCAGGTTCCCCGACGTGGATCCGGCGCCCTTCGCCACACCGACGACGATGGCGTCGGCGCGCAGCGCCGCCGCGCCGGAAGTGCTGAGAGTGAGAGCAGTCACGGTGGTGAAATCTCGCTTCCGTTGAGTTGTTCGGCCGATGGGGTGGGGCCGGCCGTGCCCGGCGCGTCCGTCGTGATCCCGGTGGCCCGGCGGCCCGGCCGGATGAGCGCCGGTGATGAGCCTACGCGCGCTTGCCCGGTTCGATCACAGCAGCGAGCACTTCACTCATCTGAGGTGTCCTTTTCACGTTTACGGCGCCGGGAGTGAGGGCTGCGTCACACTCGGTGCGATCCGGCGAGTGACCATGGCCGTGCTGTGCGTGTTTTCCACAGGTCGCCCGTGGTTTCTCCGCAGGAAGATCTTCGAAGGGGAGGGTGCGCGGTGGCGTACAGGACGCGTGTGGGCACAGCCGGGGCGGCTCTGCTGGCGGCGGGGCTGCTGGCGGTGGGGGCGCCGCCGACGGGTGCGGGGGCGGCCGTCGCGCCGCGTGTCGACCTGCGGGTGCTGGTCGTCGACGACGGCGGCGACGCCGTGGAGGCGGTCGAGTCGGAGCTGCGCGGCACCGGTGTCCCGTACACCGTGGTGCGACTCGGCCAGCCCGGCCGGCCGGTGATCGACGCGGGTTTCCTCGCCGACACGGTGGACGGGCGCCCGCGCGCCAAGTACCAGGGGGTCGTCCTGCCGAACGCGGACCCGTTCGGCGCCGGCTCCGCCGAGTCGGCCGCCCTCGCCGCGTACGAGAAGACCTTCGGCGTCCGGCAGGTCGACGCGTACACCTGGGCCCACCCGGGTGTCGGGCTCGACCACACGGGTGACGGCGGGTACGCCGGGCCGCTCGACGGCGTGGACGCGGCCGTGACGCCGGCGGGGAAGGCCGGCCCCTTCGGCTACCTCGACGGCGCCGTCGAGTTCGAGGACAACGCGCCGTCCGTCGGCGAGAGCTACGGGTACGCGGGCCGGCCCCGCGAGGGCTACACCAGCTACCTGGACATGCCGGTCCCCGGCGACGGCGGGGGACGGGCCAGCCTCCTCGGCGAGTACGTCCACGACGGGCGCCGCGAGCTGGTCGTCACCTTCGCGTACAACCAGCACCAGCGGCAGTTCCGGCTGCTCGCCCGCGGCATCGTCGAATGGCTCACCCAGGGCGTCCACCTCGGGCAGAGCCGCAACTACTTCTCCGTGCACGTCGACGACGTCTTCGCGCCCGACAGCCGCTGGCACACCGAACTCAACTGCACGCCCGGCGACTTCGACTGCGGGGGCGGGGAGGGGGAGGGCACCGTGCCGGTCCGGATGACGGCGCGGGACGCCCAGTACGCCGCCCAGTGGCAGCAGAGCGCCGGCTTCACGCTCGACATGGTCTACAACGCGGGCGCCGGGGAGGCGTGGAAGGCGGCGAACGGCGGCAGCGACCCGCTCACCGCGCAGCTGCTGGCCGACCGGGCGCGGTACCGCTGGGTGAACCACACGTACACCCACCCCTTCCTGGGCTGCGTCCAGGACACCTCGACCGTGCCGTGGCAGTGCGCGAAGGACGCGACGGGCAGCACGCGTTGGATGAGCCGCGCCGAGATCTCCGCCCAGATCAGGAACAACCACGACTGGGCGGTGCGCAAGGGCATCGCCCTCGACAGGACCGAACTGGTCACCGGTGAGCACTCGGGGCTGAAGACGCTCCCGCAGCAGCCGGTGGACAACCCCAACCTGGCGGGCGCGCTCGCCGACAACGGCGTGAAGTGGATCGCCAGCGACAACTCGCGCGAGCCGCGCCAGCGGGCCCTCGGCTCCGCGCTCACCGTGCCGCGCCACCCCATGAACGTGTACTACAACGTCGGCACCGCCGCCGAGATGACCGACGAGTACAACTGGATCTACACCAGCAAGGCCGACGGGGGCAGCGGTGCCTGCGAGACCAACCCCGGCTCGACCTGCCTCGACGAACCGCTCGACACGGCCACCGGTTACGCGACGCACATCGTGCCGCAGGAGGCGCGCACCGCGCTCGGCCACGTCATCGCCAACGACCCGCGCCCGCACTACGTCCACCAGTCCAACCTGGCCGAGGAGCGGATCCTCTACCCCGTCCTGGACAAGGTCCTGGACGACTACCGTTCCCTCTTCGCCGGCAACACGCCGGTCGTCAACCCGCGCCACCGGGACGCCGGTTCCGAACTCGCCCGCCGCGCCGCCTGGGACAAGGCGCTCGCCGACGGCAGGGTCACGGCGTACCGCATCGGCACGACCGTCACCGTCCAGTCGCCCTCGGGGACCGCCGCGCCCGTCACCGTGCCCGAGGGCACCCGCAAGCAACTGCTCGCGGGAACGGCCGCGTTCGGGACGGCGTACGCCGGACAGCGCTCGGCCTGGGCCTCGCCCGAACCGCTCCAGCGGGCGGTCACGCTGCGGCTTCCGGCCTGACCGCGGCGGCACCTGACCACAGCAGCACCTGGCCACTCGTCACGGGGGACACGAACATGAGCCGCGGGCTCCACGTCAGCATGCTCACCGAAGGCACCTACCCGCACGTCCAGGGCGGCGTCAGCACCTGGTGCGACCAGCTCGTCCGCGGAATGCCCGACATCGGCTTCCACCTCGTCTCGCTCACCGGCAACGGCCGCGAGCCCGTGACCTGGGAGCTGCCGGGCAACGTCCGCCACCACACGACGGTCCCGCTGTGGGGAGCGGAGACGGCGGGGGGCAAGGGGCCCCGGCGCGGCCCGCGCCCCTTCGCCGGCCGGGAGCGCCGCCGCTTCCTCGCCGCGTACGAACGCTTCCTGCTGGCCGTACTCGACCCGGAGGCCGGCTGCGACTTCGGCCACGAGCTGTACGCCCTGGCCGCCCTCGCCCGGCAGGGGCGGCTCACCACCGCCCTGCGCACCGAGGCGGCCCTGCGGACCCTGACCGGGATCTGGACCATGCGGCACCTGCCGACGGCCCGCGCCGACCCCACCCTCCACGACGCGCTCACCGCCACCGACCTGCTGGAACACCTGCTGCGCCCGCTGGCCGCCCGCATACCCGCGGGCAGCGTCGCGCACGCCGTCAGCAGCGGGCTCGCCACCCTGCCCGCGCTCGCCGCCAAGCACTTCGACGGGGCCCCCTTCCTCCTCACCGAGCACGGCATCTACCTGCGCGAGCGCTACCTCGGCCACCGCACGGCCGCCCAGCGCTGGCCGGTCAAGGCGCTGCTGCTCGGCTTCTACCGGGCACTCAACTCGCTCGGCTACCGGGAGGCCGACCTGATCACGCCCTGCAACCAGTACAACCGCCGATGGGAGGAGCGGGGCGGCGCCCCCGCCGACCGCATCCGCACCGTCTACAACGGCGTCGACCCCCACCTCTTCCCGCACGCCGGTCCCGAACCGGAGGTCCCCACCCTCACCTGGGCCGGCCGCATCGACCCGATCAAGGACCTGGAGACGCTCGTACGGGCCTACGCGCTGGCCCGCGCCCGCCTGCCCGAGCTGCGGCTGCGGCTCTTCGGCGGGGTGCCGGACGGCGGTGAGGAGTACCGGACGAAGCTGGACAAACTCGCGGCCGAACTCGGCGTCGGCGACGGCATCGCCTTCGAGGGGCGCATCTCCGACGTGGCGCGCGCCTACGGGGCGGGGCACGTGGTGATGCTCTCCAGCATCAGCGAAGGCTTTCCCTTCAGCATCCTCGAAGCGATGTCGTGCGGGCGCACGACGGTGTCGACGGACGTCGGCGGCGTACGGGAGGCCGTCGGTGACACGGGGATCGTGGTGCCCCCGCGCGACCCCGGGGCGATGGCGCGGGCGGTGCTCGGCCTCATGGCGGACGACGCCCGGCGGACCGAGCTGGGGCGGCTCGCGCGCCGGCGGGTGATCGACCTGTTCACGCTGCGGCGCTCGGTCGAGGGCTTCCGCGAGATCTACCACGAACTGGCCGGCGGGACGCGGGTGCGGGAGCCGTTCGCCGCCGGGCCCGCGACCGACTGGACGAGCGAACTCAGGGACCCCTGGTGGAGCGACCTGACGACCCACGGGGCGGCCTGATGAGCGGGCCCCTGTGGACGGACCCCGCCGTACGGCGCGACACGCTGCCGCGCGTGCCGCACCCGCGCCCGCGCTGGGCGGCCGATCCCTTCGACGAACTCGCCGACCGGCTGCGCGGGCCGGCGGAGGCCGCCGTGCACCCCGACGAGATCGCCGCGATCCTCGAGTCCGACGGCATGACGGACGATCACATCCGGCTGACGTACGGCCGCGAGGACTCCTTCGCGCTGGCCGAGGACCTGTTCGCGCGGGTGCCCCGCGCCTACCCCGGACCGGACGCGCCGTCCGGCGGCTCCTGGCGCACGGGCCTCGCCGGCTGCCTGCTGCGCGGGCTGGTGTTCGCGCTGCCGGGACTCGCGTACGTCCTGGGGGCGCCGTTCCTGGCCGGCGCGGAGGGGGACGGGCGCGGCCTGCCCGCCGGGACGGACGTCATCCTCGCCGGCGCGCTCACCGGCTGGGCGTGGAACCAGGCGCTGGCCCACCGCGCGTACACCTGGCTCGGGCTCGGCGACCGGCCGGCCGCCGCCCGCGCCCTGCTCACCGGCGCCCCGGCGGGCGCCCTGCTGGGCACGGCGGCCGCCGTCGCCGCGGCGGGGCTCGGGGAGGGCTGGGCGGCCGCGTTCGCCACCGCCCAGGCGCTGTACCAGGGCGCGGCGACGGCGCTGCTGGTGCTGGACCGCGAGCGCCTGCTGCTGTACGCCCTGGCCCCGATGGCGCTGGGCGCCCTGCTGACCCTGGTGCACGACGTCCCGGGCGCGGGGAGGGCGGCGCTGCTGGTGGGGCCGGGGGCGGCGGTCCTGGCCCTGGCGGCCCGCGTGGTGCTGGGGGCCCGCGGACCCTCCGTTCCCCGCCCGGCCCGTTCCCGCCGCGACGTCCTGCGGCCCGGCCGCGCGGCCCCTTCGCACCACCGGGGCACTCCGCCCCCTCCGGCGCCCGGGGAGCGGGACCCGGGGCAGAGCCCCCGTCCGGGAAGGGGCCGGGCGGGGAAAAGCTCCGCCGGACGAGTCCCGGCCGGCTCCCCGGCCGCAGCCGCGGGGCGCCCCGGGCCGGCGCCGGGCGCGGTCGCCGGGCCGTCGCTGTGGCGGTCCGTGCCGTACGGGGTCTTCGGGCTCGCGACCGGCGTGCTCGTGCTGCATGCCGTGCTCCGGAACCTGCTCGCCGGAGGTGTCTCCGGGATCGTCGCCGCCCCCGGCGCCGTCGCGCTCACGCTCAGCATGGGGCCCGCCGAGTGGCTCCTGTACCGGTTCCGGCGCCGGTGCGACGCCGGGCTGCGGGCAAGCACCACGCCGCGCGCCTTCCGGCGCGCCGCCACCGTCGCCCTCGCCCAGTGCCTCGGCGGTTACCTCACCGTGCTGCTCGCCCTCCTCGCCGTGACGACCCTGCTGTGGCTCGGCGCGCCCGTACCCGACGCGGCCCGCGCGACCGGCCTGCTGCTCACCGGTGCCATGCTGTGGACGGGGCTGCTGCTCCAGTCGTCCGGCGCGGCCGCGCTCCTCCAGACGGCGGCGCTCTTCGCGGACTCCGCCGCCGCCGGCACCGTCGCGCTCGCCGTCCCCGTCGTCGCGTCCGCCGCCCTGACCGCCCTGGTCTGCGTACGGCTCGGCCGCGCGACGGCCCACCGCCATTGAGGATGCCCACGTGAAGAACCTGCTCGTACCCTTCTACGAGCACCCCGCCGAACGCCCGGACGCCTGGGAGGCCCTGATCCGCGCCGCCCCCCGTCTGTACGGCGTCGTACTCAACCCCGACAACGGCTCCGGGGCCGCGCCCGACCCGGCCTTCGCCGCCGTGTCGTCGCGGCTGCGCGCGGCGGGCGTACGCGTCCTCGGGTACGCCGACACGGACTACGCCCGGCGCCCGCACGCCGCGGTGTTCCAGGACCTGCTGCGCCACCGCGACTGGTACGGCGCGGACGGCGCCTTCCTGGACCAGGTGGCGTCGGAGCCGGACGCGCTGCCCCACTACCGGCGTCTCGCGGTCGCCGCGCGGGTGTCCGGCGCGGCCGTCCTCGTGCTCAACCACGGCGTCCACCCCGACCCCGGCTACCTCGCGCTCGCCGACGTCCTCGTCACGTTCGAGGGCACCTGGGACACGTACCGGAGCGCCCCGGACGCCCCGCCCTGGACGGCGGCGCACGCGCCCGGCCGGTTCTGCCACCTCGTGTACGACGCGCCGCCCGCCGCCGCGTTCACCGCCGGGACCGGCTGCGCCGTACCGGGCGGAGCACCGCACCCGTGGGGGACCCTGCCGCACGTCCTGGAGGCGGCCCGGTGAGGTCCAGAAGCGCACTGCTCCTCCTGCTCGTGCTGCTGCTCCTCGCCGGCTGCGCGGACGGCGGCGCCCCCGCGCCGGACGACCGCGGACCGAAGTCCGCGCGCTGGCAGCCGAAGCCCGGTCTCACCTGGCAGTGGCAGCTCAGCGGCACGCTCGACCCGGCCGTCGACGCGGAGGTGTACGACATCGACGGCTTCGACCACCCCGCCTCCGCCGTCGCCGATCTGCACCGCCGGGGCCGCAAGGTCATCTGCTACCTCTCGACCGGCGCGTGGGAGGACTTCAGGCCGGACGCCGGCGAGTTCCCCGAGTCCGTACTGGGCCGGGGCAACGGCTGGAAGGGCGAGCGCTGGCTCGACATCCGCCGTACCGACGCCCTGGAGCCCCTGATGGCCCGCCGCATGGACCTGTGCCGGGAGAAGGGCTTCGACGCGGTCGAGCCCGACAACATGGACGGCTACCGCAACCGCACCGGCTTCCCGCTGACCGCCGCCGACCAGCTGCGCTACAACCGACTGATCGCCCGCCTCGCCCACGGCCGGGGCCTCGCCGTCGGCCTCAAGAACGACCTCGACCAGATCCCGGAACTGGTGGACGACTTCGACTTCGCGGTCAACGAGCAGTGCGCCCAGTACGAGGAGTGCGCGGAGCTCACGCCGTTCATCACGGCCGGCAAGGCCGTCTTCCACGTGGAGTACGAGCTGGCGACGCGCGACTTCTGCCCCGGGGCGCGCGAGCTGCGGCTCAGCTCGATGCTGAAGAAGTACGACCTGGGGGTGTGGCGCGAGCCCTGCGCGTGAGCGCGGAGCGCGCCGCCTACTCGTCCTGCGGGCAGCCGTACGCCCTGCCGCCCTGCCGCCACTCCTTCCCCGCGTCGATGTTCTTCCCGGAGTCCCCGCACATCAGCACCGGCGCCGAACCGTCCTTCCCGTGGTGCAGCACGGTCAGCAGCTTGTTGAGCGGGCGCTGCAGCGAGCCCGCCGCGAACCGCAGACGGCCGCTGGCCCCCTCCAGGTCGAACGAACCGCTGTTGACGATCTGCTGGACGTTGGGGCGCGTCAGCTCCACGCCCGCCGCGTTCGCCTGACTCGTGGCCTGGGCGAGCACCTGCACCGCGTCATGGGCGAGCGCGGCGTGCCCGTCGTTCAGCCACAGGTCGGATTCCGTGAATTCCTCGGTGTACGCGTCGTTGAACGCCTTCGCCGTCGCGCTGCGGTCCGGATGACCGGCGGGCAGCATATGGGCCGTGTGATAGAGGTGCAGCCACGACTTCCCCACGAATCCGCCGGAGAGCGCCGCATTGGTGAGTTCGTTTCCGCCCATCACCGTGAGATCCCTGTTGGCGCACTTGCTCAGGCTCTGGTACGTCTCCAGGAAATTGTCGAATTCCCTCACCCGCGAGGTCCAGTAGACCAGCGTCTTCTTCTTTCCCGCGACCCTGCTGCACACCGCCTCCGCCACCTCGGACATGCTGAACTTCATGTCGAGGTCGGGCTCGTTCGGTACGACGACTCCGTTGTTCCCGCCGGGTATGTAACCGATGCGGCTCTCCGCGGAGTGGAAGTCCTTGACGAACTCCTTGCCCAGCTCGTCGCTGTACACATCGGTCGGGTCGGTCACCACGGCGACGCTTTCCGCGGGTGCGCAGGAATCCTCTCCCGTACGTACGGTGTTGGCTCTCTTCGCGAACTCCGCCACGACCCGCGCCTCCCGCTTGTTGTTGGGCGCGGCGCCGTGGTAATAACGCCCGACCTCCATGGCTTTCGCCGTGGCCGTGGAGCTCACGATGGGAATCCGGGCCGAATTCAGCACGCGCAGCGCCTCGACCGTCTCCGTCCGGCTCTCGGTGAATCCGGTGACGCCGATGAGGTGCTGGTCCTTCTCCGCCTCGCGGACGATCTCCGCCGCCACCTTGCGGGCGTTCTTGAACTGCACCCCGGCGTCGTACGTCTTGATCCGCACCCAGATCCCGTTGTCGTTGGCGGGCGCCAGCCGGTGCAGCGCCTGCTGGGCCAGGGCCAGCCCGCGCAGTTCGGGGATGGCCGCGCCGGACCGCCGCTCGGCCGCGTTCGGCGCCATCGAGGCGCGCACGTGGGCGATGGTCACGGTCCGCTCCGGCTCGCCCTCGGCCCGCGCGACCCTGTTCTGCTCCGCGATCATCTTGAGGGCGTCGGCGTACTGGGCGGGGAGCGCGGGCCCGGCCGCCCTGGACTGCCGCACGTAGTCCTTTCCGGTGAGGCACTGCGTGTAGGTGTCGGTGAAGGGGCTGTCGAGGTACGGGAGGAAGGCGAGCTGTCCGGTGAGCCAGAGCGTGACGGCGAGCGCCCCCGCTTCGAGGGCCAGTTCCCTGCCGGGCCGCAGCCGCACCCACGGCGTCCACACCGGCGCCACCGTGACGCCGCGGCTGCCCGGTTCCGGGCGGGCGAGCCGCACCTCGTAGGGCGTCGGGACCGTCCCCTTCGCGGGGTCGAGCCGGCGCGCGGCCTCCTCCAGCGTGCCGCCGCCCGGCGCCGCGTCGTGCGCGTCCGGCAGCGCGGCCACCACCACCGTGGCGGCGTTGGGGCTCGGCCGCTGCTGGGCGCCGTACAGCCGGACGAAGCCCGCCACGGCCGCGCTGCCCCCGTCGCCGCCTGCCCCGGTCCGCGCCCCGTTGAGCAGCAGCGCGTGGCGCGGGCGGCGGCGCCTGCGGCCGGGGTGGAGCAGGCCCTGGCGCGCGTGGCCGTACAGGTCGGTCATCAGGGCGGCGAGGAGCAGCCCGTCCCACCGGTCGGCGTCCCGGGGGCCGCTGCCGGGCCGGGCGGCCGCCTCCCACGTCCGGAGGAACTCGTCGAGCGCGGCGGCGTACGTGCGGTTGCCGCGGTAGTTCTCCGGCCACAGCAGGCGGTAGCGCCTGCGCCGCGCGAGACGCCACTCCCAGCGGCGTTCCCAGAGCTTGAGGCGGACGCGCTCCGTCACCGACCAGACGGAGCGGAGCGGGACGGTCATGAATCCCGCGTTGATCGTGGTGCCCGTGGCGTCGTCGGCCGGCAGTACCGCGGTCGCGCGGCCCCGGTGCCGGGCGAACACCCGGTCCGCCAGGTGCGGGTCGGTCCCCGCCCGGTGGTCGGCGACGCACTGGAGCAGGTCGTACGCGGGCAGCCGCACCCTGCCCGCCTCCTCGGGAGCGTTCTTCTTCAGCTCCTCGGCGATCCTGGCGATCAGCTCGGTCCTGGAGCCGCCGCGCCAGTCGACATGGGCGTACGGCGTGCACGGTACGGTGCCCCGCGCCCTCGACGAGCGCTGGAGGCCCAGTTCCAGGGCCTCCAGGGCCTGCTGGGCCTCCTCCGCGCCGGTGCGCAGCACGATGGGAGGGTGCTTGGGGCCGCGCTTCGACAGCCGTGACCGGCCGCGCACCGCCTTGCGGTAGGCCTCAGTGAACTCGCCGCTGTGGTCCCAGCCAGGAAACTCGGGCATCTTCTGTCTCCCCCGACAGCCGTGGGGGAAGAGCGTGCACCTTTCGATGACGACTCGTCAACTGCCTTGTGCACCGCGAGTATTGCCCTGTCACTTCAGCACCAGGACCATCAGCGCGGCCGTCACAGCGGTTTCCGCGACGCCGCCGAAGACGTCGCCCGTGACCCCGCCGAAGCGGCGCACGCAGTGGCGCAGCAGCAGGTGCGAGGCGGCGAGCGCGAGCAGGACGGCGACCGCGTGGTGCAGGGCGGCGTACGGCCCCAGGAGCGCGCCCGCGGCGCCCGCGCAGGCGGCGGACAACAGGAGCGTGGCAGCCGTCGCGGTGTGTACCGGAACCGTCCCCGCGACCGCCGCGCCCAGCCCTTCGGGGCGGGCCGGCGGGACGCCCGCGCGGGAGGCGAGGGTCAGGGCGAGGCGGCCGGCGACGGCCGACACGGCGGCCCCCGCCGCGCCGTGCGCCCACCCGGCGGCGTACAGCTCGAAGAGCGACGCGACCTGGGCCAGCAGCACGAACAGCAGCGTGATGACACCGAACGGGCCGATGTCCGACTGCTTCATGACGCGCAGCGCCTCGCCGGCGGGCTTGCCGCTGCCCAGGCCGTCGGCGGTGTCGGCGAGACCGTCGAGGTGCAGGCCCCGGGTGAGGACGGCGGGCGCGGCCGTACTCGCCACGGCGGCGAGCAGCGGCCCCGAGCCGAGCAGCAGGAGCACGCCACCGGCCGCCGCGGCGCACAGGCCCACGACGAGCCCCGCGAGGGGAGCGCACAGCATCCCGGCGCGGGCCGCTTCGCGGTCCCACCGGGTCACGCGTACGGGAAGCACGGTGAGCGTGCCGAAGGCGAAACGTATGCCGTCGCTGAGGAGAGAGGTCACGGCGCGCACGCTAGTCGCCGGGGGAGGCCGGTAAGTTGCGCATAAGGCACAAAATCACCCAGAGCGGGGCCGAGTGGCATGGGTCACTGGTGGTATCGGAGGCCGGGCGGGCCGGGCGGACCGAGGAGGCCCTCGGCGCGGGCTGCCGAGTGGCCGAGGGAGACCTGGGCGGCGCTCAGGAACCTCAGGAACCTCAGGAAGCCGACGAAGGTGACGGCGCGCAGATACCGGACGGTGGATGCCGCGCTCCGGCGCGGCCTGGGGGCACCGGTTCTTCCCTGCGGTGGCCAAGCGGGCTTCCGCCGTGTAACGCGGCGATATGGGGCACCGCGGTGCGGAGCGGGCGGCAGGTGCGACCGTCGGCCGCACCTGCCGCCCCCCACGGTCAGCCCGTCGCGCCGCCGGTCCCGCCGGCCGCCACGCCGTCCGTCGCCTCGTCGCCCGGCACCTCGTCGTCCGGCGTCCGCTCGGGCAGCTCCGCCGCGAGGGCGGCAGCGGCCTGCACGAGGGGAAGCGCGAGCAGCGCGCCGGTTCCTTCCCCCGCGGTGACGCCGTGATCGAGCAGCGGATGGAGTGCCATCCGGTCCAGCGCCTTCGCCTGGCCCGGCTCGCCGCTCACCTGGCCCGCGAGCCACCAGTCCGGTGCCCGGAAGGCGGCGCGCTGGCCGACCAGGGCGCAGGCCGCGGACACCACGCCGTCGAGGATCACCGGCGTACGCCGCACGGCGCACTGGAGCAGGAAACCGGTCGCCGCGGCGAGATCGGCGCCGCCCACGGTCGCCAGCAGCTCCAGCTGGTCGCCGAGGACCGGACGCGCCCGGCGCAGCGCGTCCCGGATGGCCGCGCACTTGCGCATCCACGCCAGGTCGTCGATGTGGACACCGCCGCGCCCGGTGACCACGGAGGCGTCCGTGCCGCACAGGGCGGCGATCAGAGTGGCGGCCGCGGTCGTGCCGCCGACGCTCAGATCGCCGAGTACGACCAGATCGGTCCCGGAGTCGGCCTCCTCGTCGGCGATCGCCATGCCCAGGCGTACGGCCTGCTCGGCCTCCTCCGCGGTGAGCGCGTCCTCGACGTCGATGCGCCCGCTGCCGCGCCGCACCCGGTGGCGTACGACGTCTTCGGGGAGCAGCTCCGGATCGCAGTCGAGTCCGGCGTCGACGATCCGCACCGACGCGCCCGAACGGCGGGCCAGCACGGCGACGGGGCTCCCGCCGTCCAGCACGGCGCGCACGAGCCGGTGGGCGCTCCCGGCGGGGCGGGCCGACACGCCCAGTTCCGCCACGCCGTGGTCACCGGCGAAGAGGACCACGCGCGCCCGCTCCACGGGCTTGACCCGTACGGACGACTGCGCGGCCGACAGCCACTCACCCAGCTCGTCGAGCCGGCCGAGCGCGCCGGGCGGCACGACCAGCCGCTCCCGGCGCTCTTCGGCGTCGCGCCGCACGCCACCGTCCGGGCGCTCGATCAGGTCGGAAAAGTCGTCGAGGTTAAGCGAGCTCATTCGCCGAACAGTACCGGCACCTTCGCTGACGACCCGTCAGCGGTTCGGGCGCCCCGCGGGTCCCCCGTGTCCCCGGCCGCCGGACCGGCCCGACGCGGCTGAGCCGGATGCGCCACCGGGCAACTCCGGCTCCTTCGGCACTTTGAGGAGCGGGGCCGGGGCGTAGCCCGGAAGGCGCCACCCCGGAAGGCTCGGCCCAGCCGCTCACCCGCGCAACACCACCATCTGCCCCGCCACCACCAGCAGGACCTGCTCGCACTCCCCGGCGAACGCCGCGTTCAGCCGCCCCACTTCGTCCCGGAACCGGCGCCCGCTCGCCGTGGCCGGCACCACGCCCGATCCCACCTCGTTGCTCACCGCCACCACCGTCCGCCGCGTGGCCCGCACCGCCCCCACCAGCTCCGCCACCCGCTCCCGCAGCTCCCGCTGCCCGCCCGCCGCCCACTTCGCGTCGTCCCACGCCCCGACCCGGTCCATCGCGTCGGTCAGCCACAGCGCCAGGCAGTCGATCAGCAGCGGCGGCCCGTCCGCCGCCAGCAGCGGCGCCAGCTCACACGTCTCCTCGGTACGCCACGCCCCCGGCCTGCGCTCCCGGTGCAGCCCCACGCGCTCCGCCCACTCCCCGTCCCCCTCCCGGGTGCCGCTCGTGGCGACGTACACCACCTCGGGAAAGGTCTCCAGGCGCCGCTCGGCCTCCACCGACTTGCCCGACCGCGCCCCGCCCAGCACCAGCGTCCGGCGCGGCACGTCCGGCACCGCGTGGTACTCGCCGACGACCACGGTCGTCCCGTCCGGCACGGTCCGCGCACCCGCCGCCGCGAGCCGCCGCTCCAGCTCGGGGCCCGGCGGCACGTCGTGGTCGAGATGTACGGCGACGACGTCCGTGGCCGCACCGACGGCTCCGGCCGCCCGCAGCCGCGCCAGCGCGTCGGGCCGGCCCGTGACGTCGGCGACGACCATGTCGTACGCACGGCCGCCCGCCCCCACCCCGGCGGGAGCGCCGCCCGGCGGCAGGTACAGCAGCACCTCGCCGTCCGGCGAGGTCACCTCGTACCCCGTGCCGGGCGCGTCCATCGGGACGGCCCGCACCCGGTGCCCGCTGATCAGCGTCAGTTCCTGCCCGTCCGGCACCCGCCCGGCCGCCGGCAGCCCGGCCGGCAGCTCCACCGGCGGCCCGTCGTGCGGATGCGTCAGCAGCACCTGCCGTACGCCGGTGAGGGAGTGCCCGGCGCGGGCGGCGGCCAGCACCGCCCCCGGTGTCAGGTCGAGCAGCAGGGCGTCGTCCACGAGCAGCGCGGTCGCCGCCCGCGCCAGGCCGCCGCGGGCGGTGGCGCACGAGGCGCAGGGGCAGTCGGGGCGGGGCAGGCCGGTCGGGGCCCCGGTGCCGAGGAGAGTCAGTTCCACGAGGACGATCCTCCCGCGTCCTCGCCGGTGACGCGCGCCCGGATACCCCGGCTACTCTGCGGGGCAGGCTGTGCTGGACAAAAGCACGGGCGGGACCCGGGAGGCGAACATGGCGTGGACGTGGCGGTTCGAGAAGGCCGACGGTACGGAGGTCCAGCCTGCGGTGGTGCCGGAGGAGTTCACCACGCAGGGCGACGCGGAGTCGTGGATCGGCGAGATCTGGAAGGACCTGGTCGAGGGCGGCGCCGACCAGGTGGTGCTCTTCGACGACGGCACGAAGATCTACGGCCCGATGAGCCTGCACGCCGAAGATGCCTGAGGGCCTGAGGGCCTGAGGGCCTGAGGGCCTGACGGTCCGGTGGCGTGCGGACGTGACGGTCCGGCCACCTGCCCCCGGCCGCCGGGCGGGCTCGCACCGAGCCCGCCCGGTGACCGGGCGCCGAGGCACACCGGACGCGTCCTAGATCTCGCCGAGGGTGACGTCCGCCGTGCGCTTCTCGCCGTCGCGCAGATAACTCACCCGCACCCGGTCGCCCGGCTTGTGCGGGGCCAGCGCCTCCGCCAGCGAGGTGACCGTGGCGATGGTGGCGGAGTCGACCGCGGTGATGACGTCCCCGGCCTTCAGGCCCGCCTGCGCCGCCGCGCCGTCCGGCTCGGTCGAGACGACGGCGATGCCGGCCGGCTCGAAGGCGCTGTTCACGACCGTACGGGCCGTGATGTCCAGGGCCGCCCGCCCCGAGTCGGTGACCCTGCCGTCCCTGATGATCTGGTCGGCCACCGTCTTCACCATCGAGGACGGGATCGCGAACCCGATCCCCGGCGCCGCGGCGCCGCCCAGTTCCGGGTCGGCCACCGCGAGCGTCGGGATGCCGATGACCGCGCTGTCGAGGTCGACCAGCGCGCCCCCGCTGTTGCCCGGATTGATCGCGGCCGACGTCTGCACCATGTTCGCGATGGTCGCGCCCGTGCCGCCGCCCGAACGCCCCTCGCTCACGGTCCTGCCGACCGCGGAGACGATGCCCTGCGTGACGCTGCTGGAAAGCCCCAGCGGACTGCCCATCGCCAGCACGATCTGCCCGACCCCGACCTCGGAGGAGTCCGCGAACCTCGCGGCCCTCAGCCCGCCGGGGAGACGGTCGAGCTTGATGACGGCGAGGTCCTGCTCGGGGTACGCGGCGACCAGCTTGGCGCCGAGCGTGGTACCGCCGGTGGCGGCCGTGACCTTGAAGCTCTTCTCCCGGCCGACCACGTGGGCATTGGTGACCACGTGCCCCTTGTCGTCGTAGACGACGCCCGATCCCAGGCTGTCGGACGCGTCGATCTGGACGACCGAGGGCAGCACCTCCCTGATCACCTCTTGGTAGTCGCTCTGCAGATCCTCCCGCGCCCCGGGCGCCACCGGCGCGCCCGCGTCCGCGGTGGACGCCGGAGCGGACGCCGCGTCCGGGTCGGAACAGCCGCTCAGACACAGCAGCGCGACCGCACAGGCTCCGGCGGTCAGGGGCAGCGGGAGGCGGCGGCGCGCACGGCTGGGGTTACGTGATCCGTCCATGCCTGGAGTGTCCCTTTTATGGAAATTCCGGGCCCGTGGAGCGGGTCCATCAGAGGACCCCGGCGCTCTCAGCCGCGTACGCCGCACAGGTGCAGCAGCGCGGCGACCTGCCGGTAGGGGTCGGTACGCCCGGCCCGGTCCTCCAGGGCCAGTACCCGTTCCAGTTGCTCCGCGGAGAGTTCCGCCTCGTCGTCCTCGACGTGGTCGGTGAAGATCCGCACGCCGTACCAGGCGTGCAGCGGAGCGGCGATCCCGGCGAGGGTCGCCTTCAGCGCGCCGAGCCGGTCGGCGCGGACCGGCAGGCCGAGCCGGTTGGTGTACGTGTCCGAGTCGAACGCGGCGAGCGCCCCCGCCCAGTCCCCGGCGAGGCCGGACCGCATCGCGAGCGCGTCGGCGTTCCGTACGAGCAGCGACAGCAGTCCGCCGGGCGCCAGCATCCTCGCCAGGCCCGCGACCATGGCGTCGGGCTCCTGGACGTGCATCAGCACGCCGTGGCACAGCACCACGTCGAAGCTGCCGGGCAGGAAGTGCACCCCGGTCTCGGTGCCGTCGCCCTCGATCATGCGCACCCGCTCGCGGATGCCCTCGGGCTCACCGGCGAGCGCCTCGCGCGCCGCCGCCAGCATGTCCCGGTCGGACTCCAGACCGGTCACCTTGTGACCGGCCCGGGCCAGACGCAGGGCCTGCGCGCCCCGGCCCATGCCGACGTCGAGCACGGCGAGCCGCCGGCCCACCGGGAAGCGGGCCGATATCTGCTCGTCGAGCCGGCGGGCGACCAGTTCCTGGCTGACGGTGTCGCGCAGAGTGCCGATGCCCTTCGGCGGGCCGGCCGCCGCGCCTTCGGGCCGGGACGCGCCCGTGATGTCCGCGGCGTCCGCGCTCAGGGCCGTTCCCCGCGCTTGACCTGGGGCTTGGGCAGACGCAGGCGGCGCATCTGGAGCGTACGCATCAGGCCGTAGGCCACGGCGCCGCGCTTCGGCTCGTTCGGGAAGCGCTCGTTCAGCTGCTTCTTGAGCCGGATGACCAGGCCGATCGAGTCGATGACGATCATCACGATCACACCGAGCCACAGCAGCAGCGCGATGTTCTGGATGTTGCTGGTGCGGATCATGCTGAGGACGAGGATCACCACCGCGAGCGGCAGGAAGAACTCGGCCACGCAGAAGCGGGAGTCGACGAAGTCGCGCACGAAGCGGCGGACGGGGCCCTTGTCGCGGGCCGGCAGGTAGCGCTCGTCTCCGCTCGCCAGTGCCTCCCGCTGCCTTGCCAGGTCCGCACGGCGGGCCTCGCGCTGACGCTTCATCGCCTCCTTGCGGTTCGCCGGGGTCGCCGCCACGCTGCGGCGCTGCGACTGTGCGACAGCGCGCTTCGGGGTCGGGCGGCCCTTCGGGGCCTGCGGATCACGGGGCTGCTTGGAGAGGTCCACCTGCACCTTGTCGGTGGGGGCCTTCTCTTCCTTGGAGGAACGGCTACGGAACACAAAGCCCAAGGGTACGGGGTGCCGGGCATGGACCACAGCCTCGAGGGGAACGATCCCGCAACGGTCGGTTTCCCCGGCCGTCACCTACTCCCTGAGCTGGAGCCCGGCGGATCGTAGTCGTCCTGGAGGAGGAGCGCATCAGCCCGCGAACAGTGCGGTAATGGATGCAGGGCCCGTAGTGTGGGTTCAAGTGCTGGAGCCGGAGTCCGTAGTCCGTCAGAAGGGGGCGCGCGAAGCCCATGAGCGGTGTCATGAAGCGTATGGGGATGATCTTCCGCGCGAAGGCAAACAAGGCCCTTGACCGGGCCGAGGATCCGCGCGAGACCCTCGATTACTCGTACCAGAAACAGCTGGAGCTGCTCCAGAAGGTACGCCGCGGTGTCGCCGACGTGGCGACGTCGCGCAAGCGCCTCGAACTGCAGCTGAACCAGTTGCAGGGCCAGTCCTCCAAGCTGGAGGACCAGGGCCGCAAGGCGCTCGCACTCGGCCGGGAGGACCTCGCCCGCGAGGCGCTGTCCCGCCGCGCCGCGCTGCAGCAGCAGGTCACCGATCTGGAGACGCAGCACCGGACGCTCCAGGGCGAGGAGGAGAAGCTGACGCTCGCCGCGCAGCGCCTCCAGGCCAAGGTCGACGCCTTCCGCACGAAGAAGGAGACCATCAAGGCCACCTACACCGCCGCGCAGGCGCAGACCCGGATCGGCGAGGCATTCTCCGGCATCTCCGAGGAGATGGGCGACGTCGGCCTGGCGATCCAGCGGGCCGAGGACAAGACCGCGCAGCTCCAGGCGCGGGCCGGCGCGATCGACGAGCTGCTGGCCTCCGGCGCCCTGGACGACCCGTCCGGGATGGCGAAGGACGACATCGCCGCCGAGCTGGACCGCATCTCCGGTGGTACGGATGTGGAGCTGGAACTGCAACGCATGAAGGCCGAGCTGGCGGGCGGTCCGACGGCGCAGCAGCAGGCGCTCGAAGGCGGCGCGCAGGACGGGACGCAGCAGCCGACGCAGCAGTCGCAGCCCCGGCACAACTTCGACAAGCAGTAGGCCGCCCTCACTCCACCAAGGGAGAACGTCGTGATCGTACGGATCATGGGGGAGGGGCAGGTGAGGCTGGCCGACAGCCACCTCACCGAGCTGAACAAGCTGGACGACGAACTGCTCGCCGAAATGGAGAGCGGGGACGAGTCCGGCTTCCGGCGCACGCTCGGCGCGCTCCTCGAAGCGGTACGCCGCCTGGGGGAGCCGTTGCCGGACGAGTCCCTGGAACCTTCGGAACTGATCCTCCCGTCGCAGGACGCGACGCTGGACGAGGTCCGCGAGATGCTGACCGACGACGGCCTGATCCCCGGCTGACCCCCTCGGGTCCGTCCCCGGCCCCCTCGGGTCCGTCCCCGGCCCCCTCGGGTCCGTCCCCGGCCCCCTCGGGTCCGTCCCCGGCCCCCTCGGGTCCGTCCCCGGCCCTCTCGGGTCCGTCCCCGGCCCTCTCGGGTCCGTCCCCGGCCCTCTCGGGTCCGTCCCCGGCCCTCTCGGGTCCGTCCCCGGCCCTCTCGGGTCCGGCCCCGGCCCTCTCGGGTCCGGCCCCGGCCACCTCAATCCCACCTCCCGCCCTCCTCGGGCCCACCCAGACCACCTCAAGCCCGTCCGGCGATTGAGGACAAGGGGAGGCCCAGGGGCTTGCCCCGGCTTCGGGAAGGGGCGGGCAGGGCAACGGCTCCGCGCAGCGGCCCCTACCCGCCCCGCACCGCTGCCCCCCGCCCGCCCGCACCCCGTACCGTTGCGCCATGACTGCCCTCGGTACGGGCTGCGCCCGGTCCCGGTGCTGGCTCCGCGCACACCCCCTCGCCCTCGACGCCGCCCTGGCGCTCGCCGTGCTGGTGATGATCGTGGCCGGATCCTTCGCCGATCCGCACGGCAGCCCCAACGGACCGACCTTCGGCACCCGGGTCCCCGGAGCCCGCAGCGTCGTCCTGATGGTGCTCGGTTCCGCCGCCCTCGTCCTGCGGCGCCGCAGGCCCATGGGCGTACTCGCCTTCACGGGCGTGGTCACACTCGTCGAGCTCGTCGCGGGCGACCCGCCGGCGCCCGTCGCGATGAGCGCCGTCATCGCGCTCTACACCGTCGCGTCCCGCACGGACCGCCCCACCACCTGGTGCGTGGGCCTGCTGACGATGACCGGCCTGACGGCCGCCGCGATGTGCTTCGGCTCCGGCCCCTGGTACTCCCAGGAGAACCTGGGGATCTTCGCCTGGACCGGCATCGGGGCGACGGCCGGAGACGCCGTGCGCAGCCGCCGCGCCTTCGTCGACGCCATCCGTGAACGCGCCGAACGCGCCGAACGCACCCGGGAGGAGGAGGCCCGCCGCCGGGTCGCGGAGGAGCGCCTGCGCATCGCCCGCGACCTGCACGACGTCGTCGCCCACCACATCGCTCTCGTCAACGTCCAGGCGGGCGTCGCGGCCCACGTCATGGACAAGCGCCCCGACCAGGCCAAGGAAGCCCTCGCGCACGTACGGGAGGCCAGCCGCTCCGCACTGAACGAGCTGCGCGCCACCGTCGGCCTGCTCCGCCAGTCCGGCGACCCCGAGGCCCCGACCGAGCCCGCCCCCGGCCTCGCCGTGCTCGACCAGCTCCTTGACACCTTCCGCCACGCGGGCCTCCCGGTGGAGGTGGCCAGGCCGGACAACGAAGTGGCCGCCCCCCTCCCCGCCGCCGTCGACCTCGCGGCGTACCGGATCATCCAGGAGTCCCTGACCAACGTCCAGAAGCACGCGGGCCCGCACGCCAAGGCCGAGGTGAGCGTGGTCCGCGTCGGCTCGTCCGCCGAAGTCACGGTGATCGACAACGGTGCGAGGACGGCCGGGAAGGCGGCCGGGGGGACGGCGGGGGAGACCGCCGGGGCGGAGGGCCCCGAAGCCGGCGGCGGCCACGGCCTCACCGGGATGCGCGAGCGCGTCACCGCCCTCGGCGGGACCCTGACCGCGGGTCCCCGCTACGGCGGCGGGTTCCGCGTACATGCGATCCTGCCGTTCACGGCGCGTACCGGTACGGGGGAAGACACATGACGACGGCCACGACCATCCGCGTCCTGCTCGCCGACGACCAGGCGCTCCTGCGCAGCGCCTTCCGGGTCCTGGTGGACTCCGAGCCGGACATGGAGGTCGTCGGCGAGGCCGCGGACGGCGCCCGGGCCGTCGAACTCGCCCGCGCCCTGCGCGCCGACGTCGTCCTGATGGACATCCGCATGCCCGGTACGGACGGCCTCGCCGCCACCCGCATGATCAGCGAGGACCCGGAGCTGTCCGCGGTGCGCGTCGTCATGCTGACGACCTTCGAGGTCGACGAGTACGTCGTGCAGGCCCTGCGCGCCGGTGCCTCCGGCTTCCTCGGCAAGGGGGCGGAGCCGGACGAACTGCTCAACGCCATCCGCATCGCCGCGGCCGGTGAGGCCCTGCTCTCGCCCGTCGCCACGAAGGGCCTGATCGCCAAGTTCCTGGCCCAGGGCGGCAGTTCGGAGGACGACGAGGCCGCCGCGGCCCGTGCCGAGCGGCTCTCGGCGCTGACCGTGCGCGAGCGCGAGGTCCTCGTCCAGGTCGCGGGCGGCCACTCCAACGACGAGATCGCCGAGCGGCTGGTCGTCAGCCCGCTCACCGTCAAGACCCATGTGAACAGGGCGATGGCGAAGCTCGGCGCCCGCGATCGAGCCCAATTGGTGGTAATCGCGTACGAATCGGGTCTGGTGCGGCCGAGGGTGGAGTGAAGGTGTAGCGGCGCGTACTCCAGCTGCGGTATGCGCGGCACAAGAAAGGCACTTGGGAGCGAGGAACCGACCTCTTCGCATGGCTGATCGTATAAGCGGACCACCGTGTCCGCCTGCCTCGCACGCCACAGAAGAGAGACCCACCCATGTCCTGGCTGTCCAGATTCAGCCTCGCTCAGCGGGCGCTGATCGGTCTGATGTCGATCATCGCGATCGTCTTCGGCGCCATCGCGATACCGCAGCTCAAGCAGCAACTGCTGCCCACCATCGAGTTCCCGATGGTCTCCGTGCTGGCGCCCTACCAGGGTGCGTCCCCCGACGTGGTCGAGAAGCAGGTCGTCGAACCGCTCGAAAACACCATCAAGGCAGTCGACGGCATCACCGGCGTCACCTCCACGGCGAGCGAGGGCAACGCCGTGATCATGGCCCAGTTCGACTACGGCAACGACACCAAGCAGCTCGTCGCCGACGTCCAGCAGGCCGTGAACCGCTCCCGCGCCCAGCTGCCCGCCGACGTCGACCCGCAGGTCGTGGCCGGTTCGACGGACGACATACCGACCGTCCTGCTCGCCGTCACCTCGGCCCAGGACCAGCAGGCGCTCGCCGACCGGCTGGAGAACACCGTCGTCCCCCGCCTGGAGGACATCGACGGCGTGAGCCAGGTCGCCATCGACGGCGTACGGGACCTCCAGGTCGCCGTCACCCCCGACGGCAAGAAGCTCGCGGCGGCCGGCCTCGACGTCTCCGCGCTCAGCCGGGCCCTCCAGGCGGGCGGTGCCACCGTCCCGGGCGGCTCCTTCGCCGAGGACGGCAAGAGCCGTACGGTCCAGGTCGGCGGCGGCTACACGTCGCTGGAGCAGATCGAGGACCTGCGCGTCACCGCCGGCGCACCCGCCGGCCAGGGCGGCAAGCCGCCGAAGCCGGTACGCCTCGGTGACGTCGCCACCGTCGAGGAGCAGCCCGCCACCGCGGTCTCCATCACCCGTACCAACGGCAAGCCCAGCCTGTCCCTGGCCATCACCATGGACCAGGACGGCAGCGCCGTCGCCATCTCCGACGCGGTCACGGACCTCCTGCCCGACCTGCGCGCGAGCATCGGCGCGGACAGCGAGATCGCGGTCGTCTTCGACCAGGGCCCGGCGGTCTCCAAGTCGATCTCCGGTCTGACCACCGAGGGCGCCCTCGGCCTGGTCTTCGCCGTGATCGTCATCCTGGTCTTCCTGGCGTCGGTCCGCTCGACGCTCGTCACGGCCATCTCCATCCCGCTGTCGGTCGTCCTCGCGCTGATCGTGCTGTGGACCCGCGACCTGTCGCTCAACGTCCTCACGCTCGGCGCGCTGACCATCGCGATCGGCCGCGTCGTCGACGACTCGATCGTGGTCCTGGAGAACATCAAGCGTCACCTGGCGTACGGCGAGGAGCGCCACGCGGCGATCACCACCGCGGTCAAGGAGGTGGCCGGCGCGGTCACCGCCTCCACGCTGACCACCGTCGCCGTCTTCCTGCCGATCGGCCTGGTCGGCGGCATGGTGGGCCAGCTGTTCGGCTCGTTCTCCCTCACCGTCACGGCGGCCCTGCTCGCCTCGCTGCTGGTCTCGCTCACCGTGGTGCCGGTCTTCTCGTACTGGTTCCTGCGTCCCCCGAAGGGCTCCGAGGGCGTCGACCCGGCGGAGCTGCGCCGCAGGGCGGAGGAGAAGGAGGAGCGCAGCCGTCTCCAGCGGACGTACGTCCCGGTGCTGCGCTTCGCGACCCGCCGCCGCCTCTCCAGCCTGGCCATCGCGATCGTCGTCCTTCTCGGTACGTTCGCCATGGCGCCGCTGCTGAAGACCAACTTCCTCGACCAGGGCGAGCAGGACACCCTGTCCGTCACCCAGGAGCTGGAGCCGGGCACCAGCCTGGCCGCCGCCGACCGGGCCGCGCTGAAGGTCGAGAAGGCGCTCGACTCCATCGACACGATCAAGGACTACCAGGTCACGGTCGGCTCCTCGGGCTTCGCGGCCGCTTTCGGCGGAGGCACGGGCGCCAACCAGGCGACGTACCAGCTGACCCTTGAGGACGCCTCCGACTTCGAGGCCACCCAGGACCGGATCGACGAGGAGCTGGGCAAGCTCGACGGCATCGGCGAGACCACGATCGGCGCGGGCGGCGGCTTCGGCAGCCAGGACCTGAGCGTCGTGGTGAAGGCCGGTGACGGCGACGTGCTGAAGAAGGCGTCCGAGCAGGTACGGAACGCGGTCGCCGAGCTCGACGACGTCACCGACGTCCAGAGCGACCTGGCCCAGAGCGTGCCCCGGATCTCCGTCAAGGCCAATGACAGGGCGGCCGCCGCGGGCTTCGACCAGGCCACGCTCGGCGCCGCCGTCACCCAGGCGGTGCGCGGCACCACCTCGGGCAAGGCGATCCTGGACGACACCGAGCGCGATGTCGTCGTGAAGTCGGCCAGGCCGGCCACCACGCTGGACGAGCTGAAGAAGCTGAACCTCGGCCGGGTGGAGCTCGGTGACATCGCCGACGTGAAGCTGGTCGCGGGGCCGGTCTCCCAGACCCGGATCGACGGCGCCCGCGCCGCGACGATCACGGCCAAGCCGACCGCCGACAACACGGGCGCGGTGACCGCCGCGCTCCAGACGGAGATCACCGAGCTGGAGAAGGAGCTGCCGGAGGGCGCGAGCGTCGAGATCGGCGGCGTCTCCTCCGACCAGGACGAGGCGTTCGCCCAGCTCGGCCTGGCCATGCTGGCGGCCGTCGCGATCGTCTTCATGCTGCTGGTGGCGACGTTCCGCTCGCTCGTCCAGCCGCTGATTCTGCTGGTCTCCATCCCGTTCGCGGCGACCGGCGCGCTCGGCCTGCTGCTCCTCACCGGTACGCCGATGGGCGTCCCGGCGATGATCGGCATGCTGATGCTGATCGGCATCGTGGTCACCAACGCGATCGTGCTGATCGACCTGATCAACCAGTACCGGGACCAGGGCCTGGGCGTCGTCGAGGCGGTCCTGGAGGGCGGGCGTCACCGCCTGCGCCCGATCCTGATGACGGCGCTCGCGACGATCTTCGCGCTGCTGCCGATGGCGCTGGGCATCACCGGCGAGGGCGGTTTCATCTCGAAGCCGCTGGCGATCGTGGTGATCGGCGGTCTGATCACGTCGACGCTGCTGACGCTGCTCCTGGTGCCGACGCTGTACGCGATGGTGGAGCTCCGCAAGGAGCGCCGGGCCGAGAAGAAGGCGGCCAGGCGCGCGGCGAAGGCGGGCACCCGGGCTCCGTCCGGTCCCGACTCCGGCACCGGGTCGCAGGAGCCGGAGCCGGCGAAGGTCTGACCGGCGTACGGCACGGAACGGGGTGAGCCCCGGCCCCCTTCCCGGGGGCCGGGGCTCACCCCGTTCCGGGCCCGGCCGGGTCCGCTCGGGGGTCAGGGCTCCGGAACCTCGGGCGGCCCCTGGGGGATGGCGTGCACCTCGACCGGATCGCTCCCGGGCTTGCCGCCGGGGCCGGGGCAGGCCGAGGCCCGCGCGGCGATCTCCAGGGCCCGCTCCTCGTCCTTGACGTCGACCACCCAGTAGCCGGCCAGGATGCGCCCGGGCTCCGCGGGCCCGTCGGTCACCTTCGCCCGGCCGTCGCCCGTCGCCCGTACCGTCTTGACCATCGCGGGCCCGCCGAGACCACGGGCCTCCACCAGTTCGCCCGCCGCGCCGATCTCCTGGTTGAGCGCGTCCATGTGCGCGAACATCGCCAGCATGTCGTCCTTGGAGAACGACGACATCATGCCGTCCCACTCGTCGGCGGGCACGTTCATCTGGATCATGTACTCCATAGTCCTCACCCTTCCTCGCTTCCACGGTGGCAGGTGGGCGCAACCACCGCACCCCCTGACGCGAGGCGTGAGGGGGTGCGGTGCGAGACGTACGGGAAGGACGTGGACGTACGGCAGGGCCTACGGCAGCGCCAGCATCCGCTCCAGCGCGAGCTTTGCGAACTGCTCGGTCTCGCGCTCGACCTCGATGCGGTTGACGAGGTTGCCCTCGGCCAGCGACTCCAGCGCCCACACCAGGTGCGGCAGGTCGATGCGGTTCATGGTCGAGCAGAAGCAGACCGTCTTGTCGAGGAAGACGACCTCCTTGCCCTCCGGGGCGAACCGGTTGGCGAGCCGCTGCACCAGGTTCAGCTCGGTGCCGATGGCCCACTTGGAGCCGGCCGGAGCCGCCTCCAGCATCTTGATGATGTACTCCGTCGATCCGACGTGGTCGGCGGCCGCCACGACCTCGTGCTTGCACTCGGGGTGCACGAGGACGTTGACGCCCGGGATGCGCTCACGCACGTCGTTGACGGACTCGACCGAGAAGCGCCCGTGCACCGAGCAGTGCCCGCGCCACAGGATCATCTTCGCGTTCCGCAGCTCCTCGACCGTCAGGCCGCCGTTCGGCTTGTGCGGGTTGTAGAGCACGCAGTCGTCCAGCGACATGCCCATGTCCCGCACCGCGGTGTTGCGCCCGAGGTGCTGGTCGGGCAGGAAGAGGACCTTCTCGCCCTGCTCGAAGGCCCAGTCCAGCGCCCGCTTGGCGTTCGACGACGTACAGATCGTCCCGCCGTGCTTGCCGGTGAACGCCTTGATGTCGGCGGAGGAGTTCATGTACGACACGGGCACGACCTGCTCGGCCACACCGGCCTCGGTCAGCACGTCCCAGCACTCGGCGACCTGCTCGGCGGTGGCCATGTCGGCCATCGAGCACCCCGCCGCCAGGTCGGGGAGCACGACCTTCTGGTCGTCGGAGGTCAGGATGTCCGCGGACTCGGCCATGAAGTGCACGCCGCAGAAGACGATGTACTCGGCCTCCGGCCTGGCGGCCGCGTCCTTGGCCAGCTTGAAGGAGTCCCCGGTGACGTCGGCGAACTGGATGACCTCGTCACGCTGGTAGTGGTGGCCGAGGACGAAGACCTTGTCCCCGAGCTTTTCCTTGGCGGCGCGGGCGCGCTCCACCAGGTCCGGGTCGGAGGGCGAGGGCAGGTCGCCGGGGCAGTCCACACCGCGCTCGCTCCTGGCGTCGGCCTCGCGGCCGAGCAGCAGGAGAGCGAGCGGCGTCGGCTGGACGTCCAGTGGCTGGGCGGTGGTCACCACACGCACCCTTTCTTGTCTGCGAACACGCTTTTCGTCGATTTGACATTATCTATCATAACCGCTTCATGTCACTTTGACGATGCCGATGTCGTCGATGTGACGAATTGCCGTCGGCTCCGGCCCCGTGCCCCTGCGGAACGGGGTGTGCGAGCATGAATGGAGAAGGCAAGCGCTCGGACCCGGAATGAATCCGCGGCCGCGCCGGTTGCAACCGTCGGCAAGCAGTCCGTACAACCCGGGAGAGATGTAGATGTCCGTTCAGGACGACAAGACCACCGTGAGCGACGGCATTCTCCTGTCCGACGCCGCCGCGGCCAAGGTCAAGGCCCTGCTGGACCAGGAAGGCCGGGACGACCTGGCGCTGCGCGTCGCCGTGCAGCCCGGTGGCTGCTCCGGCCTGCGGTACCAGCTCTTCTTCGACGAGCGCTCGCTCGACGGTGACGTCATCAAGGACTTCGACGGCGTCAAGGTCGTCACCGACCGCATGAGCGCCCCGTACCTGGGCGGCGCCTCCATCGACTTCGTCGACACCATCGAGAAGCAGGGCTTCACGATCGACAACCCGAACGCCACGGGTTCCTGCGCCTGCGGTGACTCGTTCAGCTAGACCTGGACCGCGGTCCGAACCGCGCGTGGGAGAAGGCGGCCGCCCCCGGACCGGGGCGGCCGCCTTCTCCGCGCTCTGTGGCTTCTCCGCGCTCTGTGGCTTCTCCGCGCTCCGTGGCGTACGGGCCTAGGTGTGCGGCACCGTCTCGCCGCTCCGCGCGTCCACGACCTTCCGGCCGTCCAGCGGCCTGTCGAGCGTCACGGTCTTCGTCAGCTCCTTGGCGATCATGATGCAGGCCCGCCCCGGGTCCGGGTTGGTCTCGGTGATCCTCACCCTGACCACTCCGTCCTCCTCGCTGGCCTTCGCGCCGTAGTCGCTGCACACCCCGCCCCAGAAGCGCAGGGTCAGCTGGCGCCCGTCGGCGCTGTACGACTCGACGTGCCGGGCCGGCGCCGAGGGCTCGCCGCTCTCCGGCGGAGCGCTCTCACGCGGCGACGGCGGCGCGGACGGCTCCGCCAGGTAGTCCGGATCGACCGCGGGGTGGGGGATGGTGAAGGGCTGCGCGCCGCCTCCCGGCCTCACCTCGAAGAGCCACGAGGGTACGAGCGCCTGCCGCCCGTCGACGTACTGCGCCGACAGCCCGAAGACCGCCTTGCCCACGGTCACGGGCTCCGGCGCGGCCGGCGTCTGCCCGCCGTCCGTCCCGCACGGCTCCTCGGCGCCGGCCGCGCGGCCCCCGGCCCCGTGGGGCACGGGTGTGGCGCAGCCGCCGATGCCGGTCTTGCCGGCGCCCTCGCCGGCCCTGTTCAGCTGCTCCAGCGCCTCACCCGCGCTGATCACCGGGTACTCGGCGCCCTTCGTCGGGCTCTTCAGCTGCCCGCTGCCCCCCACCGGGCGGCCGTCGGCACCGATCTGGACCCCGGTCGCCCAGCCGTACGTCGGCAGCCCGCCCACCTTCGGGTCGGCGTTCACCACCCGCACCGCGCCCATCAGCTGGCGTGCGTCCAGCTCGGCGTCGCCCTGGCCCACCGCCTTCAGCACGGGCGCCGCCGCCTGCTTCGCGGCTTTCTCGCTCACCGCGGCCCCTTGGCCACCGGGCGCGTAGGAGGTGCCGGAGCACTTCTCGCGCTTGGTGCAGTTGTCGCTGCCGCCCCGGCCGTACTGCGCGAAGGTCCAGGTGCCCGGCGCCTGCCTGTTGACCTGGAGCACCGGTCCCGAGCCGTCCTTGGTGACGCCGGCCTTCCAGGCGGGGCCCTCCACGCGCGGCGTGCCCGATACGCCGAGCGCTTCGGCCAGCCGTGCCACCTCGGCCTCGGTGACCGTGCCCGACGCCCGGTACACCGGGGCGGAACCGGGCCCCTCCGGCAGCTTCCCCGCCGCGCGGTAGGTCGCCCCGCCGTTCGGACCGGGCTCGCCGGGTGCGACGCCCGGAGCGCCGCCGCCCGTACGGCCGTCGAGGTTCAGCGGCGGCGGAGTGCCGCCGTCCGCCGCCACGCCGCTCCCGGTGCCGCCGCCCGATGCGGTCGACGCCCAGTACGCCGCGCCACCCCCGGCCAGCAGCACCGCCGCGGCCACTGAGGCGGCCACCAGCGGGGAACGCCGCCCGCGGACGCCGCCCGCGTCCTCTTCCGGTCGCTCGGTGTTCACCGCATCGCTCCTTCGGCTGCTGGGCCGTCCTGTGCCGTATGTCGTATCCCTGTTTACGGGGGACACCGCTGGGACGGAACGGAAGAGCGCACGGTTCCCCCGTATGCCGCAGGAGCGGGACTCAGCCGCCGTACTCGGACATCCCGCCCACCAGCCGCGCCGAGGCGGGCGGCACGGTGATCCCGTGGATCAGGGAGGCCGGCACGGGGACCGGAGCGGGAGCCGCGGGCACCGTCCAGTGCGGGACCATCCGCGCGCAGTCTCCGCGCAGTTCCTCCAGGCCGCCGTCCTGCTCGGCCCGGACGGACACCGTGACGCTGTGCTTGTGCATGCGGGATACTCCCGTAGCTCTCGGGGCCGCACGTCCACGGACCCTGACATGGGCACCGTAAGCACCTCGGGCAACGGAAAAAAGCCCTACTATTGGGTAGTTTTGCCGCTTAGTGCGAAAGGGCTACGACCGGGTAGCGTGAACTGTCCTCACCCCTCGCCCGCAGGAGCGTCCTCGCCGTGCGTATCGCAGTCACCGGTTCCATCGCCACCGACCACCTCATGACCTTCCCCGGCCGCTTCGCCGACCAGCTGGTCGCGGAGCAGCTGCACACGGTCTCGCTCTCCTTCCTCGTCGACAACCTCGACGTACGCCGGGGCGGTGTCGGCCCGAACATCTGCTTCGGCATGGGCCAGCTCGGCGGCAACCCGATCCTGGTCGGCGCCGCCGGCTCGGACTTCGACGAGTACCGCGCCTGGCTCGACCGGCACGGGGTGGACACCGGCTCGGTGCGCATCTCCGAGGTCCTGCACACGGCCCGCTTCGTGTGCACCACCGACGCCGACCACAACCAGATCGGCTCCTTCTACACGGGCGCGATGAGCGAGGCCCGCCAGATCGAGCTCCAGGCGGTCGCCGAGCGCGTCGGCGGCCTCGACCTGGTGCTGATCGGCGCGGACGACCCCGAGGCGATGCTCCGCCACACGGAGGAGTGCAAGACCCGCTCCATCCCGTTCGCCGCGGACTTCTCCCAGCAGATCGCCCGCATGTCCGGCGACGACATCCGCACGCTGCTCGACGGCGCGACGTACCTCTTCTCCAACGAGTACGAGAAGGGGCTCATCGAGTCCAAGACCGGCTGGACCGACGCCGAGATCCTCGGCAGGGTCGGCCACCGCGTCACCACGCTCGGCTCCCGCGGCGTCCGCGTCGAGCGCGTCGGCGAGGAGCCGGTGACCGTCGGCTGCCCGGAGGAGGAGGCCAAGGTCGACCCGACCGGTGTCGGCGACGCCTTCCGTGCCGGATTCCTGTCCGGCCTCGCCTGGGGCGTCGGCCTCGAACGCGCCGCGCAGGTCGGCTGCATGCTGGCGACCCTGGTCATCGAGACCCTCGGCACCCAGGAGTACACGCTGCGCCGCGCCAACTTCATGGACCGCTTCACGAAGGCGTACGGCGACGGGGCCGCGGAAGAGGTCCGGGTGCACCTGTCCTGACCCCGAGGCACCCCCGCGCGGCGGAGCCGCGAAGTGTCACAGCGGGAAGGGGCGGGCGGCGGAGAGCGTCGCGGGCCCGTCCCTTCCCGCACCGTCAGGCGAGCCGCCGCACCACGTACGCCACGCCCCGCTCCGCGGCCCGCTCGCCCACGTACTCCTGTCCCCGCATCCCGCACCACGCCGGAATGTCCAGCCGCGCCGCCTCGTCGTCCGACAGCACCGTCACCGTCCCGCCGACCGGCACGTCGCCGATCACCTTGGCCAGCTCGATCACCGGGATCGGGCACCGCTTGCCGAGCGAGTCCACGACGAGCGACGGCGTGTCCGGCTGTTCGGTGGCGGACGGTGCGACCGGCGCCCCCAGCCGCTCCCGCACCCCCGCCACCGCACCCGGCAGCGCCTCCAGGAAGCGGTCCACGTCCTGCGCCTGCGTCCCCGCCGGGAGCGAGACCCGGACGTTGCCTTCCGTCAGTACCCCCATCGCCCGCAGCACATGGCTGGGGGTGAGCGTGCTGCTCGTACAGGACGAACCGGACGATACGGAGAAACCTGCCCGGTCCAGCTCGTGCAGCAGCGTCTCCCCGTCGACGTACAGGCACGAGAAGGTGACCAGGTGCGGCAGCCGCCGCACCGGATCGCCGACCACCTCCACGTCCGGTACGAGCTCGGGCACCCGGGCCCGGATCCGCTCCACCAGTGTCCGCAGCCGGGCCGCCTCGCCGGCCGCCTCCGCCCGTACGGCCCGCAGCGAGGCGGCCGCCGCCACGACGGCCGGCAGATTCTCGAAACCGGCCGCCCGCCCGGACTCCCGCTCGTCGGCGGGGCCTTGGGGGGCGAACCGCACCCCCTTGCGTACGGCCAGCAGCCCGACCCCGGCGGGGCCGCCCCACTTGTGGGCGCTCGCGGTCAGCAGCGACCACTCCCCTTCCACCGGACCCCACCCCAGCGACTGCGCCGCGTCCACCAGCAGCGGCACACCCACCGCCCGGCACTCCTGTGCGATTTCGGCCACCGGCTGCTCGGTGCCGACCTCGTGATTGGCGGACTGCAGGCACGCCAGCGCGGTGTCCTCGCGCAGCGCCCGCGCGTACGCCCCGGGGGCCACCCGGCCTGCCCGGTCCACCGGGACCTCCGTCGTCGTACCGCCCCGGCCCTCGTGCTCGGCGGCCGAATGGAGCACGGAGGAGTGCTCGACGGCGGAGACGACCAGGTGGCGGCCGACACGCCGACGCCCGGCGAGCGCGCCGGAGATCCCGGAGTGCACCGCGCGGGTGCCGGAAGAGGTGAACACGAGCTCGTCCGGGCGGCACCCCACGGCCTCCGCCGCCGCCTCGCGGGCCGCGTCCAGCAGCAGCCTGGCGCGCCGCCCCTCGCGGTAGAGGCGGGCGGGATCGGCCCACCCCTCGTCGAGCGAGGCCAGCAGGGCCTGCCGGGCGACGGGGTGCAGGGGGGCGGAGGACGCGGCGTCGAAGTAGGGCACGCCGCCACGCTAATCGCCGTTCTGGCGGGCCGGTGCCCCGCCACCAGGGAAATGGCCGTCAGGAGACGGTCGGAGGCCGTGATTCCACCGAGAAGCCATCCCTTCGGGGAGGGGTACGGCGCGTTGGGCACCCTCCCCGCGCGACCCCAAATAGCGTCCAGTAGGGTTTGGTCCGCATAAACATCCAAACCCCTGCCCGCGTCAGGGCCGGCGACCGACCAGCGAGACGGCCGCGACCCACCGCGCGGGCGAGACTCTCGGGAAGGCGCTACGTGAGTCCCAACGGCTCCGACCGCTCGTCGCGGCGCCCGATGCGGCGGAAGCTGCTCCAGGTGCTGACCGCGGGCGTGGTCCTGGCGACCGCCTCTGGTTGCTCGTACACATGGGAGGACTTCCCCCGCCTCGGGATGCCTACCCCGGTCACCGAAGAGGCTCCCAGGATTCTCTCCCTCTGGCAGGGCTCGTGGGCGGCAGCGCTCGTCACGGGCGTCCTGGTGTGGGGACTGATCCTGTGGAGCGTCTTCTTCCACCGGCGTAGCCGCACCAAGGTCGAAGTACCTCCGCAGACCCGGTACAACATGCCCATCGAGGCGCTGTACACCGTGGTCCCGCTCATCATCGTCTCGGTCCTCTTCTACTTCACCGCGCGCGACGAGTCGAAGCTCCTCGCGCTCGAGGACAAGCCGGCCCACACCATCAACGTGGTCGGCTTCCAGTGGAGCTGGGGCTTCAACTACGTCGAGAACGTGGACGGCGACGCCGCCACGGGCGCGAAGCTCCCCAAGGAGCTCGACGCCATCCCGAACAGCTACCGCGACCAGTTCCCCGCGGGCGCCGAAGGCGTCTACGCGGTCGGCACTCCGGGCGAGCGGAACCCGCAGAACGGCAACCCGGGTCCGACCCTGTGGCTGCCGAAGGGCGAGAAGGTCCGTTTCGTTCTGACTTCGCGCGACGTCATCCACTCCTTCTGGGTGGTGCCGTTCCTGATGAAGCAGGACGTCATCCCGGGCCACACCAACGCCTTCGAGGTGACCCCCACGCGTGAGGGCACCTTCATGGGCAAGTGCGCCGAGCTCTGCGGTGTCGACCACTCCCGGATGCTCTTCAACGTGAAGGTCGTCTCCCCGGAGCGGTACCAGCAGCACCTCAAGGAGCTGGCGGAGAAGGGTCAGACCGGCTACATCCCGGCCGGTATCGCCCAGACCGACCCGGCCAGGAATGCGGAGACGAACAAACTGTGAGCATCCTCAACCAACCCCAGGGTGCCGCGGCAGCAGAGGACTCGTACGAGAACGAGCTGCCGGTACGGCGCAAGGAGCCGGGAAATGTGGTGGTGAAGTGGCTGACCACCACTGACCACAAGACCATCGGTTCGCTCTACCTGATCACGTCGTTCGTGTTCTTCTGCGTCGGCGGACTCATGGCGCTCTTCATGCGCGCCGAACTGGCCCGTCCCGGCACGCAGATCATGTCGAACGAGCAGTTCAACCAGGCGTTCACGATGCACGGCACGATCATGCTGCTGATGTTCGCGACGCCGCTGTTCGCCGGATTCGCGAACTGGATCATGCCGTTGCAGATCGGCGCGCCCGACGTGGCGTTCCCGCGGCTGAACATGTTCTCGTACTGGCTGTACCTCTTCGGCTCGATCATCGCCGTGGCCGGCTTCCTCACCCCGCAGGGTGCCGCCGACTTCGGCTGGTTCGCCTACGCCCCGCTGTCGGACGCGGTCCGCTCGCCGGGCGTCGGCGCCGACATGTGGATCATGGGTCTGGCCTTCTCCGGCTTCGGCACGATCCTCGGTTCGGTCAACTTCATCACCACGATCATCTGCATGCGCGCACCCGGCATGACGATGTTCCGTATGCCGATCTTCACCTGGAACGTGCTGCTGACCGGTGTCCTGGTCCTGCTCGCTTTCCCGGTGCTTGCCGCCGCGCTCTTCGCGCTGGAGGCGGACCGTAAATTCGGTGCGCACATCTTCGACGCCGCGAATGGCGGATCGCTCCTGTGGCAGCACCTCTTCTGGTTCTTCGGCCACCCAGAGGTCTACATCATCGCGTTGCCGTTCTTCGGAATCATTTCCGAAGTCATTCCGGTCTTCAGCCGCAAGCCGATGTTCGGTTACATCGGTCTTATCGGTGCGACGATCGCGATCGCCGGCCTCTCGGTCACGGTGTGGGCCCACCACATGTACGTCACGGGCGGCGTGCTGTTGCCGTTCTTCTCGTTCATGACCTTCCTGATCGCGGTACCGACCGGTGTGAAGTTCTTCAACTGGATCGGCACCATGTGGAAGGGCTCGCTGTCCTTCGAGACCCCGATGCTCTGGGCCGTCGGCTTCCTGATCACCTTCACCTTCGGTGGTCTGACCGGCGTCATCCTGGCCTCGCCCCCGATGGACTTCCACGTATCCGACTCGTACTTCGTCGTCGCGCACTTCCACTACGTCATCTTCGGCACCGTGGTCTTCGCGATGTTCTCCGGTTTCCACTTCTGGTGGCCGAAGTTCACGGGCAAGATGCTGGACGAGCGCCTGGGCAAGATCACCTTCTGGACGCTGTTCGTGGGCTTCCACGGCACGTTCCTGGTGCAGCACTGGCTCGGTGCCGAGGGTATGCCGCGTCGTTACGCGGACTACCTCGCCGCCGACGGCTTCACCCTGCTGAACACGATCTCGACGATCGCCTCGTTCCTGCTGGGCCTGTCCATGCTTCCGTTCTTCTACAACGTCTGGAAGACCGCGAAGTACGGCAAGAAGATCGAGGTCGACGACCCCTGGGGTTACGGCCGTTCGCTGGAGTGGGCGACGTCCTGCCCGCCCCCGCGGCACAACTTCATCACGCTGCCGCGGATCCGTTCCGAATCCCCGGCGTTCGACCTGCACCACCCTGAGATCGCCGCTCTCGAACAGCTCGAGAACCACGGACAGAAGGACACCGCGCTGTTCGGCGGCAAGGAGGTCGGCAAGTGAAGATCCAGGGCAAGATGTTCATCTGGCTGAGCGTCTTCATCCTCGCCATGGCGATCGTCTATGGCTTGTGGTCGAAGGAGCCCGCCGGAACCACGGCGCTCTTCCTGGCCTTCGGCCTGAGCATCATGATCGGCTACTACCTGGCCTTCACGGCCAAGCGTGTCGACGCCATGGCGCAGGACAACAAAGAGGCCGACGTGGCGGACGAGGCCGGTGAAGTGGGGTTCTTCGCCCCGCACAGCTGGCAGCCGCTCTCGCTGGCCGTCGGTGGCGCCTTCGCCTTCCTGGCCGTCGCCATGGGCTGGTGGCTGCTGTACTTCTCGCTGCCGCTGCTCCTGATCGGCCTCTTCGGCTGGGTCTTCGAGTACTACCGCGGTGAGAACCAGAACCAGTAGTCCGCGGCAGGCCCGGCATTCGCAGTAGTCCGTGGCATTTGCAGCATCCCCCGAGGGGCCCGCTCACCTGCAGTTCAGGTGACCGGGCCCCTCGTTTGCGCCATTGGACTCGCTGAATGTGATGAATGTTCTTAATGTGTGATCATGAGCCAAGCACCCCGATTCCGGACGGTCCTGAGCTGCTCTCTGCTGATCGCTTCCCTCGCGGCGGCCGGGACGGCGTGCGACGGGTCCGGCGACGGCCACCCGCTCTCCGCCGTGCCGTACGACGCTGCGGACCAGGTCTCCTTCAACGCCGGGACGGGCACGGCGAAGGCCGATCCCGAGAAGCCCCTGGAGATCACCGCCAGGGACCGGGACGGCCGGATCACGGACGTCACGGCTTCCGACGCCGCGGGGCGCTATCTGGCGGGCGAACTCTCCGCCGACGGGGCACGCTGGCACAGCACCGTACCCCTGGCCGCGGGGGCGCGTTACACGGTCAGGGTCAGCACCGAGGACGCGGACGGCGCCCCCGGCCTGCGTACGCTCTCCTTCGAGACCGCGCAGGCCCCGGCCGAGAAGCGGCTGACCGTCACCTTCGGTCCCGAACCGGGCAAGTACGGCGTCGGCCAGCCGGTCACCGCCGAACTCAGCGCCCCCGTCGAGGGCGAGGCGGCCAGAGCGGTCGTCGAGCGCGCGCTGAAGGTCGGCTCGACGCCCGCGGTGGAGGGCGCCTGGCACTGGGTGGACAGCGAGAACCTGCACTACCGCCCGAAGGAGTACTGGCCGGCCAACGCCACCGTCAGGGTGCGCAGCACCCTGGAGGGCCTCAAGGTCGCCGGCAGGCTCTACGGCGGCCCCTCCAAGCAGGTGCAGTTCACCACCGGCGACCGGCTCGAAGCCGTCACGGACGCCGGCTCGTACCGGATGACGGTGAAGCGCAACGGCAAAGTGATCAACACCATTCCGGTCACCACGGGCAAGCCCGGCTTCTCCACCCGCAACGGGGTCAAGGTCGTGCTGGGCAAGGAGTACTTCGTACGGATGCGCGGTACGACCGTCGGCATCCCGGAGGGCACGGCCGACTCGTACGACCTGCCCGTCTACTACGCCACGCGGGTCACCTGGAGCGGCGAGTACGTCCATGCCGCGCCCTGGTCCGTCGGCTCGCAGGGGTCCGCCAACGTCAGCCACGGCTGCACCGGCATGAGCACCGACAACGCCGAGTGGTTCTACAAGACCGTCCGCCAGGGCGACATCGTCAAGGTGGTCAACAGCTCCGGCGACATGATGGACCCCTTCGGCAACGGTTTCGGCGACTGGAACCTGTCCTGGGACAAGTGGCGCAGGGGCAGCGCCCTGCTGCCCGGCGCCCTGGACGGCGGGAACCCCGTCGACGCGGCCAGACTGCGGCCGGAGGTCTGACGGGGCCCGCGGGGTGTCACGCCTCGACCGTGCGCCTGCCGCGCAGCAGGGCGGCCAGGGCGCCCGGGAACTCCACGGGGTCGACCGGAAGGGTCACCGCGCTCTCCGCGCGGCTCCAGGTGGCCAGCCAGGAGTCCTGGGGGCGGCCGATCAGCAGCAGCACGGGCGGGCAGTTGAAGATCTCGTCCTTGATCTGCCGGCACACGCCCATGCCGCCCGCGGGCGTGGCCTCGCCGTCCAGCACGCAGACGTCGACACCGCCCCTGTCCAGCGCCGTGAGGACGGCGGGCAGCGTGGCGCACTCCAGGAACTCGACCGGCGGCACGTCCGGGGCAGGCCTGCGACCCGCTGCCAGCCGCACCTGTTCGCGGGTGTTCGCGTCGTCGCTGTAGACCAGGACCGTGGCGGTCATTGTTCCTCCATGCATCTGAAAGCCCTCGAAGGCTCGGTGTTGGATCAGGAACCGATGCGCGGATGCTACTCCGTCCGACACCTTGTCAGCAGGGGTTCGGACACCCCTTCGGTGGGCCGTTCGGGTCAGGCCGCAGAGCCTTCCGGGAGCCCGGACACACCGAATGGCACCCCCGGGAGTGAGGGCGGGATAAGCGACCGACATAATGTCGGTCGTGGCGACAGCAACGACAGTAGATACCGGGCACGCGCACCCGTCGGTCAATCGACCGAACCTCACCAGCGTCGGAACCATCATCTGGCTGAGTTCCGAGCTGATGTTCTTCGCGGCCCTCTTCGCGATGTACTTCACCCTGCGATCGGTGACGGGTCCCGAGCACTGGAAGGAAATGGCGTCTTCGCTGAACTTCCCGTTCTCGGCGACGAACACCACCATCCTGGTGCTCTCCTCCCTCACCTGTCAGCTCGGCGTCTTCGCCGCGGAGCGGGGCGACGTGAAGAAGCTCCGGGCGTGGTTCATTCTCACGTTCGTGATGGGTGCGATCTTCATCGGAGGCCAGGTCTTCGAGTACACCGAGCTGGTCAAGCACGAGGGCCTCTCGCTCTCGTCCGACCCGTACGGCTCGGTGTTCTACCTGACCACCGGCTTCCACGGACTGCATGTGACGGGCGGACTCATCGCCTTCCTGCTGGTCCTCGGCCGTACCTACGCGGCCAAGAGATTCACCCACGAGCAGGCAACCGCCGCCATCGTCGTGTCCTACTACTGGCACTTCGTCGATGTCGTCTGGATCGGCCTCTTCGCCACGATCTACATGATCAAGTAGGTCGGGTCCGTACCCGCCTCATATCCAGCACCATCGACGCAGAAGATCCTGACACCGGGGTAATCCGTGAAAAAGCTCTCCGCACGACGACGCCATCCGCTGGCGGCGGTCGTCGTCCTACTCCTCGCGCTGGCGGCCACCGGGGGGCTGTACGCCGCGTTCGCGCCCGCGAGCAAGGCACAGGCCGATGAAACCGCCCAGTCCCTCGCCATCGAGGAGGGCAAGAAGCTGTACGCCGTCGGCTGCTCCAGCTGCCACGGCACCGGCGGTCAGGGCACCACCGACGGCCCGACCCTCGTGGGCGTCGGCTCGGCCGCAGTGGACTTCCAGGTCGGCACCGGCCGTATGCCGGCGCAGCAGCCCGGCCCCCAGGTGCCGGAGAAGAGGAAGGTCTACTCGCAGGCCGAGATCGACCAGCTCGCCGCGTACATCGCTTCCCTCGGCGCCGGCCCGATCACGCCGACCGAGAAGCAGTACAACCCTGAGGGTGCGGACATCGCCAAGGGTGGCGAACTGTTCCGTACCAACTGCGCCCAGTGCCACAACTTCACGGGCGAGGGCGGTGCCCTGACGAACGGCAAGTACGCCCCGAGCCTCGAAGGCGTGAGCCCGAAGCACATCTACGAGGCCATGCAGACCGGCCCGCAGAACATGCCCTCCTTCCCCGACACCACCATGCCGGAGCAGGAGAAGAAGGACATCATCGCGTACATCAAGACGGTGAACGGCGAGGAGACTCCGACCCCCGGTGGCTTCGCGCTGGGCGGCCTCGGCCCCGTCAGCGAGGGTCTGTTCGGGTGGATCTTCGGCCTGGGTTCGCTGATCGCCGTCGCCGTCTGGGTCGCGGCCCACACCGCTAAGGCCAAGAAGTCATGAGTAGCCAAGAGATTCCAGAGAAGAACCTGCCGAGCGAGCAGGAGACCGCGCACGGCGCGGTGGCCGTGGCGGAGGATCCGTTCGCGGACCCGGGGCTGCCGCCCCACAAGCCGCGCATCCAGGACATCGACGAGCGGGCCGCCAAGCGCTCCGAGCGTACGGTCGCCCTCCTGTTCACGCTGTCGATGCTGGCCACGATCGGCTTCATCGCCTCCTTCGTGGCGTTCCCCGTCGACAAGCTCGTGTACGTCTGGCCGCTGGGCCACGTCAGCGCGACGAACCTGTCGCTCGGTCTGACGCTGGGCCTCGCGCTCTTCTGCATCGGCGCGGGCGCGGTCCACTGGGCCCGCACCCTGATGTCCGACCAGGAGGTCGCCGACGAGCGGCACGCGATCGAGGCCACGCCCGAGGTCAAGGCCAAGGTCATGGCCGACTTCGCGGACGGTGCCCGGGAGTCCGTGATCGGCCGGCGCCCGCTGATCCGCAACACGATGTTCGGCGCGCTGGCCATGGTGCCGCTCTCCGGCGTGGTGCTGTTGCGCGAGCTGGGCCCGCTGCCCGAGAAGAAGCTGTTCCACACGTCGTGGGACAAGGGCAAGCAGCTCATCAACATGAACACGAACGAGCCGCTGCGTCCCGAGGACGTCGTCATCGGCTCGCTCACCTTCGCCAAGCCCGAGGGCCTGGAGGAGGACGACCACGAGTTCAACAACAAGATCGCCAAGGATGCCTTGATGATCGTCCGGATCGAGCCGGAGGACATCAAGGACAAGCGCGAGCTGGAGTGGTCGCACGAGGGCATCGTGGCCTTCTCCAAGATCTGCACCCACGTGGGCTGCCCGATCTCCCTGTACGAGCAGCAGACGCACCACGTCCTCTGCCCGTGCCACCAGTCCACCTTCGACCTCTCCGACGGCGCCCGCGTCATCTTCGGCCCGGCCGGTCACGCCCTTCCGCAGCTGCGGATCGGCGTGAATGACGAGGGCTTCCTCGAGGCACGCGGCGACTTCGCCGAGCCCGTCGGCCCTGCATTCTGGGAGCGCGGATGAGCACCACGACCGCAACACAGTCACCGGGCGCCGACGCGCCGGGCAACCGGAAGGCCCCGGCGGGCGAGCGGGTCGCCGACTGGGCCGACGGCCGGCTGGGGATCTACTCGCTGGCCAAGGCCAACATGCGGAAGATCTTCCCGGACCACTGGTCCTTCATGCTGGGCGAGATCTGCCTCTACAGCTTCATCATCATCATCCTCACGGGTGTGTACCTGACGCTGTTCTTCCACCCGAGCATGAACGAGATCGTGTACCACGGCTCGTACGCGCCGATGCACGGCATCCGGATGACCGAGGCGTACGCCTCGACCCTGGAGATCAGCTTCGACGTCCGCGGCGGTCTGCTCATCCGGCAGATCCACCACTGGGCCGCCGTCATCTTCATCGCCGGCATGTTCGTGCACATGATGCGCGTCTTCTTCACCGGCGCGTTCCGCAAGCCGCGTGAGATCAACTGGCTGTTCGGCTTCCTGCTGTTCGTCCTGGGCATGTTCACCGGTTTCACCGGTTACTCGCTCCCGGACGACCTGCTCTCCGGCACCGGTGTCCGCTTCACGCAGGGCGCGATCCTGGCGACGCCCGTCGTCGGCACGTACATCTCGATGTTCCTGTTCGGCGGCGAGTTCCCCGGCCACGACATGGTGGCCCGGTTCTACTCGATCCACATCCTGCTGCTGCCGGGCATCATGCTCGGCCTCGTGGTGGCGCACCTGATCCTGGTCTTCTACCACAAGCACACGCAGTTCCCCGGCCCCGGCCGGACGAACAAGAACGTCGTCGGCATGCCGCTGCTGCCGGTCTACATGGCCAAGGCCGGAGGCTTCTTCTTCCTGGTCTTCGGTGTCATCGCGGCCATCGCCGGCATGTTCACCATCAACCCGGTGTGGGCCCTCGGCCCGTACCGTCCGGACCAGGTGTCCACCGGCGCCCAGCCCGACTGGTACATGGGCTTCGCCGAGGGTCTCATCCGTGTGATGCCGGGCTGGGAGATCAACCTGTGGGGCCACACGCTGGTCCTGGGCGTGTTCATCCCGCTGGTGTTCTTCGGCCTGATGCTCGTCGCGATCGCGGTCTACCCGTTCATCGAGTCGTGGATCACCGGCGACAAGCGGGAGCACCACCTCCTGGACCGGCCGCGCAACGCGCCGACCCGGACCGCTCTCGGCGTCGCCTGGGTCACCGGCTACATGGTCATGCTGCTGGGTGGTGGCAACGACATCTTCGCCACCCACTTCCACATGTCGCTCAACGCGATCACCTGGTTCGTCCGGATCGCCTTCTTCGTCGGCCCGGTCGTCGCGTTCATCGTCACCAAGCGGATCTGCATGGGTCTGCAGCGGCGCGACGCGGACAAGGTGCTGCACGGACGTGAGTCCGGCATCATCAAGCGGCTGCCGCACGGCGAGTTCGTCGAGATCCACGAGCCGCTCAGCCAGGACCAGCTCTACAGCCTCACGGCGCACGAGCAGTACACGCCGGCCGAGATCGGTCCGTCGGTCGACGAGAACGGTGTCGAGCGCAAGGTGACCCGCGGCCAGAAGCTCCGGGCCAAGCTCAGCAAGGGTTACTACGGGGAGGGCAACCAGATCCCCAAGCCGACCGCCGAGGAGTACAAGGAGATCACCAGCGGCCACGGCCACCACTGATCCCCCTGGTCTCCGACCGGATCGACCTGACACGGGTCGCCACAGCAAGAGCCCCGTCCATGCGTCGGACGGGGCTCTTCGCTGTCCCCGGGGCTGGATAGGGTAGGAAGCACCCTTACTGGCTGTGGACCCTGGAGCGGACCATGAACGTTGTGACCCCGGTCGGCGGCGACAGCGTGGCGGCCGGCTCCTGGCCGGGCGTGCTGAACCCCCTGCTGCGCGGCGAGAACCTCTCCGCGGACGACACGGCCTGGGCCATGGACCGCATCATGAGCGGCGAGGCGACCGACGCCCAGATCGCCGGTTTCGCGGTGGCGCTGCGTGCCAAGGGCGAGACGGTCGACGAGGTCACCGGTCTGGTACGGGCCATGTACGCGCACGCCAACACCATCGAGGTGCCCGGCCGTACGGTCGACATCGTGGGTACGGGCGGCGACCTGGCCAAGACGGTCAACATCTCCACGATGTCGGCGATCGTCGTCGCGGGCACCGGGGCCAAGGTCGTCAAGCACGGCAACCGAGCCTCCTCGTCCGCGAGCGGGGCCTCGGACGTGCTGGAGAAGCTCGGGGTCAACCTGGAGCTGACGCCGAAGCGTGTCGCCGAGGTCGCGGAGGAAGCGGGCATCACCTTCTGCTTCGCGGTGAAGTTCCACCCGGCCCTGCGGTACGTCGCGAAGGCGCGCAAGGAGCTGGGCGCGCCGACGACGTTCAACATCCTCGGCCCGCTGACGAACCCGGCGCAGGTGAAGGCGCAGGCGGTCGGTGTCGCCGACGCCCGGATGGCCCCCATCGTGGCGGGTGTTCTCGCCGAACGGGGGAACTCCGCGCTGGTCTTCCGGGGCGACGACGGCCTCGACGAACTGACCACCACCGCGACCTCGCGCGTGTGGGTCGTACGGGACGGGGCGGTCCGGGAGCAGGCATTCGACCCGCGCGACGTGGGCCTGGAGATCGTGCCCGTGGAGGCGCTGCGCGGCGCGGACGCGTCGTACAACGCGGATGTCGCGAGGCGGCTGCTGGCCGGGGAGACCGGCCCCGTCCGGGAGGCGGTGCTGCTCAACACGGCGGCGGCGCTGGTCGCCCTCGACCCGACCGGCACGTCCCTGGAGGAGCAGATCGCGGCGGGGATCGCCAAGGCGGCGGAGTCGATCGACTCGGGAGCGGCCCGTGCGGCGCTGGAGCGCTGGGTGGCTGCCAGCAACAGCTGAGTGCGCATGGTGGGTGACGCGAGGCGTAGTCCAGACTCCGGACTACGCCTTGCGTGTTCTTGATCGTGTGGCAAGATGCTTGGCAGGTCATGAGTGACAGCGTTTTGGCCCCGGCTTGCTGTCCGGCAACCCTCCGTCCGTGGCGGGGTGCCCCGGGTGAAGACCAGGCCGTAGACAGAAAGGTCTACGGCAAGCGCGGACCCCTCGAAGACTTGGGGTCCTGGTTCTCAGGGAGCCTCTTGTGAGCAAGCGAATGCGATAGGGCCTTTCGCCCCTTCCTCGCACACCCCCTTTTCCCTCTCCAGCGCTGCCGTGTATCCGCCGGCGCGGGGAATTCGCCTGCCTGTTTCGGGAGTTCGCCATGTCTGTCTCCACCGCTGCCGCCGACCAGACCGTTTGTACGCCTCTGCCCGTCCTCGGGCGAGATGTCCTCGTGCCGCTCGTGACGGGTGGTGAGGTCACCTACGCGGCCCTCGACTACGCGGCGAGCGCCCCGGCCCTCCAGCGCGTGTGGGACGACGTGGCGGCGTACGCCCCGTACTACGGCAGTGTGCACCGCGGCGCCGGCTACCTCTCGCAGCTGTCGACGGACCTCTTCGAGAGCAGCCGTGCCACCGTCGCCGAGTTCCTCGGCTGCCGCGAGAGCGACCAGGTCGTCTTCACCCGGTCCACGACCGACTCGCTCAACCTGCTGGCCGCGGCCCTTCCCGCCGGCTGTCAGGTGTTCGTCTTCGAGACCGAGCACCACGCCTCGCTGCTGCCCTGGCGCGACGCGGAGGTCACCTTCCTGGACGCGCCCCGGACTCCAGCCCAGGCCGTCGAGACCCTGGAGCGGGCGCTGGCCGCCCGTGACCCTTCCCCAGGCTCTCGGCTTCGCTCGAGCAGGGGAGGCCCCAATGGTCCCGCCCTGGTGTGCGTCACCGGCGCCTCGAACGTCACCGGTGAGCTGTGGCCGGTCAAGGAGCTCGCGGCCGCCGCCCACGCCCACGGTGCGCGGATCGTGCTCGACGCCGCGCAGCTCGCGCCCCACCACCCGCTGGACATCGCGGAGTTGGACGTCGACTGGATCGCGTTCTCCGGGCACAAGCTGTACGCGCCGTTCGGCTCCGGCGTGCTCGCGGGACGCGCCGACTGGCTGCAGAGCGCCGAGCCGTACCTCGCGGGCGGCGGCGCCTCGCGCACGGTCGCCCGCCGCGCCGACGGCGGTGTGGACGTCGAGTGGCACACCACGGCCGCCCGCCACGAGGCCGGTTCGCCCAACGTCATCGGCGTGTACTCCATCGCCTCCGCCTGCAAGGCGCTCACCGAGGCCGGCTTCGACTCCCTCGTCGAGCGTGAGCAGGCACTGGTGACGAAGGTCCTGGAGGGGCTGGCCGGGGTCGGTGCGGTCCGGGTGCTCTCCCTCTTCGGGGACGACGCCCCGCGCGTCGGTGTCATCTCCTTCGTCGTCGAGGGCTGGAACAGCTCGCACTTCGCCGCCGCGCTCTCCGCCGAGTACGGAATCGGCGTACGGGACGGCCTGTTCTGCGCCCACCCGCTGGTACGCACCCTGCTCGGCAGCGAACCGCAGGAGCCGGGCGAGTGCGGCGCGCCGGAGGCCGAGCCGGGGGAGCGCTCGCTGAACGCGATCCGCGTCAGCTTCGGTGCCGGTACGCCCGACGAGCATGTGGAGCGGTTCCTGCGTGCCGTCAGGGAACTCGTCGAGGACGGCGCGAAGTGGGACTACCGCACCGAGGAAGGCCGCTGCGTCCCGGCGGTCTGAACGGCCCGGGCTCCCGTCGGGACCATCCGCAGCGCCCGCTCGGCCGCGTCGGTGAGGAACTCGCCGCCGCGCCCGAGCGCTTCGGTCAGTGACACCGGCGCGGGCAGGATCGAGCTGTACGCGTCGACGCCCGCCGGCCGTACCTCGTGCGCGCCCTCCCCGGCCGTGCCCGCCAGGGCGAGCACCGGGCGGTCCGACAGCTTGGCGCGGCGGGCCACTTCGGCCGGGATCTCGCCGCACGGCGTCTGCTGGTCCAGGGCGCCCTCGGCGGCCCGGGACGACCGCGTCGCCCGGAGTGGTGCCGGGAGCAGTGGTACGGGGCGTGGTGCCCGGAGTCGTACGGGACGAGGACGGCAGGGTGTCCGGAGCGGTGCTCTCCAGCTCGAGCTTGGACGGCACCTTCGGCGGCTCGGGACGGCCGGTCAGGGCGTAGCCGGTCGCGGCGATGCCGAGCGGGATCGCGGGGACGGCCGCGAGCGTCGCCAGCCGGTGGGGGAAAGCCATGGACGCCGTCGTGGGGCAGGCGCGTGGAGCCCGGATGAGGCCGGGACGAAGAATCCTTCATGCGCGCGCCCGGAGGCCGGAGGCGTTACGCGTCGAGACCGATCGCGAAGGCCGCCTCCAGGTCGTGCTGCGAGTACGTACGGAACGCGACGTGCGTGTCGGTGCCCTCGACGCCGGGGATCTTGCTGATCCGGCCGGGGATGACGTCCGCCAGGTCGTCGTGTTTGGCGACGCGGACCATGGCGATCAGGTCGTACGTACCGGTGACGGAGAAGACCTCGCTGACGCTGTCCAGCGCGGCGATCGACTCCGCGATCTCGGGGATCCGGTCCACGCTGGTCTTGATGAGCACGATCGCGGTGATCACGGTTGGCTTTCTCCCTGGGTGGCCGACGCTGGGGCCCTCACTCTATCCGTACGCCGGTAACGCCCCCAGGCGTAGAGGAAGCCCACGCAGAACCCCGCCACGTGCGCGAGGTACGCCACCCCGGGACCCGGGCCCGCGCTCCGCGCCGCCAGCCATTGCAGGACGAACCAGAAGACCAGGACGATCCACGCGGGGAAGCGCAGCGGCAGGAAGAGGAGGAAGGGGAACAGGCTGGTGACGCGGGCGCTGGGGAAGAGGAAGAGGAACGCGCCGAGCACCGCCGAGATCCCTCCCGAAGCCCCCACCAGCGTCTCGTCGGAACCGGCGTGGGCGACGGCGTACGCGAGCAGGGCGAGGTAGCCGCCGCCCACGGAGAACAGGGCGAACTGGACGCGGCCCATCCGTTCCTCGGCCATCACCCCGAAGACGTACAGGAAGAGCATGTTGCCCAGCAGGTGGAGCCAGTTGCCGTGCACGAACAGAGCGGTGAGCGGAGTGACCAGCGCGGACGGGGTGCCGCTGAGCAGCTCGCTGGGGATCACCCCCCAGCGTTCGAAGTACGCGCTCTGCGCGGCGAGGAGCGTGTCGCCGGTGCCGTGGGCCGGATTGAGTCCCGAGAGGGGACCGAGGGCGAAGACCAGGCAGCAGAGGCCGATGGCGCCGTACGTCACCACGGGTCCCCGGGCCGCTTTCCGCCAATTGATCATGCCCGGATCATCCCGTAACGGGACCGGGCGGGGCAGACCGCCTCGCCGGGCCCCGTCCCGCACGGTGGACCGTCCGCCGCACGGGGCACCCGTGAGGCCGTAGGGTTACGGGCAGTAGGCACGACGAAAGAGGACGTGGACCCACGATGACGACAGTTCCCCTGCCGACTGCCGGGACCCGGTGGCGTTGCGCCCTGTGCGGCAACCTCACGCGTTTCGACGTGACCCGCTCGTCCAAGGTGGTCGAGTACGTCCACCTCGACCTGGCCGGAGAGCCGAAGGTCGAGGAACGCGAGGTGGTCAGTGAGACCATCGAGTCCGTGCGCTGCCGCTGGTGCAACGCGGTGGACCGGATCGAACTGGTGGACAGGCCGGGTGCCGGCTCCTGAGAGGACCGGCCGAGAAGTAGTGGGGTGACGGATCGTGGAGCATGCAAGCGGCGCTGAACCGGCCGATTCGGCCGGAGACGCCGCAGAGGTGCTCGACCGCCCGCTGCCCGAAGGCGTACGGCACAAGGTCGTCGCGCTGGTCTCGGACGCCTTCGGCGGGCTCACCGTCGCCGAACTCCCGTCCCAGCTGAGGCAGTACGCCCGCTTCACCCCGACCAGGCGCGCCAAGTTCGCGGGCAACGCGATGGCCGCGGCCCTGGAGGGTGATCCGCTGTTCCGCCGGCGCATCGGCGAGCGGCTGCGCGAGGCGCAGCCCGAGCTCGCCCGCGCGCTGGAGTCCGGGGCCCCTCCGGCCGCCGTCGACCCCGCCGACGTGGCGGCCGCGGCGTACGTGCTGCGCCCCGTCGGCTGGGTCAAGCTGGTGGCGGCCGCGGGCGAGGAGGCTCTGCGGGCGGACGCCGAGCGCGCCGAAGAGGCCGCCCAGCGCGAGCTGGAGCGGCTGCGCCAGGAGCTCGCGCAGGCGCGCGAGCAGACGAAGAGCGAGACCGAGCGGCTCCGCACGGAGCTGGAGGCCGCCCGCAAGGAAACCGACGTACTCCACCGCAAACTGCGCAGCGCGCTGAGCGACGTGAAGCGCGGCGAGGCCGCCCTGCGCCGTACGAACGCCGAGACCGAGGCGCTCAAGTCCGAGACCGCCGCCCAGGTGACCGCCGCCGAGAGCGAGGCGCGGCGGCTCCGGGCCCGGCTCGGCGAGGCGGAGGCGGCCGTCGAGTCGAGCCGCAGGGCGGTGCGCGAGGGGCGCAGCATGGAGGACATGCGGGTGCGGCTGCTGCTCGACACGGTGCTGGACGCCGCCCAGGGGCTGCGCCGCGAACTGGCCCTGCCGCCGGCCTCCGTGCACCCCGCCGACACGGTGGAGGCCGTCGAGCCGGGCCGTATGACCCCCAAGGACATCGCGGCGAGGGCGCTCTCCGAGACCGACCCCGCCCTGCTCGACCAGCTGCTGGAGCTGCCGCAGTGCCATCTGGTCGTGGACGGCTACAACGTCACCAAGACCGGCTATCCGCAGATGCCGCTGGACAAGCAGCGGTTGCGGCTCCTGGGCGGCCTGTCGATGCTCGCGGCGCAGACGGGCGCCGAGGTGACGTGCGTCTTCGACGGGGCGGAACTGGTGGCGCCGGTGCTGCTCGCGCCGCCGCGCGGCGTCCGCGTGCTGTTCAGCAAGCCGGGGGTGACCGCCGACGAGCTCATCAGACAGCTCGTACGGGCGGAGCCGCCGGGGCGGCCCGTGGTGGTGGCCTCCACCGACCGCGAAGTGGCCGACGGGGTCGCGAAGGCGGGGGCGAGGCCGGTCGCGTCCGCCTTGCTGCTGAAGCGGCTTTCGCGCGTCTCATAACTTCTCGGCGCAATGCCCGAATTGAGGAAACGTAACGTCAAGTGGTCATTACTGCGCGTGTGGTGTAAGTAAATATTGTGACCGGTGGGTGAGTTTTTAGCTCTTGGGATTTGATCTGATCACAAGAAGGTCACTAAGGTCTGCCCTCGAACCTTCGCACGGTTGATCGCCCACCCGGGGCGGCAGCGAAGGCACCGCCGAGTCCATGCAATTCGGTCCAAGTTCCGCGGGGGAACCGAATCGTGGAGCCGGGGACGACGTCCCCCGCCCCGGTAGGCGGCTCGAGGAAGAAGGAGCTCGCCTTCGTGGCGTCCCACCGTCGTCCCAAGCAGCCGAGCCGCACTCGTGTGACTGTGCTCACAGCGACCGCAGCCGCAGCCGTCGCTCTCACGTCCCAGACCGCCCAGGCCGACCCCAAGCCGTCCAAGAGCGAGGTCAAGGCCAAGGTCGACAAGCTGTACCACGAGGCCGAGGTGGCCACGGAGAAGTACAACCAGTCCAAGGAGCGGCAGGACAAGCTCAAGGACGAGGTCGACAACCTCCAGGACAAGGTCGCCCGCGGTCAGGACGACCTCAACGACCTGCGCAGCCAGCTCGGTTCGGTGGCCAGCGCGCAGTACCGCTCGGGCGGCATCGACCCCTCCGTGCAGCTCTTCCTCTCCGCCGACCCGGACAGCTACCTCGACAAGGCCGGCGCGATCGACCAGTTGAGCGCCAAGCAGGCCGAGTCGCTGGAGAAGATCCAGGCGAAGCAGCGCACCCTCGCGCAGCAGCGCGCCGAGGCGACCGACAAGCTCGCCGACCTCGAGGACGTACGCAAGGAACTCGGCGACAAGAAGCAGAAGTTCCAGGGCAAGCTCGCCGAGGCCCAGCGCCTTCTCAACACGCTCACCGCCGAGGAGCGGGAGGAGATGCGGGAGAAGGAGCGGGAGAAGGAGCAGCGCGCCAGCCGCGCGGTCGGCGACCGGGTGGAGCTGGGCAAGGAGCAGGCCGCTTCCGGACGCGGCGCCGCAGCACTGGCCGCCGCCGCCACCCAGATCGGCAAGCCGTACGTCTCCGGCGGATCCGGCCCCAGCTCGTACGACTGCTCCGGGCTCACCCAGTGGGCGTACGCCCAGGCCGGTGTCTCCATCACCCGGACCACCTACACGCAGCACAACGACGGCACCAAGATCGGCCGCGGTGAGCTCAAGCCCGGCGACCTGGTGTTCTTCAGCAACCTCTCCCACGTGGGGCTCTACGCCGGCAACGGGCAGGTGCTGCACGCTCCTTACCCGGGCACCTCGGTCCGCTACGAGGCGATGGAGTACCTGGGCACCTTCCAGTTCGGCGTGCGCATCTGACAGCGCATACCCGACGAAGGCTGAAGGCCGTCGCCACACCGCCCGTTCGAGGGAATTCCGGTGACGTCCGCTGACTGTCCGCCCCGCCGGTGACCTGGTTCTCCGGCGGGGCGTCACTGTCTGTGCCCGGCGAGGTCTTTGGTCACCGCGTGATCGCACCGCTACTGTCTGCACGCGCAGCTCCCCGGTCCATCGGTCCGCCCGCCCGGGCGGCAGGGGGCTGCACGCAGCGGAAGGGAGTGCGGCTTCCTGTGGCGACCCACCGGCGTCCCTCACAGTCCGGCCTCACACAGAGCGCCCGGGCCACAGTTCTGTCCGCTGCCGCGGCCACGGCGGCGGCAGCGTTCGGCGCCCCGGCGGCGAGCGCCGACCCCCACGACACCTCCTCGGCCGCCACCACGGTCACCCAGGCGCGGGTCGACCGGCTCTTCGAGCAGGCCGAGCAGGCCACCGAGAGGTTCAACGAGGCCGACGAGCGCGCGGACCGGCTGCGCGAACAGGTCGACCGGGCCCGGGGCGAGGCAGCGCGCGGTCAGGAGCGCATCAACCGCATGCGGGGCGCGCTCGGTGCGATCGCGGGCGCCCAGTACCGGGAGGGCGGCATGGACCCGGCCCTCGCCCTGCTGCTGACCGAGGACCCCGACAGCTACCTCTCCAAGGCCGCGGCGCTCGGCCGCGTCAGCGCCCGTCAGGCCGCCGCCCTGACCGAACTGCGGTCCGCGCAGCGCGAGCTGAGCCAGGAACGCGCGGAGACCTCCGCCGCCCTCGGTGAACTGGAGCGCAGCCGGGCCGCCGTCGCCCGCCACAAGCGCACCGTGGAGCGCAAGCTCGCCGAGGCGCGGCGGCTGCTCAACTCGCTGTCGTCCGCCGAGCGCGAGGAGTTCGACGACCGGGCGTCCCGTTCCGGCCGCGACGGGACGCCGCCCACGGCCGTGCCGGCCGAGGCGGCGGGGGAGGCGGGGGCCCCCGCCTCGTCGCGCGCCTCGGCGGCCGTGTCGGCCGCGCGGCAGGCTGTGGGAAAGCCGTACATCTGGGGCGCCAACGGCCCGTCCGGCTTCGACTGCTCGGGCCTCACCCAGTGGTCGTACGCGCAGGCGGGCGTCTCCCTGCCGCGCACCTCGCAGGCGCAGCGGTACGCCGGACGGCAGGTCCCCCTCGACCAGGCGCAGCCCGGCGACCTCGTGGCGTACCGCGACGACGCGAGCCACATCGGGATGTACATGGGCAACGGCCAGGTGGTGCACGCGCCCTACCCCGGCGCCCCGGTGCGCTACGACCCGGTCGGCATGATGCCCGTCTCGTCGGTGACCCGGGTCTGACCCGGGTCCGACCCGGGTCGGACCCGGCCGCGCGCCGGGGCCCGTACGATCGGCCGGGTGGCGGAACGGCGGCGCGGGACTCGGCGGCAGCGGTGGGCGGAGCCCGTGGCGCTCCTCGCCGCGCTCCTGCTCGCGCCCGGGTGCGCGCCCCCGGGGGAGCCGGCGGACACCGCGGCCCGGGACGTCCAGCGGACGCTGGACCGCAGGGCGGCGGCCGTCGTCGACCGTGACGAGAGCGCGTATCTCGCCGTCCTCGACCCGGCGGCGGCGAGCCTGCGGGCGGCGGAGCGCAGGGAGTTCGCGAACCTCGCGCAGGTGCCGCTGCGCTCCTGGGAGTACCGGCTGACCGGCCTCGACCGCACGAGCGCCGGACGCGCCACCGCCGAGGTCGAGCTGCGCTACCGGTTCGACGGGTACGACGAGGCGCCCATGAAGGCGGCCGGACGGCTCGATCTGGTCCGGCGCGACGGACGCTGGTACGTCGCCGCCGAGCACCCGGACCGCGGCGGGCGTCAGCTCTGGGAGCAGGGGGAGGTCACCGTCGTACGCGGTGCACACAGCCTGGTCCTCGGCGCGGGCCAGGGCGAGCGGCGGCTGCGCGCCGTGGCGGAAGCCGCCGACCGCGCGGTGCCGGCGGCGGACCGGGCCTGGCCGGGCCGGTGGGCGCGGCGCCTGGTGGTCCTGGTGCCCCCCTCGCTCGACTCCATGGGCTCGCTGCTCGGCGCTCCGGCGGCCGGGTACCGGGGCATCGCGGCCGTCACCACCGGGGAGACGGGCGGCCCGGGCGCCGCCCCCGCGGACCGGGTGATCGTCAACCCCGAGGCGTACGCGCTGCTCGGCGACTTCGGGCAGCAGATCGTCCTCACCCACGAGGCCGCCCATGTCGCCACCCGTGCCGACACCTCGGTCGCCACCCCGATGTGGCTCTCGGAGGGCTTCGCCGACTGGGCGGCGTACCGGGGGACCGGACGCACCGCGAGCGAGGCCGCCCCGGAACTCCGGCGGGCGGTGCGGAAGAAGGAGCTGCCCGCCGCGCTCCCGACGGACCGGGAGTTCCGCTTCGGCGCGGATGCGGGCATGGACGCGGACACGCTGGCACGCTCGTACGAGGGCGGCTGGCTGGCCTGTGCGCTGATCGCGCAGGAGTGGGGCGAGGAGAAGCTGACGGCCTTCTACCGGGCGGTCGGCGGGCACGGGCGGCGCGAGGGCGCGGTTGAGAAGGCGATGCACGAGGTGCTGGGCACGACCCCGGAGGACTTCACGGTGCGGTGGCGCGCGTACGTGCGGGAGCGGCTCGCGTAGCCGGGGCGGGTGGGGGGAGGGCTCTGCAGGGCGCGGTGCCCGGCCTGTCGCGCCGGCGGGCCGGGCCGTTCGGTACTGTCGGCGGCGATGCACAAGACCTTGATCGTGACCAACGACTTCCCGCCCCGCCCCGGCGGCATCCAGGCGTTCCTGCACAACATGGCGCTGCGCCTGGACCCCGAGCAGCTCGTCGTCTACGCCTCCACCTGGAAGCGCGGCGGCGAGGGTGCGGCGGCCACCGCGGCCTTCGACGCCGAGCAGCCGTTCACCGTCGTACGCGACCGGACGACCATGCTGCTGCCGACGCCGCGCGTCACCCGGCGCGCGGTCGGGCTGCTGCGCGAACACGGCTGCGGATCCGTGTGGTTCGGGGCGGCCGCGCCGCTCGGGCTGATGGCGCCCGCCCTGCGCAGGGCGGGCGCGGAGCGGATCGTCGCCACCACGCACGGCCACGAGGCGGGCTGGGCCCAGCTGCCCGCCTCCCGGCAGCTGCTGCGCAGGATCGGCGGGGACACGGACACGATCACCTATCTCGGCGAGTACACCCGCTCGCGGATCGCGGCCGCGCTCACGCCCGAGGCCGCCGCGCGCATGGTCCAGCTGCCGCCCGGCGTCGACGAGAAGACCTTCCACCCCGGTTCCGGCGGCGACGCGGTCCGTGAGCGGCTCGGGCTCGCCGGCCGGCCCGTGGTGGTGTGCGTGTCCCGCCTGGTGCCGCGCAAGGGCCAGGACACGCTGATCCTGGCGATGCCCCGGATCCTGCGCGAGGTGCCGGACGCGGTGCTGCTGGTCGTCGGCGGCGGACCGTACGCCGGGGAGCTGAGGGAACTGGCTGCCAAGACGGGCGTCGCGGACTCCGTCCGCTTCACGGGACCCGTGCCCTGGGCGGAGCTGCCGGCGCACTTCGGCGCGGGCGACGTCTTCGCGATGCCGTGCCGTACGCGCCGGGGCGGGCTCGACGTCGAAGGGCTCGGCATCGTCTACCTGGAGGCGTCGGCGACCGGACTGCCGGTGGTGGCGGGCGACTCGGGCGGGGCGCCCGACGCCGTACTCGACGGGGAGACCGGGTGGGTGGTGCGCGGCGGGCCGGCCGCCGTCGCCGCCGCCGAGTCGGCCGACCGGATCGTCCCGCTTCTCCAGGACCCCGAGCTGCGGCACCGGATGGGGGAGCGGGGCCGCGAATGGGTCGAGGAGAAGTGGCGCTGGGACCTGCTCGCGGAGAAGCTCAGGACGCTGCTCTGACGCCCGCGCGGGCCTCGCGGGGGACGGCAGCGGCCCCCCGGATCCGACCGGGGGGCCGCTGCCGCGCACAGGAGCCGGTCAGCCCCGGTAGAGCGCCTCGATCTCGTCGGCGAAGTCCTTCGCCACCACATTGCGCTTCAGCTTGAGCGACGGCGTGATGTGACCGGCCTCTTCGGTGAACTGGGACGCCAGCACGCGGAACTTGCGCACCGACTCCGCCTTCGACACCGCAGCGTTGCCGTCGTCGACCGCCTGCTGGACGACCGCGAGCAGCTCGGGGTCCTCGCGCAGCGCCGACGCGGTCGAACCGGCCGGCTTGCCGTTCTCGGCGGCCCAGCGGCCGAGGAACTCCTCGTCGAGGGTGACCAGCGCGCCCACGAACGGCCGCCCGTCACCCACCACCATGCACTCCGCGACCAGCGCGTGCCCCCGGATGCGGTCCTCGATCACCGCGGGGGCGACGTTCTTGCCGCCCGCCGTGACGATGATCTCCTTCTTGCGGCCGGTGATCGCGAGGTAGCCGTCCTCGTCCAGCGTGCCGATGTCGCCGGTGTGGAACCAGCCGTCGGTCAGCGCCTCGACGGTGGCGCTCTCGTTGTTCCAGTAGCCGGAGAAGAGGTGCTCGCCGTGGAGCAGCACCTCGCCGTCGTCCGCTATGCGCACGACCGAACCCGGCAGCGGCTGGCCGACCGTACCGATCTTCTGCCGGTTCCACGGGTTGAAGGCGGTGGCCGCGCACGACTCCGTCAGACCGTACCCCTCGAGGACGGTGAAGCCGATGCCGCGGAAGAAGTGGCCGAGGCGCTCGCCCAGCGGGGCACCGCCGGAGATCGCGTACTCGCCGCGGCCGCCGAGCACCGCGCGCAGCTTGCTGTAGACCAGCTTGTCGAAGACCTTGTGCTTGAGCTTCAGGCCGAAGGACGGGCCCTGCGGGGTGCCGATCGCGCGGCTGTAGGCGATCGCGGTGTCCGCGGCCTTGTCGAAGATCCTGCCCTTGCCGTCCGCCTGCGCCTTGGCGCGCGCCGAGTTGTAGACCTTCTCGAAGACGCGCGGCACACCGAGGACCATCGTCGGCCGGAAGGAGGCGAGTTCGTCGGTGAGGTTCTTGATGTCCGGTACGCAGCCGAGCTTGATCGGCGCCATCACCGACGCCACCTCGACCAGTCGGCCGAAGACGTGCGCGGCCGGCAGGAAGAGCAGTACGGAGCACTCGCCCGTACGGAACAGCGGCTTCAGGCGCTCGACGACGTTGCCGCACTCCGCGAAGAAGCTGCGGTGCGTGAGCACGCAGCCCTTGGGGCGGCCGGTGGTGCCGGAGGTGTAGACGATCGTGGCGGGGTCGTCCGCCCTGGCGCTCGCGCTGCGCTCGTCGACCGTCTCGTCCGTGACCCCGGCGCCCGAGGCGCACAGGTCCTCCACGGCCCCCCCGTCGATCTGCCAGACGTGCTCCAGGGCGGGCAGCCGGTCGCGTACGGACCCGACGGCGGCGGCGTGCGCCCCGCTCTCGACGATCACGGCGACCGCGCCGGAGTCGCCCAGGATCCACTGCACCTGCTCGGCGGAGCTGGTCTCGTACACCGGCACGGTCACCGCGCCCGCGCTCCAGATGGCGAAGTCCAGCTGCACCCACTCGTAGCGGGTGCGGGACATCAGGGCGACCCGGTCGCCCGGCCGCACGCCGGCCGCGATCAGGCCCTTGGCGGCGGCGCGGACCTCGGCGAGGAACTCGGTGGCGCTGACATCGGTCCAGGCGTCCCCGGTCTTGCGGCTCATGACCGCCACGTCCGGGTGCTGCGTGGCGTTGCGGCGGATGAGATCTGTCAGGTTGCCGTCCGAGGGGACCTCGTACAGGGCCGGAAGGCTGAACTCGCGCAAGACTGCTGCTCCTCATCGGGCGCCGGCGCCACGTCGGTGTGCGCGTCGACTGCGGTCCAAGACCGGGCAGGTGCTCAGTGGGGTGAGCACGTTTGGACTGCCCGGACGTTACCCACCAGTATCCGGTTCCCGATAGGGGGGTAAGGCCAGATGTTCGCTGCGTCACACGCTGTGGCGGTGCTCCGCGCAGACTAGTCCAATCCGGCGGCACCCCGGAAGTAACCGCAGGTCCAACCCCCTCTACCCAGTCCCGGGGCGGGCGTCCTAGGGTGATCGTCATGCGAGTCCATGTGGTCAGCGACGTACACGGGAACGCCAGGGACCTGGCCAGGGCGGGAGACGGCGCCGACGCGCTCGTCTGCCTCGGTGACCTGGTGCTCTTCCTCGACTACGCCGATCACTCGCGCGGTATCTTCCCCGACCTGTTCGGCACCGAGAACGCGGACCTGATCGTCGAGCTGCGCACCGCCCGCCGCTTCGAGGAGGCCCGCGAGCTCGGCCGCAGGCTGTGGGCGGGCATCGACCGGGCGGCCGCCACCGAAGAGGCGGTGCGCAAGCAGTACGCCGAACTCTTCGCGGCGTTCCCCGCCCCGACGTACGCCACCTACGGCAACGTCGACATGCCGCAGCTGTGGCCCGAGTACGCCCGGCCCGGCACCACCGTCCTCGACGGCGAGCGCGTCGAGATCGGCGGCCGCGTCTTCGGCTTCGTCGGCGGCGGCCTCAGGACGCCGATGCGCACGCCCTACGAGATCGACGACGAGGAGTACGCCGCCAAGGTCGAGGCACTGGGCGAGGTGGACGTGCTGTGCTCGCACATCCCGCCCGAGGTCCCCGAGCTCGTGTACGACACCGTCGCCCGCCGGTTCGAGCGTGGCAGCCGGGCCCTGCTCGACGCGATCCGCCGTACCCGCCCCCGGTACGCGCTCTTCGGCCACGTCCACCAGCCGCTGGCCCGGCGCATGCGCGTCGGCGCGACGGAATGCGTGAACGTCGGTCACTTCGCGTCCACCGGCCGCCCCTGGGCGCTGGAGTGGTGAGCCCGCAGTGGTGACGGGCCCCCGGGCCGGTCGCGGTAGCCTTCACGCGGGCATGCCCCGAAATCCCTGTCCCCTGACCGGAACCGCACTGGAGGAGCCACAGCGATGGCGGAACACACCAGCTCGAGCATCACGATCGAGGCGGCGCCGGCCGACGTGATGGGCGTGATCGCCGACTTCGCCCGCTACCCCGAGTGGACCGGCGAGGTGAAGGAGGCCGAGGTCCTGGCCACCGACGCCGAGGGCCGGGCCGAGCGGGTGCGCCTGCTCCTGGACGCCGGCGCGATCAAGGACGACCACACCCTCGCGTACACCTGGACCGGCGGTGACGAGGTCAGCTGGACGCTGGTCAAGTCCCAGATGCTGCGCGCCCTGGACGGTTCGTACAGCCTCGCCCCGCTGGACGGCGGCCGCACCGAGGTCACCTACCGGCTGACCGTCGACGTCAAGATCCCGATGCTCGGCATGATCAAGCGCAAGGCCGAGAAGGTCATCATCGACCGCGCCCTGGCCGGTCTGAAGAAGCGCGTCGAGAGCCACCCGAGCCAGCCGAAGGGCTGATGTCCCGCATGCGTACGGTCCTCGTCACCGGCACCGGCGGCGCGGGCCGCACCACCCTCGCCGCGGCGACCGCCCTCGCGGCGGCACGCGGCGGGGACAGGCTCTCCTCCGCTCGAACGCAGCCGGGAGCCGGTGGAAAGGTCCTCGTCCTCTCCACCGACGCGACGGACACCCTGGGCGCGGTCCTGGGCACGGCGACCGGTCCCGCGCCCGTCGAGGCGGCCCCGGGGCTCTGGGCCGCCCGGCTCGACTCCGGCGCCCACTTCCGCGCGGAGCTCCTGGCGCTCCAGGAGCGCGCGGCCTCCGTGCTCGACCTGCTCGGCGCGAACCGGCTGGCCGCCGAGGAACTGACCGCACTCCCGGGCGGCGAGCAGTTCGCCCTCCTGCGCGCCCTGCGGGCCTGCGCCGGGACCGGTGACGGCGCCGAGGGCTCCGGGGGCCTTTCGGGAACGTACGACCTGGTGGTGGTCGACCTGCCGCCCCTGCCCTCGGCCCTCGCCGTCCTCGCGCTCCCCGAACAGCTGCGCCGCTACCTGCGCCGGCTGCTGCCGCCCGAGCGGCAGGCGGCCCGCGCGCTGCGGCCCATGCTCGCCCAGCTCGCCGGTGTCCCGATGCCCGCGCAGTGGCTGTACGAGACGGCCGCCCGCTGGGACGCGGAACTGGCCGCCGTCCAGGCCCTGCTCGACGCCCCCGGCACGACGGTGCGGCTGGTCGCCGAGCCCGGGCCCGCCGCAGCCGACGCCCTGCGCACCGCCCGCACCGGACTGGCCCTCTTCGGCCTCGGCGTCGAGGGGGTCACGGCGAACCGGACGCTGCCGCAGGACTCCCCGGACACCTGGCTCGCGACGCTCGCCGCCCAGCAGCAGAAGTGCCTGGCCGAGTGGTACGACCAGTGGCGGCCCGTGGCGCCGGTCCGCGAGGTGCGCCACCTCGGCCGTGACCCGCGCGGCCTCGACGACCTCGACGCGCTGGCCGGGGACGGGGCGCTCGCGGTGGGGCCGGGGCGCGAGGGCGCGGACGAGCCCTGGCCCGTGGAGGACCGGCTCGCCGACGACGCCGGCGGGGTCCTCGTATGGCACCTGCCGCTGCCCGGCGCCGTGAAGGAGGAGATCGGCCTGGTCCGCCGGGGCGACGAACTCGTCCTCGACGCGGGCCCGTTCCGCCGGATCCTGCCGCTGCCCCCCGCCCTGCGCCGCTGCGACGTCTCGGGCGCGGGCCTGGCGGGCGGCGTACTGAAGGTGCGGTTCACGCCGGACCCCCGGCTGTGGCCGCAGACCAAGTGAACCGCCTGCCGCCGTTCGGGTAACGTCAGTGGTACGAGGCGTACGTACGGTACGAACCGCCCCCTGCCGCAGGAGTCCGCCATGAGCGATGCCACCGAGGGTCCCTCCCCCGAGCCCGCCGAGGCCCCTGACGCCGACGCGTGGGCGAAGGCGTGCGCCGAGGACCTCGCCGCCGAGAGGGCCCGCCGCCGCGCCCAGGACGGCGGGGCGCAGCCGGGATCCGCCGCCGAGGAGCTGCGCAAACTCGTCGACGCCGTCGCCGACAAGGTCGCCTCCCTCCAGTCGGTCCTGCCCGGCATGGCCGCGCAGGGCGCCGTCAGCCAGCTCATCGACCAGGCGAAGTCCGCCGTCGAGCCGGTCATCGAGCGCAACCCGGAGGTCTTCGACCACCTGGCCGCGGCCGGCAACGAGCTGCTCGCCGCCTACCGCTCCGCCGTCCAGGGCCAGGAGAGCCGCTGGACCCGCGGCCCGTCGCAGCCGGCGGAGCGCGAGAAGGACGGCCCCGGGGGCGCCGACGGCGAGAACGGCCCCGAAGGCCCCTCGTCGAGCACCCACATCGACCTGGACTGAGCTGCGCCTCGGGTACGGTTGCCCTAGCGGGGCTCGACCGAAAACTGAGGGACACATGGGACTCACCATCGGCGTCGACATCGGCGGCACGAAGATCGCGGCAGGCGTGGTCGACGAAGAGGGCGCCATTCTCGACACCCACAAGGTGCCCACGCCGTCGACTGCCGAAGGCATCGTCGACGCGATCTGCGCGGCCGTCTCGGAGGCGGGCAAGGGCCACCAGATCGAGGCGGTCGGCATCGGCGCCGCCGGGTACGTCGACGACAAGCGCGCCACCGTTCTCTTCGCACCGAACATCGACTGGCGGCACGAGCCGCTGAAGGACAAGGTCGAGCAGCGCGTCGGTCTGCCGGTCGTCGTCGAGAACGACGCGAACGCGGCGGCCTGGGGCGAGTACAAGTTCGGTGCCGGCCAGGGCCACGAGGACGTCATCTGCATCACTCTCGGCACCGGTCTCGGCGGCGGCATCATCATCGGCAACAAGCTACGCCGCGGACGCTTCGGCGTGGCCGCCGAGTTCGGCCACATCCGGGTCGTCCCCGACGGCCTGCTGTGCGGCTGCGGCAACCAGGGCTGCTGGGAGCAGTACGCGTCCGGGCGGGCCCTCGTCAGGTACGCCAAGCAGCGCGCCAACGCCACCCCCGAGAACGCCCGGATCCTCCTCGCCCTGGGCGACGGCACGGTCGAGGGCATCGAGGGCAAGCACGTCAGCGAGGCCGCCCGGCAGGGCTGCCCGGTGGCCGTCGACTCCTTCCGCGAGCTCGCCCGCTGGGCGGGCGCGGGCCTGGCCGACCTGGCCTCGCTCTTCGACCCGTCGGCGTTCATCGTCGGCGGCGGCGTCTCGGACGAGGGCGAGCTCGTCCTCGACCCGATCCGCAAGTCCTTCCGGCGCTGGCTCATCGGCGGCCAGTGGCGTCCGCACGCGCAGGTGCTCGCGGCGCAGCTGGGCGGCAAGGCAGGCCTCGTCGGGGCGGCGGACCTGGCCCGCCAGGGCTGACGCCCGCCCGCACGTGTCGCCCGTACGCGGGCGGGTTGCCCGCTGTGCCCTCCAGGGGCGCGGCGGGCACTTCCGTATCTTGTTCCGCATGGCGACGAGTACGACCGCGACGAGCACGCTGCCCGCTTCCCGTACCGAGCCGGACGGCTCGGCCGTGATCCGTGTCCTCAGCTACAACATCCGCTCCATGCGCGACGACCGCGAGGCGCTGGCCCGGGTGATCGGCGCCTGTGAGCCCGACCTCGTCCTCGTGCAGGAGGCCCCGAGGTTCTTCCGCTGGCGCAAGCGCGCGGCGTGGCTCGCCGCCCACAGCGGTCTGGTGGTGCTCGGCGGCGGAGCCACCGCTTCGGGGCCGCTGCTGCTGTGCTCGCTGCGCGTGACGGTGGAGCGTACGGAGGACGTACTGCTGCCGCGTACGCCGGGGCTGCACCAGCGGGGGTTCGCGACAGCGGTGGTACGGATCGGGGGCGCCAGGTTCGGCGTACTGAGCTGCCACCTCAGCCTCCAGCGCGAGGAGCGGTACGCGCAGGGCGGGATGCTGCTCGACCGCGTCGAGGAGATGGGCGTGGAGCACGCGGTCGTGGGCGGCGACCTCAACGACCGGCCGGACGGGCGGACTTTCCGCCGGCTGGCGGGTGAGCTCCAGGACTGCTGGGCGGTGAAGCCGTGGGGCGGGGAATTCACCTCGACCCCGGAGAACCCGCACCAGCGCATCGACGCGGTCTTCGCGACCCCGGGGATCGAAGTCCTGGGCTGCGGCGTCCCTCCGGGTCTTCCGGAGGCGGACGTACGGGCGGCCACGGATCACCTCCCGGTGCTGGCGGCGCTGCGGGTTCCGGCTGCCCCCGACGGCCGGACGGGCTCGAACTGAGCCCGTCCGGCGGCTGGGACCGGGCCGGGGCCGGGGAGAGCCCCTAGACGACCGCGCCGCGGCCGGGGTCGTCGCCGTCCTCGTCGTCGCCGTGCGCCATCCGCGCCACCAGCGTGGCGAAACCGCCCAGGAAGCCGCCGACGCCGAGTGTCGTCAGCCACCACGTCATGTCCCACCGGAACAGCACGGCGCCGAGCAGCAGCAGCGGGCCGCCCACGACCGCGAGCCAGGCGAACTTGGCCGTGGTGTCGGCGGGCGGCAGCGGGGGCGGCTCCGGCGGGACGAAGTGGCCCTCGTCGCTCTCGTCGAGGTCGTCCTCGCGCGGCTCCGCCAAGGAGTAGTTGCGCGGGCCGCCGATGCCGGGGGCGAAGACGACGGAGCTGCCGAGCGGCCTGTCCGGGGCCGGATCCGGATCCGCGTCCTCCTGCTCGGTTCCCGCACCGGCTCCCGCGCCGGAGCCGGTACCGGCTCCCGCACCGACCCCGGCACCCACCCCGGCCCCGTCCTCCGGGCCCTTCCCCAGCGGCTTCTCCGGCCGGCCGGCGCCGGCGCCGGTGCCGTTGAGGTCGCCCTCCGGCAGGAAGAGGTCCTCGATCGGCTTGAACGGCTTCGCACCCGGCGGATCCGGCGGCTCCTCGCCGTACCCGGCGACGATCGCGGCCCACACCGCGTCCTCGTCGACGGGGGTCCCCGCGGATGCCCCGGCGGGCGTCCCGGCAGCGGGCGCCCCGGCCGGTCCCGCCGTCCCGTCCGGCTCCCGCTCCTCCTCGCGGCCCGCAGGCTCCGCGTCGTGCTCAGCCACCGGTGGTGCTCCCCTTCTTCCCGACACTCGGAGCGAGGCGGCCGATGAACGCGTGACTCTCGTCGAAGATCCGCTCCGCGTCATGGTCCAACGTCGCGACGTGGTAGCTCTGTTCCAGCAGGATCTCGGTGACGTCCGTCGACGAGACCCGGCTGAGGATGCGGGCCGAGTCGGCCGCCGGCACCACATGGTCCTGCGGGCTGTGCAGGAGCAGCAGCGGCTGGGTCACCTGCGGCAGCTCGGAGTCGACGGTCCGGAAGAAGTTCCGCACGGAGTGGGCCGCGTGCAGCGGGACGCGGTCGTAACCGATCTCCTCCGCCCCCGCCTTGGCGATGTCGTTGCGCACCCCCTTCGTCGTACGGACGAGATGGCGGGTCACCGGCAGCGTGTACGCCGACAGGCCGTGCACCTTGTTCGCCGGGTTGACCACGGCTATTCCGCTGATCGCGTCCCCGTGCTTCGCGGCCAGGCGCAGCGCCAGGGCCCCGCCCATGGAGAGCCCGAAGACGAAGACCTGGCTGCACTGCCGGCTGAGCACGCGCAGTTCGCGGTCGACCTCCGCGTACCAGTCCTGCCAGCCCGTGAGCTGCATGTCCTCCCAGCGGGTGCCGTGACCGGGCAGCAGCGGAAGGGAGACGGTCAGTCCGCGCTCGGCCAGGTGGCCGGCCCAGGGGCGCAACGACTGCGGGGAACCGGTGAAGCCGTGACAGAGGAGGACGCCGACCTCTCCGCCCTCGTGGCGGAACGGTTCGGCTCCAGGGAGGACCGGCACCGGGGTCTCCTGTTCATGAGTCTCGGACGGCGAAGGGGGGTGCGCAAGATGTACTTCACCGTACGCGACCGGACCGACACCGACCAGGTCCGTCGGGCGGCCTTGTGCGGCGGGAGCGCAGGCCCGGCATCGGGTTATGGTCTTGTCGACAGACACAGGGAAGGCACTCGGTTGATCTACGGCGCAATGAAGCTCTCCATCGGAGGGCCACTGAAGGCTGCCTTCAGGCCCTGGGTGGAGGGCCTGGAGAACATCCCCGCCGAGGGCCCGGCCATTCTCGCGAGCAACCACCTGTCCTTCTCGGACTCCTTCTTCCTGCCCGCCGTCCTCGACCGCAAGGTCACCTTCATCGCCAAGGCCGAGTACTTCACCTCGCCCGGTGTGAAGGGGAAGCTCACCGCCGCCTTCTTCAAGGGCGTCGGCCAACTGCCCGTGGACCGCTCGGGCGCGCGCGGCGCCGGCGAGGCGGCGATCAAGGCCGGCATCCAGGTCATCAGGGGCGGCGGCCTCTTCGGCATCTACCCCGAGGGCACCCGCTCGCCCGACGGCCGTCTCTACCGCGGCAAACCGGGCGGCCTCGCGCGCGTGGCGCTCGCCACCGGCGCTCCCGTGATCCCGGTCGCGATGATCGACACCGAGAAGATCCAGCCGCCCGGCAAGGTCATGCCCAAGCTGATGCGGCCGGGGATCAAAATCGGCAAGCCGCTGGACTTCAGCCGCTATCACGGGATGGACGGCGACCGGTTCATCCTGCGGTCGGTGACCGACGAGGTCATGTACGAGATCATGAAGCTCTCCGGCCAGGAGTACGTCGACATCTACGCGACGGCGGCGAAGCGCCAGATCGCCGACGCGGAGAAGGCCGCGAGAGCGGAGAAGGCGGGACAGGGCGGCGCGTAACCGCGTCCGTCCGGGGGAGGGGGATGATGGCCAAGGCCCAGCGCGAGCGGGTCGTACGCATGTCGGTCGAGCAGCCGCTGTGGCGTGCGCTCACCGCCTACCGCGTCCTGACGATGCTCTACGCGGTGTTCCTCTTCGTGTTCACCCGGGAGGAGTTCGAGCGTCCTTGGGTCGCCGTCGCCTTCCTCGCGGTGATGTCCCTCTGGACCCTCGTCACGCTCCCCAAGGTGGCCAACGCGGCGAGCTGCACCAAGCGCTTCCTCGGCGTCGACCTCGCCGTCGCCCTGACCGGCATCCTGCTCACCCCGCTCGCCGACTTCCACGCGCAGCGGGTCGACGGCTCGACCCTGCCGTCGATATGGACCGCGGGTTCCGTCCTCGCGTTCGCCATCAAGGGCGGCTGGCGCTGGGCGGCCTTCGCCTCCTCCTTCGTCGCCGTCGCCAACGTCGTCGAGCGCGGCCACCCCAGCCGGGACACCCTCCACAACGTCCTGCTGGTGTGGGTCGCCTCCATCGCGATCGGTTACGTCGTCGAGGTCGCCCGCGCCTCCGAGCGCACCCTCGCCCGCGCCCTGGAGATCGAGGCCGCGACCCGCGAGCGCGAACGCCTCGCCCGCGACATCCACGACAGCGTGCTCCAGGTCCTCGCCATGGTGCAGCGGCGCGGCGCGGCCCTCGGCGGCGAGGCGGCCGAACTGGGCAGGATGGCCGGGGAGCAGGAGATCGCCCTGCGCACCCTGGTCTCCAGCGGCCTCGTGCCGGCGACGCGCGCCTCGGAGGACGCCGCGCAGGGCGCGGTGGTCCGTACGGTCGAGGTGGACGACGACGGGGACGGGAGCAGCGGCGGGGACGGCGGTACGGGCGACGGGCGTCCCTGTGATCTGCGCTCCCTGCTCGCCCCGCACGCCGGTTCCAGGGTCAGCTTCGCCGAGCCCGGCGCCCCGGTCCTGCTGGAGGCGGCGCCGGCCCGGGAACTCGCGGCCGCCGTCGGTGCCGCACTGGACAACGTCCGCAGGCACGCGGGGGAGGGCGCCCGGGCCTGGATCCTGGTCGAGGACTGGCCGCAGGAAGTGATCGTGACGGTGCGGGACGACGGTCCCGGCATCCCCGAGGGCAGGCTCGCGCAGGCCGAGGGGGAGGGGCGCCTCGGCGTCGCCCTGTCGATCCGCGGGCGGCTGCGGGACATCGGGGGCACCGCCGAGCTGATCTCGGTGCCGGGGCAGGGCACGGAAGTAGAACTGAAGGTTCCACGGGGGAAGGCAGGACAGGCGCGATGAGCGAAGAGCGGCAGCAGACGATCAGGGTGATGGTGGTCGACGACCACCCGATGTGGCGGGACGCGGTCGCCCGCGACCTCGAAGCCGCGGGATTCGACGTGGTCGCCACGGCGGGCGACGGACCGCAGGCGGTGCGCCGCGCCCAGGCCGTCGGACCCCAGGTCCTCGTCCTCGACCTCAATCTCCCCGGCATGCCCGGTGTCCAGGTCTGCAAGGAGCTCGTCGGCGCCGACCCGTCGCTGCGGGTCCTCGTGCTGTCCGCGAGCGGCGAGCACGCCGACGTACTGGAAGCGGTGAAGTCCGGTGCGACGGGCTACCTGCTGAAGTCCGCGGGGCCCGAGGAGCTCATCGACGCGGTACGGCGCACGGCCGCCGGCGATCCGGTCTTCACTCCGGGCCTGGCGGGCCTGGTCCTCGGCGAGTACCGCCGGCTAGCCTCCGACCCGGCGCCCGCGGCCTCGTCGAACGAGCCGAAGGCGCCGCAGCTCACCGACCGCGAGACCGAGGTGCTGCGGCTGGTCGCCAAGGGGCTCTCGTACAAGCAGATCGCCGAGCGCCTGGTGATCTCGCACCGCACCGTCCAGAACCACGTGCAGAACACCCTCGGCAAACTCCAGCTGCACAACCGCGTGGAGCTCGTCCGCTACGCGATCGAACGCGGCCTCGACGACGCCTAGCGCGATCGATGCGCCCGGTGCACCCGGTGCGCCCGCCCGTGCGACCCCGAATTGTCCCTCCGCCCCGTGTCGCTGTGACCTGTGTCACCACTAGCGTGGCCGCACACGGCACAGCTGAATGTGGCGAAGGGACAATTCCATGCGGGTCGGAGTACTGACCGGGGGAGGCGACTGCCCCGGGCTCAACGCGGTCATCCGCGCCGTCGTACGCAAGGGCGTGCAGGAGTACGGGTACGAGTTCACCGGCTTCCGCGACGGCTGGCGCGGACCGCTCGAAGGCGACACCGTACGGCTCGACATCCCGGCCGTCCGCGGCATCCTGCCCCGCGGCGGCACCATCCTCGGCTCCTCGCGCACCAATCCGCTCCAGGCCGAGAACGGCATCCGCCGGGTGAAGGAGAACCTCGCAGGGCTGGGGGTCGACTCGCTCGTCGTGATAGGCGGCGAAGACACCCTCGGCGTGGCCACCCGCCTGTCCGACGAGTACGGCGTCCCGTGCGTCGGCGTACCGAAGACCATCGACAACGACCTGTCCGCCACCGACTACACCTTCGGCTTCGACACCGCCGTCGGCATAGCGACCGAGGCGATCGACCGCCTCCACACCACCGCCGAATCGCACATGCGCGTCCTCGTCGTCGAGGTGATGGGCCGCCACGCCGGCTGGATCGCCCTGCACTCGGGTCTGGCGGGCGGCGCGAACGTCATCCTCATCCCCGAGCAGCGCTTCGACATCGAGCGGGTCTGCGACTGGGTCACCTCCCGCTTCAAGGCGTCGTACGCCCCGATCGTCGTCGTCGCGGAGGGCGCGACGCCCAGGGACGGCGAGATGATCCTCAAGGACGGCACACTCGACTCCTTCGGGCACGTGCGGCTCTCGGGCGTCGGCGAGTGGCTGGCCAAGGAGATCGAGAAGCGCACCGGCAAGGAGGCCAGGACCACGGTCCTCGGCCATGTCCAGCGCGGCGGTACGCCCAGCGCCTTCGACCGGTGGCTGGCGACGCGGTTCGGACTGCACGCGATCGAAGCCGTACGGGACGGTGATTTCGGCACGATGGTCGCGCTCCGCGGAACGGACATCGTCCGGGTGCCGATGAGGGAGGCGACGGCGCGGCTCAAGACGGTCGATCCGGAGCTCTACGCCGAGGTCGGGGTCTTCTTCGGCTGAGCGGGGGGAAGACGTGGGCCGTATATTCGCGATATTCGTGCCATCCGCGGTATGTGCGCGATACGGCCCGCGTTCCGGCTTTCGCCCCTCCAGGGAGACGTCGTGGAAATCCTGGCATTCGGTGTGCAGTCCGACGAGAGACCACTGATCGAGAAGGCCTTCGCCGGTCACCACGACATCCGTTGTCTCGATGTCTTCCTCGGCGAGGACACCGCCCCCATCGCCGCCGGCCACGAGATCATCAGCACCAGCGTCAACGCCGACCTGGGGGCGCGCGTCCTGCGCGCGCTCGCCGACGGGGGAACGAGGATGATCGCCCAGCGTTCCACCGGCTTCAACAACATCGACCTCGACGTCGCCGGGCGGCTCGGCCTGACGGTCGCCCGCGTCTCGTACTACTCGCCGTACTCCGTCGCCGAGTTCGCCTGGACCCTCGCGATGGCCGTCAACCGCCGCATCGTGCGCGCCGCCGGACGCACCCGCGACTTCGACTTCCGCCTCGACGGGCTCCTCGGCCGTGACATGCGCGGCCGTACGGCCGGTGTCCTCGGCACCGGCAAGATCGGCGAGGCGTTCACCCGCATCGCCCACGGCTTCGGCATGAACCTGCTCGGCTGGGACGTCGTCCAGAACCCCGCCTGCGTCGGTCTGGGCATGGAATACGTCGACAAGGACCGCCTGCTCGCCGAGTCCGACCTGGTCAGCCTGCACCTGCCGCTGATGCCCGCCACGCACCGTCTCATCGGCGCCGGCGAGCTGCGCGCCATGAAGGACGACGCGATCCTCGTGAACTCGAGCCGCGGTGGTCTCGTCGACACCGCGGCTCTCGTCCGTGAACTGCGCCTGGGCCGCTTCACCGGCGTGGGGCTCGACGTGTACGAGGCGGAGGCCGGGCTCTTCTTCCTGGACAAGTCCCTGGAAGTCGTGGACGACGACACCCTGGCCCGGCTCGTCACCCTCCCGAACGTCCTGGTCACCTCGCACCAGGCGTACTACACCGTCGACGCGGTCGGCCAGATCGTCGAGGCCACGCTGGGGAACGTCCTCGACTACACGGCGGGCCGCCGCAGCGAGAACGTCCTGGTCCCGGCGGAGCCGGCCGTGAGCTGACCGAGCAGTGCGCCCACGATCGCCGTGCCCCGCAGCGTCAGCACCGACTCCGGGTGGAACTGCACGCCCGCGAAGCCCGGCCCGCGCAGGGCGTGCACCTCGCCGGTGGCCGGGTCGCGGCTGACCTCGACGCCGTGCGCGGCCAGCTCCGCCGCCCCGTCCTCGCCGCAGCGGGCGACGAAGCTGTTGTAGAAACCGACGGTCTCCGGCCGCCCGAAGAGATCGATCCGGGTCTGCGCCCCCTGGTACGGCACCCGCTTGCGTACGGTCTCCAGGCCCAGCTCGGCCGCCAGCAGCTCGTGCCCCAGGCAGACCCCGAGCAGCCCGCGGCGGTGCCCGCGCACCAGTTCCGCCGTGAGTCCGCGCAGGAACCGCATCTTGGGGTCGTCCGCGTCGGAGGGGTCCCCGGGCCCGGGGCCGAGCACCACGGGGCCCTCGTGCGCGAGCGCGGCCTCCCGCAGCCCCGGCTCGTCGTACCGCCGTACGGACACGTCGAGCCCGGACGAGCGCAGCAGATGCGCGAGCATCGCCGTGAAGGTGTCCTCCGCGTCGACCACCAGCGCGTGTCCGGCCAGGGACGCCGCGCGCTCCTGCATCCGCAGCCAGAACGGCGCGAGGGACGCGCGCCGCGAGTCGAGCGCCTGCCGTACGCGCGGATCGTCCGCGAGCTCGGGCCCCGCGCCCTCGCGCTCCGGCCTCGCGGGACGCACCCCCAGCGCCGCCAGCACCCCCGCCGCCTTGGCGTGGGTCTCGGCGACCTCGCTGCGCGGGTCCGAGTCGCGCACCAGCGTCGCCCCGACCGGCACCCGCAGCCGGCCGTCCGGCGCGATGTCGGCGGTGCGGATCAGGATCGGCGAGTCCAGGGTCTGGGCGCCGCCCGTGTCCCGGCCGACGAGGGCCAGCGCGCCCGCGTAGTAGCCGCGGCCTCCGGACTCGTACCGCTCGATGACCCGGCAGGCGTTCTGCACCGGCGACCCGGTGACGGTCGCCGCGAACATCGTCTCCTTCAGCACCTCGCGCACGTCGAGGGTCGTCCGGCCCCGCAGCTCGTACTCGGTGTGCGCGAGATGGGCCATCTCCCTGAGCCGGGGCCCGACGACGACCCCGCCCATGTCACCGACGGTGCACATCATCTTGAGTTCTTCGTCGACGACCATCGAGAGCTCCGCGGTCTCCTTGGCGTCGTCGAGGAAGTCCAGCAGCCCCTCGGCGCTCGGGCCCTGGGCCGGGTAGCGGTACGTCCCGCTGATCGGGTTCATCACGACGGTCCCGCCGCTCATCCGCACGTGCACCTCGGGGCTCGCGCCGACCAGCGTGCGCTCCCCGGTGTGCACGACGAACGTCCAGTACGCGCCCCGCTCACCGGCGAGCAGCCGCCGGAAGAGCGCCAGCGCGTCGGCCCGCCCGAACCCGGGGACGCTGCCCTCGAAGGTCCGCCGGATGACGAAGTTCGCGCCCTCGCCGCTCCCGATCTCGTCCTCGACGACCCGCCGCACGATCCCGGCGTACTCCTCGTCGTCGACGTCGAAGGCCCCGCCCTCGACCCGCACCTCGTGTGCGGGCAGCTGCGCGAGGGCCTCGTCGAGCGGCAGGGCGTACGCCTCGCCGGCGACCAGCACGCTCAGCGGTGTCCCGTCGTCCCGTACGTCGAACCCGCGCTCCCTGATCTGCCGGAACGGCACCAGGGCGAGCACGGGCAGGTCGCCGGAGCCGGCCGGGACGTCGGCGAGCCGCGCGGCCTCGTGCACGTCTCCGATCAGCAGTTCGACGGTGTCGTGGTCGTGGCCGGGGGTCCGCCTGCGCAGGAGGGCGAAGGGGCGGGTGTCGTCCAGCAGTGCGCTGATGAGCATGGGTGGTGTTCCTTCCGAGTCCGGGTGGGGTCCGAGTGGGGCCCGAGCGCGGAGTCCGAGTGGAGAGGAACAGCCTCTGGAAACACCGAAGGCCGCCCCTCGGGCGGCCTTCGCGGTTCAGTGGTGCGCGCGATTGTCAGTGGGCCGCCGGATGAGCGGTCCACCACCAGGTCTGAGTCGTCTGCGCGAACATGCCCCGAACCCTAGCGGACCCGGGCGCGCGCGGCACTGGGTATCCGCTGTTCCGCGCGTCCTGTCCCCTCCCTCCCGTCCCCTCCGTTTCGTCCCGCCCCCGTCCCGTCCATCCGGTCCGTCTCATCTGGTGAGCCGAGGAATGGGCGAGCGAGCCGACCACGTAATGTTGGCAAGGTGACCGTGAACGCTAAGACCACCCCCAACGGTGGCAACACCTGGCGAGACCTTCCCGCGGCGCAGCAGCCCGAGTACCCCGATGCCGAGGCTCTGCGCGATGTGATCGCGGACCTCGAGTCGTATCCGCCGCTCGTCTTCGCGGGCGAGTGCGACCAGCTGCGCGCCCGACTGGGAGCCGTCGCCAAGGGCGAGGCGTTCCTGCTGCAGGGCGGCGACTGCGCCGAGGCATTCGACGGCGTGTCCGCCGACCACATCCGAAACAAGCTCAAGACCCTTCTCCAGATGGGCGCGGTGCTGACGTACGCCGCCTCCGTGCCCGTCGTGAAGGTGGGCCGGATCGCCGGCCAGTACTCCAAGCCGCGCTCCAAGTCGACCGAGACCCGCGACGGCATCACCCTGCCGACCTACCGCGGCGACTCCGTCAACGGCTTCGAGTTCACCGAGAAGGCCCGGATCCCGGACCCCGAGCGGCTGAAGCGGATGTACCACGCGTCCGCCTCGACGCTGAACCTCGTGCGCGCCTTCACCACCGGTGGTTACGCCGACCTGCGCCAGGTGCACGCCTGGAACCAGGACTTCGTGAAGTCGTCGCCGTCCGGACAGCGCTACGAGCAGCTGGCCCGGGAGATCGACAACGCGCTGAACTTCATGAAGGCGGCCGGAACCGACCCCGCGGAGTTCCGCACGGTCGAGTTCTACGCCTCCCACGAGGCGCTGCTCATGGACTACGAGACCGCCCTGACCAGGGTCGACTCGCGTACGGGCCACCTGTACGACGTATCGGGCCACATGCTGTGGATCGGTGAGCGCACCCGCCAGCTCGACGGCGCGCACATCGAGTTCGCCTCGAAGATCCGCAACCCCATCGGCGTGAAGCTCGGCCCGACGACCACGGTCGACGAGGCGCTGAGCTACGTCGACAAGCTCGACCCGGACCGCGAGCCCGGCCGGCTGACCTTCGTCGTCCGCATGGGCGCCGACAAGGTCCGCGACAAGCTCCCCGAGCTGGTCGAGAAGGTCACGGCGTCCGGCGCGGCCGTGGCGTGGGTGACCGACCCGATGCACGGCAACACCTACGAGGCCGCCTCCGGCCACAAGACGCGTCGCTTCGACGACGTGCTCGACGAGGTCAAGGGCTTCTTCGAGGTGCACAAGGGCCTCGGTACGCACCCGGGCGGCATCCACGTGGAGCTGACCGGCGACGACGTCACGGAGTGCGTGGGCGGCGGCGACGAGATCTTCGTCGACGACCTGCACCAGCGCTACGAGACGGCCTGCGACCCGCGGCTCAACCGCAGCCAGTCGCTGGACCTGGCGTTCCTGGTCGCCGAGATGTACCGCGACCAGTAGAGCCGGCAGAGCCCGGCGGGACCGGACCCGAAGAAGACGGTGGGGCGCGGATCGAATGTGATCCGCGCCCCACAGCCGTGTCCGGGGCTTTTGCGCGCGGAGGACGACGGGTAAGGTTAGGTTGTCCTTACCGATTAGTCGTCCCCCTCGGCCCGCGTCAGGAGGTGTACCGCGTGTTCGTCTGCTCTTGTTTCGGCGTGACCGATCAGCAGATCAAGGAGCACGCGGCCGCCGGTGCCTGCACACCGCGCCAGATAGCGTCGGTCAGCAAAGCGGGTACGGACTGCGGCTCCTGCGTACGCACGATCCAGGGGCTCCTGGGCCGTGGCGGATGCCCGCGCCGCACACTGGCCGAACAGGGCGGGGCGGCGCTCACCGGGGCGTCTCTCTCCGAAGCCGCCTGACCGGATTCCGATCCGCCGGCCGGCTGGTCAGCTGCTCGGCTGCTCGATCAGCTGGGCGATGTAGAGCGCCTCACCGAGTTTCTCGACCAGCTCCAGCTGGGTGTCGAGATAGTCGATGTGGTGCTCCTCGTCCTTGAGGATGTCCTCGAAGATGTTCGCCGACGTGACATCGCCCTTGGCCCGCATGACCTCGATGCCCCGCTTCAGGCGGTCGATCGCCTCGACCTCGATCTGCCGGTCGGCCTGGAACATCTCGGTGACGGTCTGTCCCACCCGCACGTGGAAAAGCCGCTGGTAGTTCGGCAGGCCGTCCAGGAAGAGAATCCGGTCGGTCAGTGTCTCCGCGTGCCTCATCTCGTCGAACGACTCGGCCCGGGTGTACTTGGCGAGCTTCGTCCAGCCGAAGTTGTCCTGCATCTTGGCGTGCAGGAAGTACTGGTTGATGGCGGTCAGCTCGGCGGTCAGCTGCTCGTTGAGGAATTCGATGACCTCGGGGTCGCCCTGCATCGCAGAGGCTCCTTCCAGGTGTGGTACTGGGCAGTTTTCGCGCATCCTCGCACCACGGGTGGGAGCCGTCCAGTAAGTGCAGGCTTATCAGGAGTTGCCCCGAATAGGGTCAGACCTGGTCATGACCACCCCTTGCGGTCTGTCACCATGGAGTCATGGGTCAGCCGGAAAGCCGGGAACATCACGAATCAGCGCAGCCCGAACTTCCGCCGGGACAGCGACTGCAGCGTGGCTGGCCGGTCACCCACTACGGTCCCGTACCCAAGTTCAAGCCGGACCGCTGGGAGTTCAGGGTTTTCGGCGCCACGGCGGACGGCGACAAGCACTGCTGGAACCACGAGGAATTCTCGGCGCTCCCGTTCGCCACGGTCGAGGCCGATCTGCACTGCGTCACGAAATTCAGCATGCTCAGGGCTGAATGGGGTGGCGTACTCGCTCGTACGATCGTCGAACTCGCGCCCCCCGCGCCGAGCGTCACGCACGTCATGGTCTGGGCCGAGTACGGCTTCAGCGCCAACCTGCGGCTCGCGGACTTCACTTCCGACCGGACCGTCTTCGCCACCCACAAGGGCGGTGAACTGCTGACCGCCGAGCACGGGTTTCCGCTGCGCCTGGTCGTACCGCACCTGTACGCCTGGAAGGGGCCCAAGTGGGTCCGGGGCGTCGAGTACATGACGGCGGACCGCCGCGGCTTCTGGGAGGAGCGCGGTTACCACAACGTCGGCGACCCCTGGCGCGAGCAGCGGTACTCCTACCAGGAGGAGCCGGGGGACGGCCCCGAGCTGTAGGGTCCGGCCGACCGTGCCCGTCCCCTCCGGCCTCCGGTCAGCGGTGGTACTGGTGGACCACCGCGTGGCCCTTGCCGCGGCCGATCATCCACTTGTTGACGGGTGTGGTGATGAGGAAAGCGGCGAAGAGGGCGAAGGCGAGTACGCCCCAGAACATTCCGTCGGTGAGGTGCGCGTCCATCGCGCCGGGCCACAGCGCGAGTACGCCGTTGTCGATCAGCTCCATCACCGCGATGGAGAGGGTGTCGGCGGCGAGCGCCACCCGGAAGGCGGTCCTGAAGTCGACGCCGGCCTTGAGGACGCCGCGCAGGGTGAGGGCGTAACCGAAGAAGAAGGCCAGGGTGATCGCCAGGATCATCGTCTGCACGTTGCCCCACCCGAGCGCGGTGCCGATGACCATGCCCAGCACCTCACCGATGGCGCAGCCGGTGAGGCAGTGGAGCGTGGCCTGGGCGGCCATGGACCAGCTGACCCTGTCGTGGCCGACGTGGTCGGCGTGGTTTCCGTGACCGTCTCGGTCTTCGTGGCCGTGGTGCGTGCTGTGCGTGTGTGCGTCGTGCTGCATGGCATGCCCCCAAGGTCGGGTAACTGTTCCTGCCACAGACAGAACCATATACCCCCTAGGGGTATTCCTCAATGGGTCTCCGCGAATCCCAGGAGTCGCGCAGCTCCTTCAGCCGCGCCACATCGGCCGCATGGGCCTCCTTGCCGCCCGGCGTCTCGATCGTCAGCGGTACGCCCGCGGTCGCCGGATGCGCGAACAGTTCGCGGAAGGGCTCCGAACCGATGCGGCCGGAGCCGATGTTCTCGTGGCGGTCCTTGTGCGCGCCGGCGCCTTCCTTCGAGTCGTTGGCGTGGATCAGCTTGAGCCGGCCCTCGCCGACCGTGTCCACCAGCAGGTCCAGCGTCTGCTTCATCCCGCCGGGCTCCGCGAGATCGTGCCCCGCCGCGTAGATGTGGCAGGTGTCGAGGCAGACGCCCAGCTTGGGGTGCGCGTCGAGCGCCTCGAAGTACGGGCCGAAGTCCCAGGTGCGCGAGCACAGGGAGGAGCCCTGCCCCGCCGTCGACTCGAGCAGCAGCAGCGGGTCGTCGTCGTGCGTCAGCTCGTCGAGGAGCGGCAGCAGGTACCTGCGTACCTGCGCGAGCGCCTCCGAGCGCGGCCGGCCACCCGTCGCCGAGCCGGTGTGCACCACCACGCCCAGCGCGCCGATCTCACGTCCGCGGCGCAGCGAGTGCCGCAGCGACTCCACGGACCTCTCGGCGGTCGCCTCGGTGTGCGAACCGAAGTTGATCAGATAGGGGGCATGGACGTACGCCGGTATCCGCTCGGCGGCACAGGCCGCGCGGAACAGCTCGTCCTGGGCGGGATTTCCGGTGGGCGCCGCCCAGCCGCGCGGGTTGGCGACGAAGACCTGAACGGTCTCGGCGCCCAGCTCACGGGCGTATGCGAGGCCGTTCGCGGCGAGACCGCCGGCTACGGGCACATGACTGCCGACGGGGTTTCGGGAGGGGAAAGGTGTGTTGCTCATCGACATCAAGGATGCCAGGGCGCCGGTGCGGGGGCCGCCGGCCGGGCGGCGGCCCCCGCACCGGCGGACTCCTCTACAGGCCCTTGGTCCTGATCGTGATCGTGCTGCCCTCCGGAGCCTCGTCGCCCTCCTCGACCGACTGGCTCGCGATCGTGTCGCTGAAGGAGAGGAAGGGGCGGTCCACCTCCACCTGGAAGCCCGCCTCCCGGAGCGTGCGCTTCGCGTCGTCGACGTCGTCACCGACCACGTCGGGCACGGAGATCATGCGCGGTCCCTTGGAGACCGTCAGCGTGACGGTGTCGCCCTCGGCGAGCCGGTCGCCCTCGGCCGCGGACTGCCGGACGACCGATCCCGCCTCCTCCCGGGAGGTGACGCGCGCGGGTGCGACCTTCACGGTGAGCCCGGCGTCCTCCAGTTCGGAGGTGGCGTCCTCCACGCTCTCGCCGGTCACGTCGGGCACCTCCAGGGGGGCGCCCTTGCTGACGACGAGGGCGACCGCGGAGTCCGGGCGCCGCTCGGTGCCGGCGCGCGGGGTCGTACTGACGACGGAGCCTTGCGGAACGCCCTCGCTGAACGTCCTGGTGACGACGCCGGGGGCCAGACCGGCCTTCTTGATCCTGTCCCTGGCCCCGGCCAGCGGCAGCCGCCCGACGTCGGGGACCTTCACGGTTTCGGGGCCGCGCGAGACGACCAGCGTGACGGAGCCGTTGTCAAGGATACGGGCACGGGAGGCGGGGTCGCTGTCCATGACCGTGCCGCGGTCGTACGCCTCGCTGTACTCGCGCCGCACCCCCTTCACCTCGAGGCCGGCGCCGGAGAGCCGCTCGGCGGCCTCCTTCTCCGTCCGGCCGAGGAGGGAGGGGACGTGGGTGAACTGTCCGGAGTTGATGTACCAGACGCCTGCGCCGCCCCCGAGGACGAGCAGGACGGCGGTCACGACCGCGAGTACGCCACGTCTGGGCGCGACGGCGCGCCCGGAGGGCACCGCCGCCAGTCGCGGCGGAGGCATCCGGAGCCGGCTGGTGCGGTGGAGGGGCTCGTCACCGCCGTCGCCGCCGGGGGCCGTGATCGCGCGCGCGATGACGCTCGTACGGTCCTCGGCGCCGTCGTGCGTCTGGGCACGGGCCTGCGGCGGCACCGCGTCGAGCTGCTCGTCGCTGAGCGCGGCACGTGCCTCCCTGGCCTGCGCGAGGAGCGCCACGGCGTCGTACGGACGGATCTCCGGATCGCGCGCGGTGGCGCCCGCGACCAGCTCGTCCAGAACGGCCGCGAGCATGGGAACGGCGGCGGACGGAGCGGGCACGTCCTCGTGGAGGTGCCGGTACAGAACCTGCGCGGGGGTGCTGCCGGAGTGCGGTTTGGCGCCGGTCAGCATCTCGTACAGCACGACGCCGCAGGCGTAGACGTCGGCACGGGTGTCGGCCGTGCCGTGCTCTATCTGCTCGGGCGCGAGATACGACACGGTGCCGAGGACCGACCCGGTGGTGCTGGTGACGGTGTCCACGGCCCGTACGAGACCGAAGTCGGCGACCTTGACCCGGCCGTCGTCCCCGATCAGGACGTTCTCCGGCTTCATGTCCCGGTGCACGAAGCCGGCGCGGTGCGCGGCCCCGAGCGCGGCCAGCACCGGCTCCAGGATGTCGAGGGCGGCACGGGGCTGGAGAGCGCCGCGCTCGCGCAGTACGTCGCGCAGGGTGCACCCGGCGACGTACTCCATGGCGAGGTAGACGTACCCCCCGGACGTCCCCTGGTCGAAGACGCCGACCACGTTCGGGTGCGCGAGCCGGGCGACCGACTTCGCCTCCCGGATGAACCGGTCCACGAAGGAGCCGTCGGCGGCGAGGGCGGGGTGCATCACCTTGAGGGCGAGCACCCGGTCGAGACGGGTGTCGACGGCCCGGTAGACCGTGGCCATGCCGCCGACGGCGATGCGCGCATCGACGCGGTAGCGGCCGTCGAGCACGTGCCCGACGAGCGGGTCCTGAAGGGTCGTATCCACGGGGCGAGTCTACGAGCCGCCGCCGACACGTCCTGCGGGTGCGGGTTCCGGGGGCGGCATTGCAGCGGAGCTGTGACGCGGGACGGGCCCGGCGCCCGCGGCGGGCCTTCTCCCGCGCGGCGGCCGGCCAGGGCCGCCAGGGCCGCCGGGTCAGAACGCCGGGCGTTCCGGGTCCAGCACCGCCCGCCCCGCCACCGGCGACGACGCCTCCGCGAAATGGCGCCGGGGAATCCGACCGGCCCGGTACGCCAGCCGTCCCGCCTCCACCCCGTGCCGCATCGCCTCGGCCATCAGCACCGGCTCCTGCGCCCGCGTCACCGCCGAGGCCAGCATCACCGCCGCGCACCCCAGCTCCATCGCCAGCGCCGCGTCCGACGCCGTGCCCGCCCCCGCGTCCAGCACGACCGGCACGCGCGCGTGCTCCACGATCAGCTGGAAGTTGTGCGGGTTGCGGATGCCGAGCCCCGATCCGATCGGCGACCCCAGCGGCATGATCGCCGCACACCCCACGTCCTCCAGCTTCCGCGCGAGCACAGGATCGTCGTTCGTGTACGGCAGGACGGTGAAACCGTCGTCCACCAGCGTCTCCGCCGCGTCCAGCAGCTCGATCGGATCGGGCAGCAGCGTCCGCTCGTCGGCGACGACCTCCAGCTTCACCCAGTCCGTACCCAGCGCCTCCCGCGCGAGGCGCGCCGTCAGCACGGCCTCGCCCGCCGTGAAACACCCCGCTGTGTTCGGCAGCACCCGGATGCCCAGCTTCTCCAGTACGGAAAGCACCGATCCCTGGACGGTCGGGTCCAGCCGCCGCATCGCGACGGTCGTCAGCTCGGTCCCGGACGCGACGAGGGAGCGTTCCAGCACGTCGAGGCTCGGCGCCCCGCCCGTCCCCATGATCAGCCGCGAGGAGAACGCGGTGCCGCCGATGGTCAGAAGGTCGTCGGCCATGGTTCAGCCTCCCTGGACTGCGGTGAGGACTTCGATGCGGTCGCCGTCGCCGAGCACGGTGGCATCCCACTGCCCGCGCGGTACGACGGTTTCGTTGAGGGCGGCGGCGACCCCCGAAGGGGCCCGGGTGAGGGCCGCGACGAGCGCGCCCAGCGTCGTACCGGCGTCGACCTCGCGGTTCTCGCCGTTCACGGAGATGGTCATGCGGGCTGCTCCTGCGGTACGGAGACGGGGGAGGAGGGGGGAGCGGAAGGGGCCGGTGCGAAACGCAGCGGGCTGAACGGACGCGCCTCGTCCGGCAACTCCCCGCCGGCCAGTACAGCGGCCATCGCATCGCCTGTCACCGGTGTGAGCAGAACCCCGTTGCGGTAGTGCCCGGTGGCCAGGTGGAGCCCCTCCAGCGCGGTCGGCCCGAGCAGCGGCGCGTTGTCCGGGGAACCGGGCCGCAGCCCCGCGCGGGTCTCCGTCAGCGGGAGTTCGGTGATGCCCGGCATCAGCTCGTGCGCGTCGCGCAGCAGTTCGTACACCCCGCCCGCCGTGACCGTCGTGTCCCAGCCGAGCTCCTCGCTGGTCGCTCCGACGACCAGTTCGCCGTTCTCGCGCGGCACGAGGTAGACGTGGCTGCCCCGCACCACGGCACGCACCGTCCGGCTCAGGAAGGGTGCGTACGCCCGCGGCACGGACAGCCGCAGCACCTGCCCCTTCACGGGCCGTACCGGCGGCAGCACCTCCTGCGGTACGCCCGCGAGCCGGCCGCTGAGGCTTCCGGCCGCCAGCACCACCTGGCCGGCGGTGAGCTCCGTCCCGTCCGCCAGTACGGCGCCGGTGGCCCGCTCCCGTACGACACGGAGCCGTTCGGCCCAGTCGCGGCGGAAGACCACTCCGGCCCGCTCACAGGCCGTCAGAAGGGCCGCGGCCAGCCGCCTCGGGTCGACCTGGTGGTCACCGTCGACCCGCAGGCCCCCGCGCACGCCCGGCGCGAGCATCGGCTCCAGGCGGCGGCACTCGCGCCCCGTGAGCCACTCCGAGGCGAGCCCGGAGCGGCGTTGCAGGGCATGGAGCTCGCGCAGATGGGCGCGGTCGTCCGTGTCGAGCGCGACGGCGAGCGTGCCGCAGGAGCGGTAGCCGGTGGCCTGTCCGCTCGCCGCCTCCAGCTCGGCGACGAACGCGGGATAGCGCTCGGCGGACGCGAGATTGAGGCCGAGGAGCGTCTGCTCCCCGTAGTGGAGTTCGGTGACGGCGGCGAGCATTCCGGCCGCGACCTGCGCGGCCCCGCCGCCCGGCTGCGGATCGGCGACGGCGACGCGCAGCCCGCGCTGCGCCGCCCGCCAGGCCGTGACCAGACCGATGATTCCGCCCCCGACGACGAGGACGTCTGACGATGTACGCGGCATGGGCGTCCAGCCCCTCCCTTCGCCGGCATGACCCGGATCAGGTTCGTACGGTCGGAGGCCGCCCAGCCTCCCTCTCAGCCCGGTACGTCCGGGCTCCCGCGAGTGCTTTACGGTGGCCACCCTAACGCCAGGCCCCGACGCGCTGTAAGGGAGCGACTCCTGTGGCCCGTTCGCTCGACGGACTCGTCCTCTCGCCGGTCGCCGACCAGGCCCCCGGCCAGGTCGGGACGCGGACCCGGTTCACCTACCACGAGGAGGACGGCCGGATCTGGGCCGAGTACGCGGGCGGCGACGTCGTACGGGGCCATCTCGTCGGCACCCGCGAGGGCGACGCGCTGGACTTCCGCTACGTACAGCTGAAGCAGGACGGCACGACCTCGTCGGGGCACTGCGCGTCCACCGTCGTCGGCCTCCCCGACGGGCGCGTGCGGCTGGAGGAGACCTGGGCCTGGGAGTCCCAGGAGGGCAGTGGGACGAGCGTCGTCGAGCAGCTGCCCCTGTGACGCTGGGGAGCTCTCCCTCCGGGGGCCCGACGAGGGCGGGGGGCGCGCCGTCCTACAGTGACCGGGTGAGCGAGCAGAGGCAGACAGAGCGGCGCGTCGTCATCGTCGGCGCGGGAATGGCCGGTGTCCAGACCGCGGTGTCCCTGCGCGAGCAGGGCTGGACCGGCTCCGTCACGCTGATCGGCGCCGAGCCGCACCAGCCGTACGACAGGCCGCCGCTGTCCAAGGCGGTGCTGCTCGGCCACGCCGAGGAGTCGGCCTTCGACGTCGACTTCGAGGCGCTCGGCATCGATCTCCACCTGGGGCGTGAAGTGACGGGCGTGCGCCCCGGGGCGCACGAGATCGACACGCCCTCGGGCCCCGTTCCGTACGACGCGCTGGTCGTCGCCACCGGAGCGCTGCCCCTCACGCTGCCCGGCGGCGAGGGCGTACCCGGAGTCCACCTCCTGCGCACCCTCGACGACGCCGCGCGGCTGCGGCCCGTGCTCGGACGGCAGCACGACATCGTGGTCGTCGGAGCGGGCTGGATCGGCGCGGAGTTCGCCACGGCCGCCCGCGGGGCGGGCTGCGCGGTGACCGTCGTCGAGGCGGCGGACCGGCCGCTCGCGGGCACCCTGCCCGCGGAGGTCGCCGCCCCGATGGCCGCCTGGTACGCCGAGAGCGGTGCCGAACTCCTCACCGGCGCGCGCGTCGCGCACATCGAGCCCGGCGCGGTCGTCCTCGCCGACGGCCGTCGGCTCGCGGCCGGCGCGGTGGTCGTCGGCATCGGTGCCAGACCCGCGACGGCCTGGCTCGCGGGCTCGGGGATCGAGCTCGGCCCGGACGGATCCGTCACCGCCGACGCCCGCCTGCGCACCTCGCTCCCCGATGTGTACGCGGTCGGGGACTGCGCCTCCTTCCCCTCCGCCCGCTACGGCGAACGCCTGCTCGTCCACCACTGGGACAACGCGCTCCAGGGGCCGCACACGGTCGCGGCGGACATCCTCGGCGAGACGCCGCGGGACTACGACCCCGTCCCGTACTTCTGGTCCGAGCAGTTCGGCCGCTTCGTGCAGTACGCGGGCCACCACGCCCGAGCCGACACGACGGTGTGGCGCGGCGACCCGGCCGGCGCCGACTGGTCGGTGTGCTGGCTGCGCCAGGGGGCGCTGGTCGCGCTGCTCACCGTGGCCCGGCCGCGCGATCTCGCGCAGGGGCGCAGGCTCATCGTGGCGGGTGTCCCGCTGGACCCGGACCGGGTCGCCGATCCGTCCGTCCCGCTCAAGACCACCACCCTTTAGGCCGGTAGTCGGGGCCGCACGGCAGGCCCCGGCTACCGACTGTCAGTCCCAGGTGGCACGCTTGTCCCGTGACCGAGATTGACGCAAAGATCGATGCTCTCGTCCCCGCCTGGTTCAACCTCCCCGACATCGCGGAAAAGCTCGGTGTCGAGGTGACGCGCGTCCGGCAGCTGGTCAAGGAAGGCCAGCTGATCGCCGTACGCCGCGGAGAGAACCGGGTGCTTCAGGTGCCTGCCGCCTTCATCGACGGCGACAAGGTGGTCAAGGGTCTCGCCGGGACCCTGACCCTCCTGAGGGACGACGGCTTCTCCGACGAAGAGATGCTCGAGTGGCTCTTCACCCCCGACCCGACCCTGCCCGGCACCCCCGCGCAGGCGCTGAGTGAGAATCGCGGCACGGAGGTGAAGCGGCGCGCCCAGGCGCTCGCCGTCTGATCACTGACGACACAACCGCACGCGGTGCACGGGCCTTCGCCGGCCTGTGCACCGCCCACCCACGGGGGGACTCCACCATGCCCACGTCCACGTCCACGTCCACGGAGAGTTCCACGACGGCGCGCGAGCAGCTCGCCGGTGCCCGGCTGTACCTGTGCACGGACGCGCGCAAGCGCCAGGGCGACCTCCCGGAGTTCCTGGACGCCGTCCTGTCCTCCGGCGTGGACATCGTGCAGCTGCGTGACAAGGGCATGGAGGCAGCCGAGGAGCTGGAGCACCTCCAGGTCTTCGACGACGCCTGCCGCAGGCACGGCAGGCTGCTCGCCGTGAACGACCGGGCCGACGTGGCCCACGCCGCCGGCGCCGGTGTGCTGCACCTGGGACAGGGCGACCTGCCGGTCCCGGCCGCGCGCGCGATCCTCGGCGCCGACGTCCTCGTCGGCCGTTCCACGCACGGCGAGTCCGAGGTGGACGCGGCCGTCGCGGAGCCCGGCGTGGACTACTTCTGCACGGGACCCTGCTGGCCCACCCCCACCAAGCCCGGCCGGTACGCCCCGGGCCTCGGCCTCGCCCGGTACGCCGCCGGGCTGCGCCAGGACCGCCCGTGGTTCGCGATCGGCGGCATCGACGCGGGCAACCTCGACGAGGTGCTGGACGCGGGTGCCCGCAGGGTCGTGGTCGTACGGGCGATCACCGAGGCCGACGACCCGGCGGCCGCCGCGGCGGAGCTCGCGAAGAGGGTCAGGGCGTACGCCGCGTAACTGCCCATGGCCGTTCAGGGGTGTCCACGGCTGTCCAAGGAGTGGACAACAATCCGGCAATACGGATAAAGCGCCCGCTCTGGTTGGGGCATCGCCGAGCCCTGGTTAACCTGCGGACATGGCCCTTGGCACAGCTTCGACCAGGACGGATCACGCGCCTACTGTGCGTGATCTGCTCGCGACCGGCAAAACCTCGTATTCGTTCGAGTTCTTCGCCCCCAGGACCGAAAAGGGGGGGCGGAGCCTCTGGAACGCGCTGCGCCGGGTCGAGGCGGTGGCCCCCAGCTTTGTCTCCGTGACCTACGGGGCCGGAGGATCCACCCGCGCCGGCACGGTCGGCGCCACCCAGCAGATCGCCGCCGACTCCACGCTCACCCCGGTCGCGCACCTCACCGCGGTGGACCACTCCGTCGCCGAACTGCGCAACATGGTCGGGCAGTACGCGGACGCCGGGATCCGGAACATCCTCGCCGTGCGCGGAGACCCGCCCGGCGACCCGATGGGCGAGTGGATCGAGCACCCGGAGGGCGTGCGGTACGCCGCCGAGCTCGTCCGGCTCATCAAGGAGTCCGGCGATTTCTGCGTGGGCGTCGCGGCCTTCCCCGAGATGCACCCCCGCTCGACCGACTGGGACAGCGACATCCGGCACTTCGTGGACAAGTGCCGCGCGGGCGCGGATTACGCGATTACCCAGATGTTCTTCGATCCGGAGAATTATTTGCGGATGCGCGACCGGGTCCAGGCGGCCGGCTGCGAGACCCCGATCATCCCCGAGGTCATGCCTCTCACCAGCGTCAAGCAGTTGGAGCGGTTTCCGCAGCTCAGCAACGCCACGCTCCCGGTGGAGCTGAAAGAGCGGATCCTCGCCGTCAAGGACGATCCGGCGGCTGTACGCTCCATTGGCATCGACTTCGCCACGGAGTTCTGCGCGAGGCTGCTCTCCGAAGGTGTGCCCGGATTGCACTTCATCACGCTCAACAACTCCACGGCGACGCTCGAAATCTACGAGAATCTCGGACTGCACGCGCAGTCGTGACCGGCCGTACCCGCCCCCCTCCGCGGTGACGGCCGCAGGAGGGGGCGGGCATGGGCGGCTGGACGGTCCTCTACATCGCATTCGGAATCGTCGCGCTGTGGCTGCTCGGCGAGGTGCTGCTGCAGTACAAGGCGCGGCTGAGGTGGCGGCTGCTGGCCTTCACCGGCTTCATGGGCGTGGTCCTCGGTGTGCTGCTGCCCTCCGTCCTCGTGATCGTGGGCGGCGCCGTCGCGTTCGCCATCGGCCAGACGTACGTCACGCTCTCGTTCCGCCGCGGCTTCTCGACGGGTTGGGCGATCGGCGGCAGGCCCGGTGAGAACCGTCGCCGCAAGCGCGGTGCGCCGGCCGTCGAGCAGGAGCCGAGGCTGCAGGTGTCGGACCTCGCGTACGAGCCGGCCGCCCCGCCGGAACCGGTGTACGCGCCGGTGGAGCCCCTCCCGGACGAGACCGGGCAGTACGGCGTGTACGACGTGGCGGCGTATGCGGCACAGCAGCCCCGGAGCGACGGCTTCGGCGCCGGCTACGGCGTGTACGACTCCCACTCCGGCCACGACCAGCCGGGCCAGGACACCTACGCCGGCCAGGACACCTACGCCGGCCAGTACGACTACGCCGGCCAGTACGACTACGCCTCGGGCCCGTACCAGTACGCCGCGTACTCCGACCCGTACATCGGCACCCAGCCGTACGGCGGCCAGGAGTACGGCAACGAGACACCGCCCGGCGGTGTCTGGGTCCCGCAGCAGCGCGACGGCGAGCAGCCCTTCGGGAGCCCGCAGCCGGCCCAGGAGCCGTACCAGAGCGGCTACGACACCACCGGCCACAACGAGCAGTACCGCTACTGACCGCCTGCCGCCCGGCTTGCTACTGCGAGCCGCGGAAGCCGTCGCCCTCGACGACCAGTCCCGCGACGAGCGCCCCGGACATTCCGGCATGCGCGAGCCCGCCCCCGGGGTGCGCCCAGCCCCCGGCCAGCAGCAGACCGGGCAGCCGCGTGGTGTTGGCCGTGTGCAGATGGCGGCCCTCGGCCCCCGCCAGGGCGGGCGGCGGCACCGCACCTCCCGCGGCGCCGGTCGCGGCCGCGGTGTCCGCCGGGGTGCGGACCTCACGCCACAGCAACCGCTCCCGCAGGTCCGGCACGGCCGGGAGCGCGGCCGCGGCCATCCCGTCGGCGTACCGCGCGACGAGCGCTTCGTCCGTCCAGTCGACCGGCCCGTGCGCCGCCACGGTCGCCGTGAGCGTGACCGCCTCGTGGGCGTCGTCCGGGCGCGTCACCGGGTCGTCGGGCCGCAGCACGGTGATGGTGGGGCGTCCGGAGTGCTCACCGCGGAACGCCGCGGACGCCTCCGCACCGGCGTCGGGGGAGTGGACCACCGTCCGGTGGACCGTGCCGTCCGGGCGGCCGCCGCGCAGCGCGAGGAAGACCGTGAACCGGCCCGGGGGCACGGGCCCCGGCTCCACGTCGCCCGGTGCCCACGCCTGGCGCCCCGACGTCATCCCGGCGAGGGCGCGGGGGTCCGCCCCGAAGACCACCGAGTCCGCTTCGACGACCGTGCCGTCCGACAGCTCCACGCCCGCCGCGCGGCCGTCCTTCTCCGTGACCGCGACCACCTCGGCGCCGAAGGCGAACTCCACCTTCCGGGCCAGACACCGCTCGTACAGCGCCCGCGCCAGCTCCCGCATCCCGCCGCGCACGTACCAGCTGCCGAAGGTCTGCTCCATGTACGGCAGCACCGCCGCCGCCGCGGGCGCGCTGCGCGGATCGAGCCCGTACGCCAGGGCGTAGCTCTCCAGCAGGGCCGCCAGCCGGGGATCCGCCAGCTCCCACGCCCCGATCTCCCCGACCGTGGCCGCCCACTGGTCGCGCCGCAGCACCCTGCGCCGGCGCACCGACGGATACGGATCGCGACCGAGCACCTGCCAGTCCGGCCGCAGCGGTTCTTCGAGCAGCGGCCGTCTGGTCCTGTCCCACGCGTCACGGGCGCGGTTCAGGAAGTCGCCCCAGCGCTCACCTGCCCCCACGCCGAGCGCGGCGTCCAGCGCGGAGACGACCTGGGCGCGCGAGGCGTTGGGCAGCGAGACGTCCGTACCGTCGTCGAAGAGGTGCCGGCTCGCGGGGTCCACGGGGGTGAGCGCGACGCACCGCTCCAGGGGCTCCTTGCCGGTCTTGACGAACAGGTCCCGGTAGACGGCGGGCAGGTGCAGCAGTCCGGGCCCCGTGTCGAAGACGAAGCCGTCCCGCTCGAACCTGCCCAGCGCGCCGCCGTACGTCGCCGCGCGCTCGTACACCGCCACACGGTGGCCCGCGACGGCCAGCCGGGCGGCGGACGCCATCGCGCCCATCCCGGAGCCGATCACCACAATCCGTGCCATGCCAGGGACTGTATCGGCCACCACTGACAACCCGTTCAGGAGCCCGCGAGGGGGGGCGGAGGCGGCGGAAGTGGCGGAGAGGGGGAGAGGGGGTGAGAGGAGGGCGAGTGAAGGAAGAGAGGGGAGGGGGAGCGGGGAAGTGCGAATACGGGCGTGATCGGGACCAGTCGTCGCCGGGCCGCGCCGGGGTCGAGCGCGCCGACCTGAGTATCCGTACCTAGTGCGGGAGATGAGTAGCTGTGCGGATGGGCCCCGGCCTGCGCGGACGGAAGAGTGGGGACCACGGAAGGGGCGCAGCGCCGACACCGCCGACACGGGGCGGCGGAGGCGGCGCGGCTCCCCTGACGAACCGGGGGTGCACACGGGGGTCGGGGGGCTCACGGGGGGGGCACGGGGAAACGCCGGTCCGGCGAGGCTCGGGGGGATCGAGCCTCGCCGGACCGGCTTTCTCGCTGCCGTGCGCTAGTGGCCGCTCACCCGGCCGCGCAGCAGCAGTGACAGCGCCGAGTGGACGTCGTCGATCGTCCGCTCCCGCTGGAACGCCTGCCAGTCGAGCGCCGCCACCAGCACCATGCCGACCAGCGCGGCCGCCGTCAGCGGAATGTCGATCTCCTTGCTCAGCTCGCCGTTGGTGACGCCGTCGCGCAGCACCGTCTCGACGACGGCGACGGCTTCCTGCCGTACGACCAGGAGCGTCGACTGCCAGGCCCTGTTGGTGCGCCACAGTTCGGCGACGTACAGCTGGGTGAAGGCCGGATAGCGGTCGATGAAGCCCAGACCGGCCCTGATCATCGCGTCGAGGGCCTCCACCTTGGTGCCCCCGCGTTCCGCCGTCTCGTCGGCCGCCGCCTGGAGGGAGGCGGTGAGCAGTCCGACGCCGTGCCGCAGCAGCTCTTCGAAGAGCTCCGTCTTGCTCTTGAAGTTGTAGTAGACCGTGCCCTTGGCGACCCCGGCGCGCTCGGCGATCTCGTCCACCGTCGTCGAGGAGAAACCCTGCTCCGCGATGAGGGTGACGGCTGCCTCGTAGAGCTTCTGCCGGGTGACCTCGCGGCGCGTTCTGCTGCTTTCCATGGACACGATTCTCACAGGCTGAGCTCCGGGTGGAGACGGTCGACCGTCCACACCTGCTTGCGCCGGGCGGAGACGGCCGTCAGCGCCAGCGCTCCCACCGTGAAGGCGAGCAGCACCAGGCTGCCCGTCCAGACCGGTTCCAGGCCGCCGCCCGTGATCAGCCGGCGCAGGCCCTCCACGACGTAGGTCATCGGCAGGAAGGGGTGGATGGCGTTGAAGAAGTCCGGACTGGTCTGCACGGGGTAGGTGCCGCCCGCCGAGGTCAGCTGGAGCATCAGCACGGCGAGGACCAGGATGCGGCCCGCCGCGCCGAACCGGGCGTTGAGCCACTGCACGACCGCCGCGAAGCAGCCCGTCACGAGGACCAGGAAACCGGCCGTTCCCGCGACGCGCGCCAACTGCAGCCCGAGACCCCAGTGGAGTACGGACATCAGAGCGGCACTCTGCAGCACCCCGAGCGCGGCCACCGGCAGCCAGCCCGCGAGGGCGGTCCGCCAGGCCGAGGCCCCCGCCGCGAGGGCACGGCGGTTGAGCGGCTGGATCAGCATGTACGCCACCATCGCGCCGACCCACAGGGACAGCGGGATGAAGTACGGGGCGAATCCGGTGCCGTAGTTGGGCGCCTTGTGCATCGACTGGGAGGCGAGCTGGACCGGGTCGGCCATCACCTGGGTGCGCCGGTCGCGGTTCTTCTCGTCGTAGTCGGGGATCTGGCCGACGCCCTTGTGCAGGCCGGTGGCGAGCTCGCCGGAACCGTCGGCGAGCTTGACGAGGCCGCCGTTCAGCTCCCCGGCGCCGGACTTGAGCCGGCCGAGGCCGTTGTCCAGGTCGACGGCGCCGGTTTTGAGCCTGCCGATGCCGCTGTCGAGGCCGGTGGCGCCGCTCTTCGCGGTGGCCAGGCCGGTGTCGAGGCCGGCGGCGCCCCGGGCCACTTTCCTGGCACCGGCGTTGAGCGCGTTGACCTCGCTGACGGCGTTGCCCAGGTCCTCGTCGAGGTGGGGAGCGCGCGTCGAGAGCTTGTGCGCCTGCTGCTGGAGTTCGGCCAGGTCCTTGTCCAGCCGCGTCAGGTCACCACGCTGGTCCTTGACCAGGTCGTTGACGTCCGCGGAGAGGAGAGCCGCGTCCGCGGCGGCCTTGTCGGCCTTCTTCAGCTGCGGACAGGCGGAGTCGGCGAGCGGCTGGTCCACCTGCCCCGCCCGGTCCGCCTGGTTGCCACAGAGCGCCTGGTAGACGGTGTGCAGGTCGTCGGCGGCCACGCGGGCCTCCTCGGCCGCGCCGGGCGCGTCCTTCACGAGCCCGTCGAGATTGTCGCGTACCACCCGGGTGCCGTCGGCGACGAGCTTCGCCGTGTCCCCGACCGTCCTGCCGTTGTCCTTCAGGTACGGGCGGACGGTTCCCGCGATGCCGTTGACCGTGTCGGCGAGCTTCTGGGTGCCGTTCGCCACCTGCTGCGAGCCGCTCTTCAGGTCGCCCGATCCCTTGTGCAGCTTCTTCAGTCCGCCGGACAGGTCGCCGCTGCCCTTCTTGGCGTTCCTCAGACCGTCCGCGAGATCCTTCGAACCGGCCTTGGCCGTGTCGAGGCCCCCCTTGAGATCGTCGGAGCCCTTCTTCGCCTTTCCGATGCCGCCCTTGATGCCGTCGGCACCCTCGGCCGCCTTCTGTGTGGCGTCATGGATGTCGGAGAAGGAGATGAAGATCTTGTCGAGGAACGAACGGGAGGCGTTCTTCGAAGCGGCGGTGCGCACCTCGGAGAAGACCGTTCGCGATATCTGCCCGACGATGTAGTTGTTCGCGTCGTTGGTGCGCACCTGAAGGGCGCTCGTCTCGGGAACGTCGCCGGAGCTGGAGGCGATCCGTTCGCTGAAGTCCGACGGCATGGTCAGGGACAGGTAGTACGCACCGTCCTCGACACCCCTGCGGGCCTCGGCGGCGCTCACCTCGTGCCACTCGAAGACCTTGCTGTCGTGCAGTTTCCCGGTGAGTTCGTCACCGGCGGCGATCTTCCGGCCGTCGGCGGTGGCGCCCTTGTCGTCGTTGACGAGGGCGACGGGTATCCGGTCGAGCCTGCCGTACGGGTCCCAGAAGGACCACAGGTACAGCGCGCCGTACAGCAGCGGAAGCAGCAGCAGCGCGACGAGCGCGGCGCGCGGCAGCTTCCCCCTGCCGAACCGCTTGAGTTCAAGCGCGGCCAGTTTCGGCGAGCGCATCGGCCGCCCCCTCTTCGGTGTCGTCGAAGTTCCCGGTCCCGGTCCCGCTCTCGTCCCCGCTCCCGGTGGTGATCCGCAGCGCGTCGTCGGGCGCCTCACTGCACACCGCGACGACGGTCGTCCCCGCCCGGGCGACGGAGCGCAGCAGCTCCCAGGCCAGAGCGCGTTCGGCGTCGGAGAGCTTGAGGTCCAGGTCGTCCACGGCGAGCAGCCGGGGACGACCCGTCAGCGCCAGCCCGACGGACAGGCGCAGCGCCTCGGGACGCTCCAGATCCCGTACGGACGTACGCGCTCCCTTGGGCAGCGTGTCCAGGTCCAGCCCCACGGCGTCGAGCGCGGCGTCGACCCTGGCCCGCGCTTCGGCGGCGCGTCCGGCGCGGGGCCGAAGCAGCGCGCGCAACGACCCGTCGAAGCGGCGCTGGAGGAGCGCGCGCTCCCGCAGGTGTTCGGCGACCGTGAAGGCCGGGTCGAGTTCGCTGACGCCGGTGACCGGGCCCAGCGCGCTCATGCGGCGTACGGCGGCCATCTTCTTCGGCAGCCGCGCGCCACCCACCTCCGCGTGGCCCTCGGTGGCGCGCATACGGCCGGTGAGGGCCAGCAGGAGGCAGGTGCGGCCGGAGCCGGACGGCCCTTCGACCGCGACGAGCGCGCCGGGCTCCGCCGCGACGCGCACGTCGCGGAACACCCAGCCGCGCGGGCCCTTCAACCCGAAGTCCTCCGCCGCCACGGCTGCCCCGTGCGGGCTGTCCACAAGCCCTCCTCATTTTTGCACTGACTGGTCAGTTCAAAAAGTATCCCGAACTCATGGCCGAAGCAAAAACGCAGGTCAGCGGCGAATGTCAGTGGTGCCCTCCACGATGGGTACATACGGCTACAGAGCCGTCACGCGACGAAGGAGGTTCGTCATGGCCCGCACGTCCGCAGCCGCCGCACACCGGCGCCGCGCCACCGGCCCTGCACCCTCATCGGCCGGCCCCGCCGCCGACGTCCACCCGGTGCTGCGCAGGGCCGGTGCCCCGCCCGCCGCTCTCGATCTGCTCGCCCAGGCCCGCGGCGGACTGGACGAGGCCGCCACCCTCGACATGCCGAACGAGCGGTATGCCACGGCCCACCTCGCCGCCCTGCGCACCGCTGCCGCCGTCCTCGCGGCCCGTGGCCGGCCCGAGCCCTCCGCGTCCCGGCGCCGGCGGATCCGCAGCGCCTGGGAGGTCCTCCCGGAGATCGCGCCGGAGCTGACCGAGTGGAGCGCCCTGTTCGCCTCGGGCGCCGACCGCCGGGCGCGCGCGGAGGCGGGCATACAGGGGGCGGCGAGCGCCCGCGACGCCGACGATCTGCTGCGCGACGTGACGGTGTTCCTGCGCCTGGTCGAGCGGCTGCTCGCGCTCGATCCGGTGCTGCCCCAGCCCCGGATCGAGGGAACGGACCACCCGGACACGGGATGACAGGACCGGTTCCCGGAGGCAATAGGGTGGGCAGGGCGTTCACCGCCCGCACCGTTCACCGCCCCGCCGTCCGCGGCGGCACCGCGCCGAGGAGTCAACTGCCGTGTCGGACCCGATGCGCCCCCGCGCCTCCCTCCGTACCGCCGTGGTCTGGGAGGTCCTCAAGGACGCTCTCGACCACAAGGTCAAGGCGACCGGGAGCGATGCCCTGGACGTTCTCGACACCGGCGGCGGCACGGGGAACTTCGCGGTGCCCGTCGCCCGCCTCGGCCACCGCGTCACCGTCGTGGACCCCAGCCCCAACGCGCTGTTCGCGCTGGAGCGCCGGGCCGCGGAGGCCGGCGTGGCCGACCGCGTGCGCGGTGTGCAGGGCGACATCCACGGTCTCTTCGACGTCGTCGACCGCGGCGGCCACGACGTGGTCCTGTGCCACGGCGTCCTGGAATACGTCGACGACCCGGCCGAGGGTGTGCGCAACGCGGTCGACGCGCTCCGCCCCTCCGGTGTCCTCAGCCTGCTCGCCGCCGGCCTCGGCGGCGCCGTTCTGGCCCGGGCCCTGGCCGGCCACTTCACCGAGGCCAGGCAGGCCCTCACCGACCCGGCGGGCCGCTGGGGCGAGGGCGATCCCGTACCGCGGCGCTTCACCGCTGAGCAGCTCACCGGGCTGGTCGGCGCGGCCGGTGTCGAGGTCGCTGCCGTCCACGGCGTACGGGTCTTCGCCGATCTCGTGCCCGGCGCCCTGGTGGACACCGAGCCCGGCGCCCTGGACGCCCTGCTCAAGCTGGAGGCCGCGGCCGCCGAGCTGCCGGCCTTCCACTCCGTCGCGAGCCAGCTGCACGTCCTGGGACAGAAGCGGGAGCCCGGCGACGGCTGAGGAACCGTTCTGCGAGGTGAGAAAAGCGGCTGATCAGCAACGCAGTGGCACATGGAGTCCGCCACAGGCCCCCCGATCGGCCGCCTGGCCCCGTATGATCGGAGGACACCGTGCGCATGGCGGATCGGGCCATGGGGAATGTACTCCTCGGGCAATCGAAACGGCGTGGCGGCCCGGATTGTGAATTGGCGTAGAGGGCGGGTTTCACGGGGGCGATTCCCTGCCTATTCTGAAAGGGCCGCAAACGGTCGCCCCCCGCGACCGACGAGTAGGAGGACTCCCGTGCCGCTCTCGGAGCACGAGCAGCGAATGCTCGAGCAGATGGAGCGAGCGCTGTACGCCGAAGATCCCAAGTTCGCGACAGCGCTTGAGGGAAGCGGGCTGCGTACGTACACCCGACGACGGGTCTACCAGGCAGTCGCAGGCTTTCTGGTGGGTATCGCGCTCCTCATGGCCGGAATGGTCGCACAGCAGATCTGGGTCAGCGTGGTGGGCTTCCTCGTGATGCTCGGCTGCGCGGTGCTCGCGGTTACCGGCTGGCGCAAGGCCCCGAAACCGGGTGAGCAACCGGCTTCCGACACCGGCCCGGCCGCTCGCAGCCGCCCCCGGCAGCGACGGTCGGTCATGGACCGCATCGAGCAGCGGTGGCAGCGCCGCCGTGAAGAGGGCCAGGGCCACTGAGACAGGTCGCTGAGCACCGGCCGCGCGCATCGATCGCGTCCGATCCTCGCCGACCGCATCCGACACTTGCTGTACGAGTGAGGGGTGACCGCCTCCGGGCGGTCACCCCTCACTCGTATCCGAGCGTATCCGTGCCGGTACGACCCCGGGCCCGTCAGCCGCGCTGCCGGGACGGACGGCGTCGCAGGGCGTCCGCCCACCGCTCCACGGTCCAGCGGCTCGCGCGCCACCGGTCCTTCACGGCGGCCCAGCGCGCCGACACCGCCCAGACCACCCGGACAGCCGAGCGCGGTGCGAGAACAGCCCGCAGATGCGCCCCGCGCCCCGCCGCGGCCCGCAGACCCGCCCGCACCTGCCGGGCCTCCTCGGTGAGGTTGCCCGAGACAGCGGGCCGCGGGGCGTAGAGCACCTGCTCCACCGCGCCCGCCGCCCGGTGCACCGCCTCGGCCGACGCGCCGTCCAGCCCGCCGAGGCGCACGATCCGCGCGGCGGCCTTGCGCGGCGTCTGCGACTCGTCGGGCGCGACACCGTAGTCCCACGCCGAATCGGTGATCTCACGCCAGCCGGACAGCGTACGGGCGGCCACATCCGCGGGCGTGCGTCCCCCGGACCCCAGCCGCTGTGTACGCACCCGGCTCCGCCACAGCAACGGCAGCAGAGGCAGCAGCACCACGAGCACCACGCCCAGCACCACCAGCAGCAGCGGGCCCAGCGGGAACCCGGTGTCGGTGGGGCCCGCACCGCCCTGCTGCGCGGCCCCGCCGCACTCGCCCAGCTTCCGCATCTGCGGAGGGCAGCTGTCGGTGACGCTGGGCGCCGCCGAAGGTGCGGCCGAGGTGCTCGGCTGCGCCTGCGCGGGGTCGGACGCGGAGCCGGACGGGGTGTCCTGGCGGGTGTAGTCCGGAACCGAGCCACGGGACGGCGTCGGCTCGAAGCGAGTCCATCCCACGCCCTCGAAGTACAGCTCCGGCCAGGCGTGCGCGTCGCGCAGACCGACCGACATGGTGCCGTCGGACTGCGCGGTGCCGGGCGTGAAGCCCACCGCCACCCGCGCCGGGATGCCGAGCGTCCTGGCCATGGCGGCCATCGAGAACGAGAAGTGGACGCAGAAGCCCTCCTTGTCCCTGAGGAAACGGGCGATCGCCGCCGTACCGCTGCCCGACTGCACCTGCGTGTCGTACCTGAAGCCGCCGTCGGAGGCGAACCAGTCCTGGAGCCTGACCGCCCGCTCGTAGTCGTTCGAGGCGCCCTTCGTCACGTCGAGCGCGGTCGACTCCACCACCTGGGGCAGCGCCTCGGGAACCTCGGTGTATTCGCGCAGCAGACCGGCCGGCGGCGTGGTGGCCGCGGCCAGCTGCTCGCGGGTCGGCCGCACCGTCAGGCTGCTGACCGTGTAGCGCACGCCGCGGGTGGTCTGGCCCCGGTCGCCCACGAGAGTGCGCCCGGACGGCTCGTAACGCCAGCGGCCGTCGATGCCCACCCGCGTCGCCGGGTAGGGGAGCGGCAGATAGCTCTGGGAGTACCAGCCGGCCGCCGAGACGGTGGAGTCGATCTCGGTCGCACGGACGCCGGTGCCGAGCCCCTGCGGGCGGGGCAGCCGGTCCGGTACGTCGTCGACCCTGCGCTCCGCCGACTTCCACGCGGATCCGTCGAACCGGTCCAGCGCGACGATCCGCAGATACAGGTCCTCGGTGTCCTGCGTGTTCGTGCGGTACCGCAGTACCTCGCGGTCCTCGGGCTGGTTCAGGCTGTTCTGGAGCGAGACCAGCGGGTTGACCGCCGAAATGGTCCCGCCGCCGGAACCGCCGCCGCCCCCGACGCCCGCGCCGCCCAGCAGCCCGCCGTCCAGGGCGGGCAGCGAGGCGGGGACGGCCAGGGCGATGCCCAGCGCCACCGCGCCGATGCGCCGGCCCGTACGGACCGGCGCCGGCGCGGAGCCGCTTGCCGTCTCGAATCCGGCGGCTGCCGTGCGTCCCCCGGTGCGCGGCGCACCGCCGAAGACGCGGCCCCACTGGGAGAGCCGGTCCCGGCCCTCGGCCAGCAGGAGCAGCAGGTAGCCGGAGGCCGCCAGCACGAACCACAGCCAGCCCGCGCCGCCCGGCGAGAGCCCGGCGGCCACCGAGTAGAGCGCCAGCAGCGGCAGGCCGGCCGGGGCCGCGCTGCGGAACGTCACCGCCAGCGCGTCCACGGCCAGAGCGATCAGCAGGACACCCCCGACCAGCATCAGCCTGATGCCCTCGGACGCGGGCGCCGGGATGGCGTACCGGCCGACGTCCTCGATGCCCGTCGTCAGCAGCCGTGCGAACTCCCGGAACGCCTCGGGCCCCGGCAGCACCCCGCCGATCGCCGAGTCCATGGCGAACACCACGGTGAGCATCACCAGCGCCACGAACGCCTGGACGGCCACGGTCAGCGGCCGGGCCAGCGGCACCCGCCGGGCGAGCGCGCCCACCCCCGCCTGCACCACCACGGTGACGACCGCCGTCAGGAACCAGGACGTCGTGTTGATCAGAGGCAGCAGCGCGCCCGCCGTCATCAGGGTGGCCCCCGTGGCGCACAGCGCCAGCCGCCCGCGACCGCTCATGACCAACCCCCACTCGTACCTGCCGCGCCGTCAACGGGAGAGGCTCCCGTACCGGTGCGCTGTCGTTCCGCCATCCGCCACAGGCCGGCGAGGCGCGTGCCGGGCGGTACGGTCAGCACCGTCCACCCCGCCTCGCGCAGCGGTCTGACCCGCTCCTCGGCGGCGGCCGGCACACGCGCCATGAGGCCCGCGGGGTCCGCCGCCCGGCCCTGGCCCGGCGCCTTCCCCCGCGCCCAGGTCTCGCTGTCCAGCACGAAGGCGACGGCGGCCCCGTTGCGCGGGCGCATGCGCGCCGCCACGGCCGCCTGGTCCTCGTCCAGGTCACCGAAGAAGGCGACCAGGAGGCCTTCGTTCCCACCGCGCAGCGCGTCGTACGACGCGGAGAGTCCCGTGCCGTCCGAGTGCCCGACGACGGCGAGCGTGTCCATCATCAGCCCGGCGGAGTCGGCCGTCTCCTGGGTGGCCCCGGCGAAACCGCCCGCCCCCTCACCGGGCACCGAATTCCCGGTGTCGGTCAACAGCCTTACCGAATAGCCCCGTTCGAGCATGTGCACCAGGGCGGAAGCCGCCCCCGACACCGCCCACTCGAAGGCCGAGTCCGGCCCGCCCCCCTGGTACGCGGCCCGCCGGGTGTCCAGCAGCACCGTGCACCCGGCGCGCTGCGGCTGCTCCTCTCGGCGCACCATCAGCTCGCCGTAGCGCGCGGTGGAACGCCAGTGCACGCGGCGCAGGTCGTCGCCGTGCCGGTAGCCGCGCGGGATGACGTCGTCCTCGCCGGCCAGCGCGAGCGAACGGCTGCGCCCGTCGCCGTATCCCGGCGCCTCGCCGGTCAGCCGAACGGCGGGCAGCGCCTCGACGCGCGGGATCACGGTCAGGATGTCGTACGCGCTGAACGAGCGGGTCAGCTCGCACATGCCGAAGGGGTCCGTCAGCCTCAGCTGGAGCGGGCCCAGCGGGTAGCGCCCCCGCAGGTCCGAGCGGACCCGGTAGGACACCTCGCGCCGGCCGCCCGCCTCCACCCGGTCGAGGACGAACCGCGGCCGCGGCCCCAGGACGTACGGCACCCGGTCCTGGAGCATCAGCAGACCGGTGGGCAGCCGGGAGACGTTGTCCAGCCGCAGGTGCACGCGCGCCTCCGCGCCCGTCGCCGCGCGCGACGGCGTCAGCCGCCTGCTGCCCGCGACCCGGTAGCGCGTGCGGTACAGCACGGCCACGCAGACCAGTGGCAGCACGGCGAGCAGCAGCCCGACCCGCAGCAGGTCCGCCTGGCCCAGCAGGTACGCGCACACCGAGGCGGCCACGCCCGCCGCCAGGAACGACCGGCCGCGGGTGGTCAGCCCCGACAGCGCGGCCCGCAGGCCGCCCTTCCCGCCCTCGTCGCCGCTGCCGTCGGCCCCCTCCGCCCCGGCGGGTACGGCGGACCCCCCGGCCGTCATCACGGTCGCCGTACGCCGGGCTGCTGGTGGCCGTACAGCGGAGCGCCGGAAGGCGGCGTCGCCGTCGCCCGCCCCGTGGCGTGGCCACCGTCGGGCGCCGCGGCCGTCGGCACGGCGGTGCGCTGGAGGATCTCCAGTACGACCTGCTCGGAGGTACGCCGGTTCAGCTGGGCCTGGGCCGTCGGCAGCAGCCGGTGCGCGAGCACCGCCACCGCGAGGGCCTGTACGTCGTCGGGCAGCGCGTAGTCGCGTCCGCTCAGCGCGGCGGACGCCTTGGCGGCGCGCAGCAGGTGCAGGGTGGCGCGGGGCGAGGCGCCGAGCCGCAGGTCGGGGTGGCTGCGGGTGGCCGCGACCAGCTCCACGGCGTACCGCCGCACCGCGTCGGCCACATGGACCGTGCGGACCGCGTCGATCAGCTTCAGGATCTCGTGGGCGTGCGCGACCGGCTGGAGGTCGTCGAGCGGCGAGGCCGCGCCGTGCACGTCCAGCATCCGGAGCTCGGCCTCGGCGCTCGGGTAACCGATGGAGACCCGCGCCATGAAACGGTCGCGCTGGGCCTCGGGCAGCGGGTACGTGCCCTCCATCTCCACCGGGTTCTGCGTGGCGACCACCATGAAGGGCGTGGGCAGCTCGTAGGTCTGCCCGTCGATGGTGACCTGGCGCTCCTCCATCGACTCCAGCAGCGCGGACTGGGTCTTCGGCGAGGCGCGGTTGATCTCGTCGCCGATCACGATCTGGGCGAAGATCGCGCCGGGTTTGAATTCGAAGTCGCGCCGCTGCTGGTCGTAGATGCTCACACCGGTGATGTCCGAAGGCAGCAGGTCCGGCGTGAACTGAATGCGCCGTACCGAGCAGTCGACGGATCTGGCGAGCGCCTTGGCGAGCATCGTCTTGCCCACGCCCGGCACGTCTTCGATGAGCAGGTGCCCCTCGGCGAGGAGCACGGTCAGAGAAAGCCGTACGACCTCCGGCTTGCCCTCGATCACACCCTCCACCGACCTGCGGATGCGCTCCGCTGTGGTGGTCAGATCCGTGAGGCTCGCTCGATCGTCATAGGTCGTCACCCGGCCCTCCTCGGCCCCTTCCCCGAGCTCTTGATGAGCAGGGGATACCCCATTACGGGCCGGCGCCACGACGACGGAACGGCCCCACCCGAAACACGGACATCGCGCGCGGACGGTTCCGGCGCGATGTCACCACCGCATTGTCGTTGCCGTTACCGCTTCGTGTCACTCGCCTGTGGATAACTGAGGGCGGTATGTCGAGGGTTGCCGGGTTTTCGTCCGCTCGGCCGCGCTACTTCACCGGGTCGATCTCCCGCAGCAGGCCGGTGGACACCTCGAAGACAAAGCCGCGCACGTCGTCGGTGTGCGGCAGGAACGGCGAGGTCCGCACGCGCTGCATCGACTGGCGTACGTCCTGCTCGACGTCCCGGAAGGACTCCACGGCCCACGAGGGCCGCTGCCCGACCTCGGCCTCCAGCTCGTGCCGGAAGTCCTCGGTGAGGCTCTCCAGGCCGCAGTTGGTGTGGTGGACGAGTATGACGCTGCGGGTGCCGAGCGCCCGCTGGCTGATGGTCAGGGACCTGATGACATCGTCGGTGACCACGCCGCCCGCGTTGCGGATGGTGTGGCAGTCGCCCAGTTCGAGGCCGAGCGCGCCGTGCAGGTCCAGACGTGCGTCCATGCAGGCGACCACGGCGACGCGCAGCACGGGCCGCGCGTCCATCCCCGGGTCGCGGAAGTCCGCTGCGTACCGCCGGTTCGCTTCGACGAGGCGGTCGGTGACCGTACCTCCGGCGTGTGCCGCGGAGGGCGTCGCGGCGGCGGGCTCGCTGGCGAACTCGGTGGCGGGCTCGACGGGAAGGTGCGCAGAAGTCGACATGGCATAGACGTTAATAGGGATGCGCGGTTCGGGCTCGCTGTGAGAAGGGACAAAAAACGTCAACAAGGATGGTTGTGAGGTAACCCACAAGAGCGCTCCGTGGCGTCAATGAGCATCCTCCGTACGAGTGAAAACGAGGCCGTGCGGCGCGCTGGCCCGTTGATTGACCGGGAGGACGAGTGGACTAAAGTAACGCGAAGTGGGTGGCGTGATGTGCCCTTACTGCTTCACCGACACATACCGCACATTCCGATTTTCTCCCGCGTGCGCGGCGTACGTACGGCCCGGCCTCCTCCCGCTCGCCGGTCGGCCGACGCCCCTTCCCCGGCGGCGGCAGGCCGTTTCCCCTTCTGAGCGGGTGGGGACCAGGCCGTACGTACACGACCGCGCCGGTACCTGAGAGGGCGCATGAGCCAGACCCGACACGTCCCGGTGATGCTCCAGCGATGCCTGGACCTGTTGGCCCCGGCCCTCGGCGAGCCGGGAGCGGTGGTCGTCGACTGCACCCTCGGCCTCGGCGGGCACAGCGAGGCCCTGCTCACCGCCTTCCCCTCGGTGCGGCTCGTCGCGCTCGACCGGGACAAGGAGGCGCTGCGGCTCTCCGGCGAGCGGCTCGCCCCGTTCGGCGACCGGGCCACCCTGGTGCACGCCGTCTACGACGAGCTGCCCGAGGTCCTGGAACGCCTCTCCGTCCCGCGCGTCCAGGGCGTCCTCTTCGATCTCGGCGTCTCGTCGATGCAGCTCGACGAGCGGGAGCGCGGTTTCGCCTACGCCCACGACGCCCCGCTCGACATGCGCATGGACCAGACGACGGGCGTCGGCGCGGCCGAGGTCCTCAACACCTACCCACCGGGCGAGCTGGTGCGGATCCTGCGCCAGTACGGCGAGGAGAAGCAGGCCAAGCGGATCGTCTCGGCGATCGTGCGCGAGCGCGAGAAGGAACCGTTCAGCAACAGCGCCCGGCTCGTCGAACTGATCCGCGACGCACTGCCGCAGGCCGCCAAGCGCACCGGCGGCAATCCCGCCAAGCGCACCTTCCAGGCGCTGCGCATCGAGGTCAACGGTGAGCTCAGCGTGCTGGAGCGGGCCGTCCCGGCGGCGGTGAAGTCGCTCGCCGTGGACGGCCGGATCGCGGTCCTTTCGTACCACTCGCTCGAAGACCGCCTGGTCAAGCAGGTTTTCGCGGCCGGCGCCGCCAACACCGCGCCCCCCGGCCTGCCCGTCGTGCCGGAGCAGTACCAGCCGAGGCTGAAGCTGCTGACGCGCGGCGCGGAACTGCCGACGGACGAAGAGATCGCCGAGAACCGCCGTGCCGCCCCGGCCCGGCTGCGCGGGGCGCAGCGCATCCGGGAGGACGTGCTGTGACCGAGCCGGCCAAGCAGCTGAAGGGGCGGGCCGCGCGGTTGTCGCGACTGATGCCCTCGGGTCCGGCCCAGGCGGCCAGGACCCCCTTCGTGCTGCTGGTCGTGCTGCTGCTCGGCGGCGGCCTCATCACCCTCCTGCTGCTGAATTCCTCGCTCAACGAGGGCTCGTTCGAACTGAGCGAGCTCAAGAAGCGGACCACGGAACTGACCGACGAGGAGCAGGCGCTCCAGCAGGACGTGGACGACCGGTCCGCGCCCGGCGCGCTGGAGCGCAGGGCCCGCGAACTCGGCATGGTGCCCGGCGGCAGCCCCGCCTTCCTCGGTCCCGACGGTACGGTCCGGGGCGTACCCTCCCGAGCGACCGCCGGAGCCGCCGCCGGCCCCGTGCCGCTGAGCCTGCACGACCCCGGCCCGCCTCTGGCGGCCTTTCCCCCGCAGGCCCCGGCATCGCAGTCCCCGGCACCATCGACCCTGACGCCACCGGCCCCGGCCCCGGTGCCGCCTCCGGTCGCCGTTCCTCCCGCCGCCGTTCCTCCCGCATCCGTTCCCGTCCCGTGAGCCCGTCCGCGAAGCCGACCACGACCCCCGGCAGGTGACGCAGTGCCCCCCCAGGAACCACCGCGCCGTCGTGTGCCCGGCCCCGGGCGCCCGCACGGCGGCGGGCGCCCGCAGCCCGCAGCGCGGCCCAGGACGCGCCCCCCGGTGGGACGGCCGCGTCCCGCGCCCAGGGCCGCCCGCCCGCTGCAGCTCGGCAGCCCCAGGCCCCGGCTGAGGCTGGTCGGCGTCGGACTGACCCTGGTCATGCTGGCCTTCGTCGTACGGCTGCTCCAGGTCCAGGCCGTGGACGCGAGCGCGTACGCGGCCAAGGCCGAGAAGAACCGGTACTTCACCTCCACCCTGGCGGCCGAGCGAGGCAAGATCACCGACCGCAGCGGCATCGCGCTGGCCACCAGCGTGGACGCGCACGACATCACGGCCGACCCGTCGATGTTCACCGCCGCGTTCACCAAGGCCCCGGACACGCCCGAGCGGGCCGCGGAGATCCTCGCGCCCATCCTGCGCAAGGACGCGGCCGAACTGGCGAAGAAGCTCCGGACGCCCAAGAGCAGGTACGCCGTCCTGGCCCGCCGCCAGACCCCGCAGATCTGGAAGCAGATCAAGGACCTCAAGAGCGTCTTCGCCAAGAAGGCCGGTGCGGACAAGGCCAAGGGCGGCAAGGGCGTCGACGTGCTCGCCGGCGTCTTCCAGGAGGCCAGCAGCAAGCGCGTCTACCCCAACGGCGATCTCGCCGCCGGGATACTCGGTTACGTCAACGCCGAGGGCAAGGGCGCGGGCGGCCTGGAGACCCAGCTGGACGAGGAGCTCGCGGGCAGGGACGGAGAGATCAAGTACGCCCAGTCCGGCGGCCGCAGGGTCCCCACCGTCGGAGCCCGCGAGGTCCCCGCCGTCCCCGGATCCGACATCGAGCTGACCATCGACCGCGACATCCAGTGGGCGGCCCAGGACGCCATCGCCGAACAGGTGGAGAAGTCCGGGGCGGACCGCGGCTACGTGATAGTCCAGGACACCCGCACCGGCGAGGTCCTCGCCATGGCCAACGCCCCCGGCTTCGACCCCAACGACCTCTCGCAGGCCGACGCGGCCGCCATGGGCAACGCAGCCCTCCAGGACGCGTACGAACCGGGCTCCACCGCCAAGGTCATGTCCATGGCCGCGGTGCTGGAGGAGAACGCCGCGGCGCCCGGCACGCATGTCGTCGTACCCAACCGGCTGCACCGCGGCGACCGGCTCTTCAAGGACGACATCGACCACCCCACCTGGTACCTGACGCTCAACGGCGTGCTCGCCAAGTCCAGCAACATCGGCACGATCCTGGCGACCGAACAGCTCGGCAAAACCCGGGCGCAGGCCAACCAGGTCCTCCACTCCTACCTGCGGAAGTTCGGCCTCGGCCGCCCCAGCGGGCTCCACTACCCCGGCGAGACCGCGGGCATCCTCGCGGCCCCCGAGGACTGGAGCACCTCGCAGCAGTACACGATCCCGTTCGGCCAGGGTCTCTCGCTCAACGCCATGCAGGCGGCCTCCGTCTACTCGACGATCGCCAACGGCGGCGTACGGATCCAGCCAACGCTGGTCCGCGGCACCAAGGGCCCCGACGGCCGCTTCACGCCCGCCCCCGAGCCCAGGAAGAACCGGGTGGTGAGCGAGAAGACCGCCAGGACCCTGGCCACCATGCTGGAGTCGGTCGTCGACGACGAGGAGGGTACGGGGACCAAGGCCCGCATCCCCGGCTACCGTGTCGGCGGCAAGACCGGCACCTCCAACCGGGTGGATCCGGCCACCGGACGCTACAAGGGCTACACCGCGTCCTTCGCCGGCTTCGCACCCGCCGACAAGCCGCGGGTCACCGTGTACTGCGCCATCCAGAACCCCACCAGAGGCAGCTACTTCGGCGGCCAGATCTGCGGCCCCATCTACAAGCAGGTCATGGAGTTCGCACTCAAGACCCTCCAGGTCGCACCGACCGGCAGCAAGCCCGCCCGGCTGCCGGTGTCCTTCACGCCCGGCGAGTGACTCAGGACCACCAGTGACAACGATCACCCCGTACCCCGGGAACCAAGAAGACCCCGCTCCGCACCGGCACCCCTCGTTTCGCGAGGGGCCGGGTACGCCCGGTACGCTCACCGCCGTGCCACACGCTGATCAGTCCCAAACCACCCAGAAGGACGCCCCGGTGACGTACCCCGGAGCGCCCCGGCCGGTCCAGGTCCGCCCGACACCCCTCGGGGAGCTGGCCGAACGGCTGGGTACCGAGCCCCGAGCCGTCGAGAGCGCGGTCGAGGTCACCGGTATCACGCACGACTCCCGCGCGGTGAGGCCTGGCGACCTGTACGCCGCCCTCCCAGGGGCGCGCCTGCACGGCGCCGACTTCGCCACACAGGCGGCGGGACTCGGCGCGGCCGCGATCCTCACCGACCCGGCGGGCGCCGCACGCGCGGCCGAGGCCGGCCTGCCGGCCCTGGTCGTCGACGATCCGCGCAGCCGGATGGGCGAGCTCGCCACCGAGATCTACGGCCACCCCGGCGACGCCCTGCTCCAGCTCGGCATCACCGGCACGTCCGGCAAGACCACCACGGCGTACCTCGTCGAGGGCGGCCTGCGGGCGGCCGGGAGGCTGACCGGCCTCATCGGCACGGTCGAGATGCGCATCGGCGACGAGCGCATCAAGTCCGAGCGGACCACCCCCGAGGCCACCGACCTCCAGGCCCTGTTCGCCGTCATGCGCGAACGCGGCGTCGAGGCGGTCGCCATGGAGGTCTCCAGCCACGCGCTGGTGCTCGGCCGGGTCGACGGCTGCGTCTTCGACGTCGCGGTCTTCAACAACCTGAGCCCCGAGCACATGGAATTCCACTCCGACATGGAGGACTACTTCCAGGCGAAGGCACGTCTCTTCACCCCGGAGCGCAGCAGGGTGGGCGTCGTCAACTTCGACGACGAGTACGGCCGCAGGCTCATCACCGAGTCCGACGTCCCGGTCACCTCCTTCTCCGCCGAGGGCCACCCGGACGCCGACTGGCGCGCCGAGGGTGTCGAGGTCGGCCCGTTCACCAGTACGTTCACGGTGGTCGGCCCCCAGGGCGAGCGCATCGCCGCGAAGGCCCCGCTGGCGGGCCCCTTCAACGTCGCCAACACGCTCGCCGCGATCGTCACGCTCGCGGTCGCCGGCGTGGACCCGCAGACCGCCGCCGACGGCATCGCCGCCGTCCCCGGCGTCCCGGGCCGCCTGGAGCGCGTGGACGAGGGCCAGCCGTACCTCGCCGTCGTCGACTACGCCCACAAGACGGACGCCGTCGAATCGGTCCTGCGCGCGCTGCGCAAGGTCACCGAGGGCGAACTGCACATCGTGCTCGGCTGCGGCGGCGACCGCGACAAGCAGAAGCGGCCCTCGATGGGCGCCGCCGCCGCCCGCCTCGCCGACACCGCCGTACTGACCTCCGACAACCCGCGCTCCGAGGACCCCCTCGCGATCCTCGCCGCGATGCTCGCCGGCGCCGCCGAGGTGCCCGCGCACGAGCGCGGCGACGTCCTGGTCGACGCCGACCGGGCCTCGGCCATCGCCGCGGCGGTCGCCCGCGCCAAGCCCGGCGACACCGTGCTCGTCGCCGGCAAGGGCCACGAGCAGGGCCAGGACATCGCCGGAGTGGTACGCCCCTTCGACGACCGCCAGGTGCTCCGCACCGCGATCCTGAGCGCCGCACCGGCCCACGACAGCGAGGTGACCCAGTGATCGCGCTCTCCCTCGCCGAGATCGCCGAGATCGTCGGCGGGCAGTCGCACGACATACCGGACAGCGCCCTGCTGGTGACCGGGCCCGTCGTCATCGACTCCCGCGAGGTCCAACCCGGCAGCCTCTTCGCCGCCTTCGCGGGCGAGCGCGTCGACGGCCACGACTTCGCCGGGCGCGCCGTCGCCGCGGGCGCGGCAGCCGTACTGGCGACCCGCCCCGTCGGCGCACCCGCCATCGTCGTGGACGACGTCACCGAGGCGCTGGGCGCCCTGGCGCGCGCCGTCGTCGGACGGCTCGGCACGAAGGTCGTCGCGCTCACCGGCTCGGCCGGCAAGACCTCCACCAAGGACCTGATCGCCCAGCTGCTGGAGCGCAAGGCCCCCACGGTCTGGACGCCCGGCTCCCTCAACAACGAGATCGGCCTGCCGCTCACCGCGCTGCGCGCCACCGGGGAGACCCACCACCTGGTCCTCGAGATGGGCGCGCGCGGCATCGGCCACATCCGGTACCTCACCGGCCTGACCCCGCCGCACATCGGCCTCGTGCTCAACGTCGGGACCGCCCACATCGGCGAGTTCGGCGGACGTGAGCAGATCGCCGAGGCCAAGGGCGAGATGGTCGAGGCGCTGCCGCCGGCGGAGGAGGGCGGCGTGGCCGTCCTCAACGCCGACGACCACCTCGTACGGGCCATGACGTCCCGCACGAAGGCCCGGGTGGTGCTCTTCGGCGAGGCCGCGGACGCGGACGTACGCGCCGAGAATGTCCGGCTCATGGAGAATGGCCGGCCCGCCTTCAGCCTTCGCACACCCACCGGGTGCAGTGACGTGACCATGCGGCTGTACGGTGAGCACCACGTGTCGAACGCGCTCGCCGCGGCCGCCGTCGCCCATGAGCTGGGCATGTCCGTGGACGAGATCGCCACCGCGCTCTCCGAGGCGGGCACGCTGTCCCGCTGGCGCATGGAGGTCACCGAGCGTCCTGACGGCGTGACAGTCGTCAACGACGCCTACAACGCGAACCCCGAATCCATGCGAGCCGCCCTGCGCGCGCTCGCGGCCATGGGCCAGGGGCGTCGTACGTGGGCGGTGCTCGGCCGGATGGCCGAGCTCGGTGACGATTCGCTCGCCGAGCACGACGCGGTCGGACGGCTCGCCGTCCGGCTCAACGTCAGCAAGCTCGTGGCGGTCGGGGGCAGGGAAGCGTCCTGGCTGCAGCTGGGCGCTTACAACGAGGGTTCGTGGGGTGAGGAGTCGGTGCACGTGTCCGACGCGCAGGCGGCGGTCGACCTGTTGCGCAGTGAACTGCGTCCGGGAGACGTCGTGCTGGTGAAGGCTTCCAGGTCGGTCGGTCTCGAGCGGGTCGCCCAGGCGCTCCTCGACCACCGTACCGAGGGCGAGGTCACCGGCCGATGAGGCAGATCCTCTTCGCGGGAGTCATCGGGCTCTTCCTGACCCTGATCGGCACCCCGCTGCTCATCAAACTGCTGGCCCGCAAGGGGTACGGGCAGTTCATCCGGGACGACGGCCCGCGCGGCCACCACGGCAAGCGCGGCACCCCCACCATGGGCGGCATCGCCTTCATCCTGGCCACGCTCATCGCGTACGCCCTGGCGAAGGTGATCACCGGCGAGAAGCCGAGCGCCTCCGGTCTGCTGGTGCTGTTCCTCATGGCGGGCATGGGCCTGGTCGGCTTCCTCGACGACTACATCAAGATCGTCAAGCAGCGCTCACTGGGTCTGCGGGCCAAGGCCAAGATGGCCGGCCAGCTGATCGTCGGCATCGCGTTCGCCGTGCTGGCCCTGCAGTTCAAGGACGTGCGCGGCAACGCCCCCGCCTCCACCAAGCTCTCGTTCGTCCAGGACTTCGGCTGGTCGATCGGCCCGGTGCTGTTCGTGGTCTGGGCGCTGTTCATGATCCTGGCGATGTCGAACGGTGTGAACCTCACCGACGGCCTCGACGGACTCGCCACCGGCGCCTCCGTGATGGTCTTCGGCGCGTACACCTTCATCGGTCTGTGGCAGTTCCAGGAGTCGTGCGCGGACGCGCCGAGCCTGACCAACCCGGAAGCCTGCTTCGAAGTACGGGATCCACTCGACCTCGCGGTCGTCGCCGCCGCCCTGATGGGCGCCTGCTTCGGCTTCCTGTGGTGGAACACCTCGCCCGCCAAGATCTTCATGGGTGACACCGGCTCGCTCGCCCTCGGCGGCGCGCTCGCGGGTCTGGCGATCTGCTCGCGCACCGAGTTCCTGATGGCGCTCCTCGGCGGCCTGTTCGTCCTGATCACGATGTCCGTCGTGATCCAGGTCGGCTCGTTCAAGATGACCGGCAAGCGCGTCTTCAAGATGGCGCCGCTCCAGCATCACTTCGAACTCAAGGGCTGGTCCGAAGTCCTCGTGGTGGTCCGCTTCTGGATCATCCAGGGCATGTGCGTGATCATCGGCCTCGGACTCTTCTACGCGGGCTGGGCGGCCGACAAGTGACCGACACGACCTGGACCGGCAAGCGGGTGACCGTCGCGGGTCTCGGAGTCTCCGGGATCCCCGCAGCACGCGTGCTGCGGGGCCTCGGGGCCCAGGTCACGGTCGTCAACGACGGCGACGACGACCGCTCCCGCGCCCAGGCCGCCGAACTCGAAGCACTCGGCGTCACCGTCCGCCTCGGCGACGGCGCGACCCTCCCCGAGGGCACCGAACTGATCGTCACCGCGCCCGGCTGGAAGCCCGACAAGCCGCTCTTCCTGGCCGCCGCGGAGGCGGGCGTGGAGATCTGGGGCGACGTCGAACTGGCCTGGCGCCTGCGGGGGCACGGCCGCGGAGAACCAGCTCCCTGGCTCGCGGTCACCGGCACCAACGGCAAGACCACGACCGTACGCATGCTGGCCTCCATCCTGGAGGCCGCCGGCCTGCGTACCGCCGCCGTCGGCAACATCGGCGTGTCCCTGCTCGACGCCGTCCTCGGTGACGAACAGTACGACGTCCTGGCCGTCGAGCTCTCCAGCTACCAGCTGCACTGGGCGCCCTCGCTGCGCGCCCACTCCGCGGCCGTGCTGAACCTCGCCCCCGACCACCTCGACTGGCACGGCTCCATGGAGGCGTACGCCGCCGACAAGGGCCGGATCTACGAGGGCAACCAGGTCGCCTGCGTCTACAACGTCCAGGACCCCGCGACCGAGGCCCTGGTGCGCGAGGCCGACGTCGAGGAGGGCTGCCGCGCGATCGGCTTCACCCTCGGCCCGCCCGCGCCCTCCCAGCTCGGTGTCGTCGACGGCATCCTGGTCGACCGCGCCTTCGTCGCGAACCGCCGGAAGAACGCCCAGGAGCTCGCGGACGTCTCCGACGTCGATCCGCCCGCCCCGCACAACATCGCCAACGCCCTCGCGGCCGCGGCCCTGGCCCGCGCCTACGGCGTCGAACCCGCCGCCGTACGCGACGGCCTGCGCGCCTTCCGTCCCGACGCCCACCGCATCGAGCACGTCGCGGACGTCGCCGGTGTCGCGTACGTCGACGACTCCAAGGCCACCAACACCCACGCCGCCGAGGCATCCCTCGCGGCGTACGACCCCATCGTGTGGATCGCGGGCGGCCTCGCCAAGGGCGCCGCCTTCGACGAGCTCGTCGAGAAGTCGGCGAAGCGGCTGCGCGGCGCCGTCCTCATCGGCGCCGACCGCGCGCTGATCCGCGAAGCCCTCGCGCGACACGCGCCCGAGGTGCCGGTGGTCGACCTCGACCGGACCGACACTGGGGCGATGTCGGCGGCGGTCCGCGAAGCGGCGCGGCTCGCGCGGCCCGGGGACACGGTCCTGATGGCTCCGGCCTGCGCCTCCATGGACATGTTCACCAACTACAACAAGCGTGGCGAGGCATTCGCCGACGCCGTACGCGAGTTGGCTCCGGAGCGCGACTAGCGGGCCGGTCCCCGCGCCACGGACCGGCCGGCGCAGCTCACGAGTGGAGGGGACACCGAGATGTTGGCCGACGACAGCGCCCCGCGCGCCCGCACCGCCCTGCGCGGGCGCGCGGGCGCCGCGGCGGCGCGCACGCCGGGCAAGGCGGGGGAACGGACGGCCCGCCGTCCGGCCGCCGTACGCCGCCGCGTCTCCCTCCGGTCCGGGCCGCCCCGCGGCAGCGGCCTGCGGCGCCTGTACGAGCGGGCGCGCCGCACCTGGGACCGGCCCCTCACGGCGTACTACCTCATCCTGGGCAGCGCCCTGCTGATCACCGTGCTCGGCCTCGTGATGGTCTACTCCGCGTCGATGATCAAGGCACTGGAACTGTCGCTGCCCGCCTCGTACTTCTTCCGCAAGCAGTTCCTCGCCGCGGTCATCGGAACGGCTCTCCTGCTCGTCGCGTCCCGGATGCCCGCCAAACTGCACCGCGCGCTCTCCTACCCCCTGCTGGCCCTGACCGTCTTCCTGATGGTCCTGGTCCAGATCCCCGGGATAGGGGTCTCGATCGGCGGCAACCAGAACTGGATCTCGCTCGGCGGCCCGTTCATGCTCCAGCCCAGCGAGTTCGGGAAACTGGCCCTCGTCCTGTGGGGGGCCGACCTGCTCGCCCGCAAGCAGGAGAGGCGGCTGCTGAACCAGTGGAAGCACATGCTGGTGCCGCTCGTGCCCGTCGCCTTCCTGCTGCTCGGCCTGATCATGCTCGGCGGCGACATGGGTACGGCGATCCTCCTCACCGCGATCCTCTTCGGCCTGCTCTGGCTCGCGGGAGCGCCCACCCGGCTCTTCGCCGGTGTGCTGGCCTTCGCCGCCTTCGTCGGGTCCATCCTGATCAGCAACAACGCCAACCGGATGTCGCGGCTCGCCTGCATCGGCGCGACCGACCTCGGTCCCAAGGGTGAATGCTGGCAGGCGGTGCACGGAATCTATGCCCTGGCCTCGGGCGGATGGTTCGGTTCCGGGCTGGGTGCAAGTGTGGAGAAATGGGGTCAACTCCCGGAGCCGCACACCGACTTCATCTTCGCCATCACCGGTGAGGAACTGGGTCTGGCGGGGACGCTGTCGGTACTCGCCCTCTTCGCGGCTCTAGGCTATGCGGGTATCCGCGTGGCCGGACGCACGGAGGACCCCTTCGTGAGGTACGCCGCGGGAGGTGTGACCACCTGGATCACGGCCCAGGCCGTGGTCAACATCGGTGCGGTGCTCGGCCTGCTGCCGATCGCCGGTGTCCCGCTCCCGCTGTTCTCGTACGGGGGCTCCTCCCTGCTGCCGACCATGTTCGCCGTAGGGTTGCTGATCGCCTTCGCGCGAGAGGACCCCGCCGCGAAGGCCGCCCTCGCCATGCGAAGGACCGTCCTTGGCAAAGGGGCCGGGGTGAGATGGAAGACGATGAGACGGCGCGTCAAGAAGCGTCCGTCCGGAGAGCGGTGAATTTCGGTGCATGTCGTACTCGCCGGTGGGGGGACCGCCGGCCACATCGAGCCCGCGCTCGCCCTCGCGGACGCACTGCGGAGGCAGGACCCTTCCGTGGGCATCACAGCCCTCGGCACGGAGCGCGGGCTCGAGACCAGGCTCGTACCCGAGCGCGGCTACGAACTCGGGCTGATCCCCGCGGTCCCGCTGCCCCGCAAACCCACCCCGGAACTGATCACCGTCCCCGGGCGGCTGCGCGGCACCATCAAGGCCGCCGAGCAGATCCTGGAGCGCACGAAGGCGGACTGCGTCGTCGGCTTCGGCGGTTACGTCGCCCTGCCCGGCTACCTCGCGGCCAAGCGCCTCGGCGTACCGATCATCGTCCACGAGGCCAACGCCAGGCCGGGGCTGGCCAACAAGATCGGCTCGCGCTACGCGCACGCCGTGGCCGTCTCCACGCCGGACAGCAAGCTGCGCGGCGCCCGCTACATCGGCATCCCGCTGCGCCGCACCATCGCCACCCTCGACCGGGCCCGGGTCCGCCCGGAGGCGCGCGCCGCCTTCGGCCTCGACCCGAACCTGCCGACGCTGCTGGTCTCCGGCGGCTCGCAGGGCGCCCGGCGCCTCAACGAGGTGATCCAGCAGGTCGCGCCGGTGCTCCAGCGCTCCGGCATCCAGATCCTGCACGCGGTCGGTCCGAAGAACGAAGTGCCGCGCGTGGACAACATGCCCGGTATGCCGCCCTACATCCCGGTACCGTACGTGGACCGGATGGACCTCGCGTACGCCGCGGCCGACATGATGCTCTGCCGCGCGGGTGCGATGACCGTCGCCGAACTCTCCGCCGTCGGGCTGCCGGCCGCCTACGTCCCGCTGCCCATCGGCAACGGCGAGCAGCGGCTCAACGCCCAGCCGGTGGTCAACGCCGGAGGCGGCCTGCTGGTCGACGACGCGCAGCTGACGCCCGAGTGGGTGCAGAGCGAGGTGCTCCCGGTCCTCGCGGACCCGCACCGGCTCTTCGAGATGTCCCGCGCCGCCGCCGAGTTCGGCCGCCGGGACGCCGACGACCTGCTCGTCGGCATGGTGTACGAGGCGATCGCCGCACGCAGGGCCGGCTGACGGCTCACCGACGCAGGAGCCCAGGAGGCGACAGGGAGTGGCCGGACCGACGACCGCCCAGCGCGGTGCACGACAGGCGCAGGGGTCGTCGGCGGCCCGCCCGCCGCACGGCGGCCCGTCGGGCGGCCCGCTCCGGCTGCCCGGCCGGGGCGTTCTGCTCCTGCTGCTCGGCCTGGCGGTGGTGCTCACCGCGGTCGGGACCTGGTTGCTCTACGGCTCTTCCTGGCTGCGCGTGGAGCAGGTGAAGCCGTCGGGCACACAGGTTCTGACGCCTGATGAGGTACTCGCGGCGGCGGCCGTCCCGGTCGGAGCGCCGTTGATTTCGGTCGACACGGACGCCATCGAGGACCGGCTGCGCCGGAAATTGCCCCGTATCGACTCGGTGGAAGTCATTCGTTCATGGCCGCACGGAATCGATCTGGAAGTGACCGAGCGAAAGCCGGTGCTGCTCCTCGAAAAGGGCGCAAAGTTCGTCGAAGTGGACGACGAGGGTGTGCGATTCGCCACGGTCTCCGAGGCGCCCGAAGGCGTGCCGCTGCTGGAACTGGCGTCCGGCCGGTCCCCGAGCCTGCACCGCTTCGGTGCGGACCGGCTGCTGAGCGAGGCGGTGCGGGTCATGGGGGACCTGCCGCGGTCCGTCGCCCGTGACACGCTGACCGTCCAGGCCGCCTCGTACGACTCCATCACCCTGGAGCTGGACGGGGACCGTACGGTCGTCTGGGGCAGCGCCGGACAGGGCGCGGCGAAGGCGCGCACACTGAAGGCCCTCATGAAAGCAGTGCCGGGGGCTGGTCGCTTCAACGTGAGCGCGCCCACGGCCCCGGCCGCGTCGGGCAGTTGACGGCCATACGCCCTGGCCAGCACCCTGGTTGGCCAGCGATATGGGTGATCACATAGGGTGAAAAGAAAAACGGGAGGTTCGGCGTGTTCGTTGAACGTGCGCCACGTGTCGACTTAGTGTCCTGTTCGGAGAGTCCAAGGAACAGACACACTGGTAACCCTAAACTTCAAGGTTAGGGTTCGGGTCGGCGTTCGGACCGTCCCAATCGGCATCAGTCGTCGCGGCGCTGCAACTCCGCGGCGGCACGTAACTCGAGGCGAGAGGCCTTCGACGTGGCAGCACCGCAGAACTACCTCGCAGTCATCAAGGTCATCGGTGTCGGCGGCGGTGGTGTCAATGCCATCAACCGGATGATCGAGGTCGGTCTCAAGGGCGTCGAGTTCATCGCGATCAACACCGATGCGCAAGCCCTGTTGATGAGCGACGCCGACGTCAAGCTCGACGTCGGACGTGAACTGACCCGCGGCCTCGGCGCCGGGGCCAACCCGGCAGTCGGCCGCAAGGCGGCAGAGGACCACCGTGAGGAGATCGAGGAGGTCCTCAAGGGGGCCGACATGGTCTTCGTCACCGCCGGCGAAGGCGGTGGCACCGGAACCGGTGGCGCGCCTGTCGTCGCCAACATCGCGCGCTCGCTCGGCGCCCTCACGATCGGTGTGGTCACCCGCCCGTTCACCTTCGAGGGCCGGCGTCGCGCGAACCAGGCGGAGGACGGCATCGCCGAACTCCGCGAAGAGGTCGACACCCTCATCGTCATCCCCAACGACCGGCTGCTGTCCATCTCGGACCGCCAGGTCAGCGTGCTCGACGCGTTCAAGTCCGCCGACCAGGTACTGCTCTCCGGCGTCCAGGGCATCACCGACCTCATCACCACCCCCGGCCTGATCAACCTCGACTTCGCCGACGTCAAGTCGGTGATGTCCGAGGCCGGTTCGGCGCTGATGGGCATCGGTTCTGCGCGCGGCGACGACCGCGCGGTGGCGGCAGCCGAGATGGCGATCTCCTCGCCGCTCCTGGAGGCGTCCATCGACGGCGCCCGCGGCGTGCTGCTCTCCATCTCCGGCGGCAGCGACCTCGGTCTCTTCGAGATCAACGAGGCCGCGCAGCTGGTGAGCGAGGCCGCCCACCCCGAGGCCAACATCATCTTCGGCGCGGTCATCGACGACGCGCTGGGCGACGAGGTACGGGTCACCGTCATCGCCGCGGGCTTCGACGGCGGCCAGCCGCCGGCCCGCCGCGAGAACGTCCTCGGCGTCGGCACCGGATCGGGCTCCAAGCGCGAGGAGTCCGCGCCGTCCCGGCCCGCCGAGCCCTCGCGGCCCGTCGGCGGCATCGGCACCGTTCCGCCGCGCGAGCGTGACGAGCCGGCTCCGGCCCAGCCCCAGGCCGAGGCCGCCCCGGCGGCCGAACTCCCGAGCACGCCGGTCTCGCCGGCGCACGTACCGCCGGCCCGTCCGTACCAGGACAGCCAGGCGGAAGAGCTGGATGTCCCGGACTTCTTGAAGTGACCGTGCAGCCCGACGCCATACACGAGAACGGCGCGCACTTCGCCTTCACCGACAGGTGGGGCGGCGTGAGCGCCGTTCCGTACGACCAGCTCAATCTCGGCGGCGCGGTCGGCGACGACCCCGCCGCCGTGCGCGGCAACCGGGAGATCGCGGCCAAGGCGCTCGGCCTCGACCCGGACCTGGTCGTCTGGATGAACCAGGTGCACGGCCGCGACGTGGCCGTGGTCGAGGGGCCGTGGGGCGCCGCGAGCGCCGAGAAGGACCGGACCGTTCCCGCGGTCGACGCGATCGTGACCGCCCGCCGCGGTCTCGCCCTCGCCGTGCTCACCGCGGACTGCACGCCCGTTCTGCTGGCCGACCCCGTCGCCGGTGTCGCGGCCGCCGCTCACGCCGGACGCCCCGGCCTGGTCGCGGGGGTCGTCCCGGCCGCGGTCGAGGCGATGATCGCGCTGGGCGCCGAGCCGTCCCGTATCACCGCGCGTACGGGGCCCGCCGTCTGCGGGCGCTGCTACGAGGTTCCGGAGGAGATGCGGGCCGAGGTCGCACGGGCCGTGCCCGAGGCCTGGTCGCAGACCAGCTGGGGAACGGCGGCCGTCGACGTGAGCGCCGGAGTGCACGCCCAGCTCGAAGCGCTCGGCGTACGCGACCGGCGGCAGTCACCGGTCTGCACGCTGGAGTCGGGCGACCACTTCTCCTACCGCCGCGACCGCACCACGGGGCGGCTCGCCGGATATGTCTGGCTGGACGGATGGGCATGACGGACCGCAAGGAACAACTCGCCTCGAACCTGGCGCAGGTGGAGGCGCGTATCGCCGCCGCCTGTGCGAGCGCGGGGCGGGAGCGCGAAGAGGTGACCCTGATCGTGGTCACCAAGACGTACCCGGCCGGTGATGTGCGCCTGCTCGCCGAACTCGGCGTACGCCATGTCGCGGAGAACAAGGACCAGGACGCGGCGCCCAAGGCGGCCGCGTGCGCGGATCTGTCACTCAACTGGCACTTTGTCGGGCAACTTCAGACAAACAAGGCCCGTTCTGTGGCCAGTTATGCCGATGTGGTGCAGTCCGTCGACCGGGCGAAGCTCGTTACGGCGCTCTCGGCCGGGGCGGTACGCGCCGGGCGCGAACTGGACTGCCTCATTCAGGTCGCCCTCGACGCGGAGTCGGGCGAGCGGGGGGAGCGCGGCGGCGTCGCGCCCGACGGCATCGAGGAGTTGGCCGCGGAGGTGGCCGGCGCGCCGGGTCTCAGACTCGGGGGCCTGATGACCGTCGCGCCGCTCGCCGGGCCGTACGCGGGGCGCCAAAGAGCGGCATTCGAGCGGCTGATGGAATTCTCGTCCAGCCTGCGCGTGGCCCATCCTGCTGCGAACATGGTGTCGGCAGGGATGAGTGCGGACCTTGAGCACGCGGTGGCCGCCGGAGCGACACATGTACGCGTCGGTACTGCGGTGCTCGGAGTCCGACCCGGGCTCGGGTAACGTCGCGAAGCAGGTCGGACCACAGCAGAAAATATGGTCATTCCCACTGATGGGTGGGAGACCGAGTGGATCGCGGGCACTTGGTAATGATGCCGATCCACCACAGAGCGGAGGACTCAGAGAATGGCCGGCGCGATGCGCAAGATGGCGGTCTACCTCGGCCTCGTGGAGGACGATGGGTACGACGGCCGGGGTTTCGATCCCGATGACGATTTCGAGCCCGAGCCGGAGCCGGAGCGGGAGCACCGTCGCCACCAGCCCCCGCATCAGGAGCGGCACGAGGAGCCCGTACGTGTGGTGCAGCCGCCCGCCCAGCGTGAGCCGGTGCCCCACTCCACTCCGCTTCCCGCAGAAATCGGACGACCCGCACGTATCGCCCCCGTGGCATCTATCACACCTGAACGTCCGAACCTGGAGAAGAACGCACCGGTGATCATGCCCAAGGTCGTGTCCGAGCGGGAGCCCTACCGCATCACCACGCTGCACCCGCGGACCTACAACGAGGCCCGTACCATCGGGGAACACTTCCGTGAGGGCACTCCGGTGATCATGAACCTGACCGAGATGGACGACACGGACGCGAAGCGACTTGTCGACTTTGCGGCGGGACTGGTCTTCGGTCTGCATGGCAGCATTGAACGAGTGACGCAGAAGGTGTTCCTGTTGTCGCCTGCTAACGTCGATGTCACGGCGGAGGACAAGGCCCGTATCGCAGAGGGCGGTTTCTTCAACCAGAGCTGAGACAAGGCACCGGGAACAACCCCGGCCGGCGGCCGGAGCCACGAGAGTACGGGGAGAGGGAAGCGCGAGATGGGTATCGCACTGGACGTGATCTACATCGCGCTGATGTGTTTCCTCATCGTGCTGATCTTCCGGTTGGTCATGGATTACGTCTTCCAGTTCGCACGCTCATGGGAACCCGGCAAGGCGATGGTGGTCGTTCTGGAGGCCACCTACACTGTCACCGATCCACCGCTCAAGCTTCTGCGGCGGTTCATTCCGCCGCTGCGTCTCGGGGGCGTGGCACTCGACCTGTCCTTCTTCGTTCTGATGATCATCGTCTACATCCTGATCAGCATGGTGAACAGCTTTGCGAGCAGGATGTGAGCGATACGGTCTTGCCGACTGCCGACGACTACGTAGAGGTGAAGAAGAGATGCCGTTGACCCCCGAGGACGTGCGGAACAAGCAGTTCACGACCGTCCGCCTCCGAGAAGGCTATGACGAGGACGAGGTCGATGCCTTCCTCGACGAGGTCGAAGCTGAACTGACGCGCCTGCTGCGCGAGAACGAGGATCTGCGCGCGAAGCTGGCCGCCGCGACGCGTGCCGCCGCCCAGAACCAGCAGCAGCAGGGTATGCGCAAGCCGCCGGAGCAGCAGGATCGCCCCGGCGCGCCCGTGCCCGCCGCCATATCCGGTCCGCCGGTCCAGCAGCAGCCGCCGCAGATGGGCCCGCCCCAGCTGCCGGGTGGCGCTCCGCAGCTGCCCGCAGGCCCCAGTGGCCACGGACAGCAGGGCCAGCACGGCCAGCACGGCCAGCACGGCCAGGGTCAGATGGGTCAGGGCCAGATGGGCCAGGGCCAGCACGGTCCCGGCCCGCAGGGCCAGCACGGCCCCGGCCCGATGGGGCAGGGCCCCATGGGCCAGGGTCAGATGGGCCAGGGTCAGATGGGGCAGAACCCCATGGGCCAGAACCCGATGGGCGGCCCGATGGGCGGTCCCATGGGCGGTCACGGTCCGCAGCTCCCGCAGCCCGGTCAGGGCCCCGGCGGCGACAGTGCCGCGCGTGTGCTCTCGCTGGCGCAGCAGACCGCCGACCAGGCGATCGCGGAGGCCCGTTCCGAGGCCAACAAGATCGTCGGCGAGGCGCGCAGCCGCGCCGAGGGTCTGGAGCGGGACGCCCGTGCGAAGGCCGACGCGCTGGAGCGGGACGCGCAGGAGAAGCACCGCGTGGCGATGGGCTCGCTGGAGTCCGCCCGCGCCACGCTGGAGCGCAAGGTCGAGGACCTGCGTGGCTTCGAGCGCGAGTACCGGACCAGGCTGAAGTCCTACCTGGAGAGCCAGCTGCGTCAGCTGGAGACCCAGGCCGACGACTCGCTGGCTCCGCCGCGGACCCCGGCGACCGCTTCGCTGCCGCCGGCTCCGCAGATGAGCGGTTCGATGGCATCGGCCGGCTCGGGCGGCATGGGGCACGGCATGGGGGGCAACCAGTCGATGGGCGGCCACGGTGGCCCGTCCTCCAACGGTCCGTCGTACGGCGGCCAGCAGCAGATGTCGCCGGCGATGACTCAGCCGATGGCGCCGGTGCGGCCGCAGGCGCCGCAGCCGATGCAGCAGGCTCCGTCGCCGATGCGCGGATTCCTCATCGACGAGGACGACAACTGACGGCCGTGCGCGCGCTGAGCGCGTAGCCGTCGGCAGGCTGAGGGCCGGGCCCCGGGGATTCTTCCCCGGGGCCCGGCCCTTTTGCGTACGCGGGGTGCGGGTACGGGCCGGGCGTTTGCGGCGGGCTCGTACCCCGCCCCGCTCCTGCCCGTAACCGGGGCTCCGTCCCGGCCCCCGGTCCTCGGACGCCGGACGGGCCGGACCTCCCCGCCCGCCCGGGGGCGGAGAAACGCGAAGGCCCGGCCGACGAGGTCGGCCGGGCCCTGTTGCCGCTGGGCGTTACACCTCGGTCTTGCGGAGGCGGAACGTGAGGGACAGGCCCTCGTCGGTGAACGGGGCGCCGTAGGTGGCGTCCGCCTCGGCGGCGGCGAAGTCCAGCGCCAGGACCTCGTCCGCGATGAGCGCCGCGTGCTCGGTGAGCGCCTCCGCCGTCTCGGGGGAGTCCGCCGCCCAGCGCACGGCGATACGGTCCGCGACGTCCAGGCCGCTGTTCTTGCGGGCCTCCTGGATCAGCCGGATCGCGTCCCGGGCCAGGCCCGCGCGGCGCAGTCCGGGGGTGATCTCCAGGTCCAGGGCGACCGTGGCGCCCGAGTCGGAGGCCACCGACCAGCCCTCGCGCGGGGTCTCGGTGATGATCACCTCGTCCGGGGAGAGGGGCACCTCTTCGCCGTCCACCGCGACCGTCGCCGTGCCCTCGCGCAGGGCCAGCGACAGAGCCGCCGCGTCCGCCTCCGCCACGGCCTTGGCCACCGCCTGCACGCCCTTGCCGAAGCGCTTGCCGAGGGCGCGGAAGTTCGCCTTGGCGGTCGTGTCGACGAGCGAGCCGCCCACCTCGGAGAGCGAGGCGAGGGAGGAGACGTTCAGCTCCTCGGTGATCTGGGCCTGGAGTTCGGGGGTGAGCGACTCGAAGCCGGAGGCCGCGACCAGCGCGCGGGACAGGGGCTGGCGGGTCTTGACGCCCGACTCGGCGCGCGTCGCGCGCCCCAGCTCGACCAGGCGGCGTACCAGCGCCATCTGCCGGGACAGCGTCGGGTCGATCGAGGCCAGGTCGGGCTCGGGCCAGGTGGAGAGGTGGACCGACTCCGGGGCGTCCGGGGTGACCGGGACGATCATGTCCTGCCAGACCCGCTCGGTGATGAAGGGGGTCAGGGGGGCCATGAGGCGGGTGACCGTCTCGACCACGTCGTGCAGGGTGCGCAGCGCCGCCTTGTCACCCTGCCAGAAGCGGCGGCGCGAGCGGCGTACGTACCAGTTCGAGAGGTCGTCGACGAAGGCGGACAGGAGCTTGCCGGCCCGCTGGGTGTCGTACGACTCCAGGGCCTGCGTGACCTGGTCGGTCAGCGCGTGGAGCTCGGACAGGAGCCAGCGGTCCAGCACCGGGCGGTCCGCGGGGGCCGGGTCCGAGGCCGAGGGGGCCCAGTTCGACGTACGGGCGTACAGGGCCTGGAAGGCGACCGTGTTCCAGTACGTGAGGAGGGTCTTCCGGACGACCTCCTGGATGGTGGTGTGGCCGACCCGGCGGGCCGCCCAGGGGGAGCCGCCGGCCGCCATGAACCAGCGGACCGCGTCGGCGCCGTGCTGGTCCATGAGCGGGATGGGCTGGAGGATGTTGCCCAGGTGCTTGGACATCTTCCGGCCGTCCTCGGCGAGGATGTGGCCCAGGCAGACCACGTTCTCGTACGACGACTTGTCGAAGACCAGCGTGCCGACGGCCATCAGCGTGTAGAACCAGCCGCGGGTCTGGTCGATCGCCTCCGAGATGAACTGCGCCGGGTAGCGCTTCTCGAAGAGCTCCTTGTTCTGGTACGGGTAGCCCCACTGCGCGAACGGCATCGAGCCCGAGTCGTACCAGGCGTCGATGACCTCGGGGACGCGCGTCGCGGTCCGGTCGCAGGTCGGGCAGGGGAAGGTCACCGCGTCGATGTACGGGCGGTGCGGGTCCAGGGACGACTGGTCGGTGCCGGTGAGGTCGGAGAGCTCGGCGAGTGAGCCGACGCACGTGAGGTGGTCGTCCTCGCAGCGCCAGATGGGCAGCGGGGTGCCCCAGTAGCGGTTGCGGGACAGGGCCCAGTCGATGTTGTTGTTCAGCCAGTCGCCGAAGCGGCCCTGCTTCACCGACTCCGGGAACCAGTTGGTCTGCTCGTTCTCGCGCAGCAGCGCGTCCTTGACCGCGGTGGTCCTGATGTACCAGGACGGCTGCGCGTAGTAGAGGAGCGCGGTGTGGCAGCGCCAGCAGTGCGGGTAGCTGTGCTCGTACGGGGTGTGGCGGAAGAGCACTCCGCGCTCGTCCAGGTCGGCGGTGAGGGCCTCGTCGGCCTTCTTGAAGAACTGGCCGCCGACGAGGGCGAGTTCCGGCTCGAAGGTGCCGTCGGGCAGGACCGGGTTCACGACCGGGAGGCCGTACGCCCGGCAGGTCTTGAGGTCGTCCTCACCGAAGGCGGGGGCCTGGTGGACCAGACCCGTGCCGTCCTCGGTGGTGACGTAGTCGGCGTTGACGACGTAGTGCGCTTCGGAGGGGAACTCGATCAGCGCGAAGGGGCGCTCGTACGTCCAGCGCTCCATCTCGGCGCCGGTGAAGCTCCGGCCGGTGGCCTCCCAGCCCTCGCCGAGGGACTTCTCCAGGAGGGGCTGGGCCACGACCAGCTTCTCCTCGCCGTTCGTCGCCACGACGTAGGTGACGTCGGGGTGCGCGGCGACCGCCGTGTTGGAGACGAGGGTCCAGGGGGTCGTCGTCCAGATCAGCAGCGACGCCTCGCCCGCGAGCGGACCCGAGGTCAGCGGGAAGCGGACGAAGACCGAGGGGTCGACGACCGTCTCGTACCCCTGCGCCAGCTCGTGGTCGGACAGGCCGGTGCCGCAGCGGGGGCACCAGGGGGCGACGCGGTGGTCCTGGACCAGCAGGCCCTTGTTGAAGATCTCCTTCAGCGACCACCAGACCGACTGGACGTACGACGGGTCCATGGTCCGGTACGCGTCGTCGAGGTCGACCCAGTAGCCCATGCGGTGCGTGAGCTCGGTGAAGGCGTCGGTGTGGCGGGTCACCGACTCGCGGCACTTCGCGTTGAACTCCGCGATGCCGTACTCCTCGATGTCCTTCTTGCCGTTGAAGCCCAGCTCCTTCTCGACGGCGAGCTCGACCGGCAGGCCGTGGCAGTCCCAGCCGGCCTTGCGGGCCACGTGGTAGCCGCGCATGGTGCGAAAGCGCGGGAAGACGTCCTTGAAGACGCGGGCCTCGATGTGGTGCGCGCCCGGCATGCCGTTGGCGGTGGGCGGGCCCTCGTAGAACACCCACTCGGGGCGTCCCTCGGACTGTTCGAGACTCTTCGAGAAGACCTTGTTCTCGCGCCAGAAATCGAGCACGGCGTGCTCGAGCGCGGGAAGGTCGACCTGGGCGGGCACCTGGCGGTACAGCGACATCGATTCCTCCGGCGGACTGTGGCTTCCGTCGGAGGGACGAGAGCGCTGGGCTCCCGCGGTACCACCCTCCTTGGCCCCGGGCGGCGCCCGTGACCCCCTCATTGGGGCAGCGATGCCGGTTCTACTGGCCTTGCGCCCGTGGGCGGAGCCCACTGTCCAAAGCTTTCTTCCGGCGGCTCAGGGGTGATGCTTCACATCGCGCTCGCCGCCGGGCTCACACCGTCCCCGGATCGCTCTTGGCTGCGTACGACGCTACTCGTCCCCGTCGTGGCCTTTCGCTGCGCCCAGTGTACGGGCCGCGGGGCCGGGCAGTCGCCCCGTTTTCGCGCGGCGCCGCAGTGCGCGCCGCTCACCCGGACGGCCGGACGCGATCCCGCGGAGTCCGCCCGCGCCCCCGGGGCGGATTACCGGGCGGAGAGCTGGGCACAACCGATGCAGGCCCGCCGCGCCCGACGCGCGGCCGTGCCGGCCGGCGGCGTGCCCCGTTGCCGCGGGGCGGGAGTCGACTTATCGTCCCAGAACGACTCGCGTGCAAAATCACAATATGTGAAGGGGTCGCGGCCATGGTGGCTAAGAAGACCGCCGTACAGGGCGCAGACGGGACCGGCACGGCGGAGAAGGACCCCGTCGTGGAGAAGACCGCTGCCGAGAAGGCTGCTGCCAAGAAGTCCGCCACGAAGAGGACCGCCGCGAAGAAGGCGGCACCGGCCAAGAAGGCACCTGCCGAGAAGGCGGCTGCGAAGAGGGCCGCTCCTGCGGCCAAGGGGGCGGCTCAGGCCGCGGAAGAGACAGGAGCCAAGACGGTGGTTGCGAAAAAGGCTACGAGCAGGACCCCGGCCGCCAAGAAGACGGCCGCGGCCACGGCGACGGCGCTCCCCAAGTCCCGGACGGCAGCGCTGGCGGCCCCCGACGAGCTCGCGGTCAGGCCGGGGGAGGACCCGTGGACCCCGGACGAGGTCGCCGGGGCGCGGGCCCAGCTGGAGAAGGAGGTCTCCGACCTCAGGGCGGAGATCGCCGCGTCGGAGGAGGCGGTGTCCGGGCTGATGCGGGACTCCGGGGACGGCGCAGGCGACGACCAGGCCGACACCGGCACCAAGAACATCTCACGGGAGTACGAGCTGGCACTGGCGGCCAGCGCCCGCGAGCGCCTGGAACAGACCGGGCGGGCCCTGGAGCGGCTGGACGCCGGGACGTACGGGCTCTGCGAGGTCTGCGGCAAACCGATCGGCAAGGCGCGCATGCAGGCGTTCCCGCGCGCCACGCTGTGTGTGGAGGACAAGCAGAAGCAGGAGCGCCGCTACTGAGCCCGGACCGGGGCCGGGGCCCGGGCCGGTGTCGGAATCCGGGCCCGCCGCCGAGTCCGTCACCGGGGCCGTCCGTACGTGTGTGCCGTACCCTCGTGCTCAGTCAGGCACCTAGGTTGAGGGACTCACGTGGCAGAGGCGGAGCGCATCATCGGTATGCCGGATACCCCTGAGACCGGGGGAGCCGAGCCGGAGCGGCCCTCCGACGAGGCGGTCCCGGGCGAGCAGCCGGTGGGCAGGGGCAAGCGGAAGATCGCCGTGCTGTTCACGGTGGCACTCGTGGCCTACCTGTTCGATCTGATCAGCAAGATGATCGTGGTGGCCAAGCTGGAGCACCACGAGCCGATCGAGGTCGTCGGTGATCTGCTGAGGTTCGAGGCGATCAGGAACGCGGGCGCCGCCTTCGGCATCGGCGAGGCCTTCACCGTCATCTTCACGGTCATCGCGGCCTCCGTGATCGTGGTGATCGCCCGGCTCGCGCGCAAGCTCTACAGCCTGCCCTGGGCCATCGCGCTGGGCCTGCTGCTCGGTGGTGCGCTCGGCAACCTCACCGACCGGATCTTCCGCTCCCCCGGCGTCTTCAAGGGCGCCGTGGTCGACTTCATCGCCCCGGCGAACTTCGCGGTCTTCAACCTCGCGGACTCCGCGATCGTGTGCGGCGGCATCCTCATTGTGATCCTGTCGTTCCGGGGGCTGGACCCCGACGGGACCGTTCACAAGGACTGACAAGGCATACTCGACGGGTGAGTACCATTCCCGAGTTCCGCACCCTGCCCGTTCCCGATGGCCTTGAGGGCGAGCGCGTCGACGCCGCCATCTCCCGGATGTTCGGGTTCTCCCGCACGAAGGCGGCCGAGCTTGCCGCCGCCGGGAAGGTCCAGGTCGACGGGTCGGTGGTCGGGAAGTCCGAGCGGGTCCGCGGCGGGGCCTGGCTCGAGGTGGAGATGCCGCAGGCCGCAGCCCCCGTACAGATCGTCGCCGAGCCCGTCGAGGGCATGGAGATCGTGCACGACGACGACGACGTCGTCGTGATCGCCAAGCCGGTCGGCGTCGCCGCCCACCCCAGCCCCGGCTGGACCGGCACCACCGTGATCGGCGGCCTCGCCGCCGCCGGGTACCGGATCTCGACGTCGGGGGCGGCCGAGCGGCAGGGCATCGTGCACCGCCTCGACGTGGGCACCTCGGGCCTCATGGTCGTGGCCAAGTCGGAGCGGGCGTACACGCTGCTCAAGGCGCAGTTCCGGGACCGGGTCGTCGAGAAGAAGTACCACGCGCTGGTCCAGGGCCACCCGGACCCGATGAGCGGCACCATCGACGCCCCGATCGGGCGCCACCCCAACCACGACTACAAGTGGGCCGTGACGGCCGAGGGCAAGCCCTCGGTCACGCACTACGACCTGATCGAGGCGTTCCGGGCCGCGTCCCTCCTCGACATCAAGCTGGAGACGGGCCGCACCCACCAGATCCGCGTGCACATGTCCGCCCACCGCCACCCGTGCGTGGGCGACCTGACCTACGGCGCCGACCCGACCATGGGCAAGCGGCTCGGCCTGACGCGGCAGTGGCTGCACGCGGTACGGCTCGGCTTCGAGCACCCGTCGGACGGGCAGTGGGTCGAGTTCCACAGCGAGTACCCCGCCGACCTGCAGAAGGCACTGGACGTGATCCGGGCCGAGAGCGAGTGAGCGGGCAGCCGACGGGCGTGCCTTCGTACGCCGTCCGGATCGCGGAGGGGCCTGCCGACATGGAGGCCTGTTTCGCCGTGCGCAAGCAGGTCTTCGTCGTCGAGCAGGAGGTGCCCGCCGACATCGAGTACGACGCGTACGACGCCGGCGCGGTGCACGTCCTGGCGGTGTCCGGTGACGGGCTGCCGCTGGGCACCGGGCGGCTGCTGTACGGCGCCGCCGCGGCCGGCAGGACCGGCGGGGACGCGACGGTCGGCTCCCTCGGCCGGCTGGCCGTGAGCCGGGAGGCGCGCGGGTCCGGCGTCGGGGCGGCACTGGTGCGGGCGATCGAGGACGCGGCCGTGGAGCGCGGTCTGAGCGCGGTGGACCTGCACGCGCAGACGCACGCGCTCGGCTTCTACGAGCGGCTCGGGTACGTCGCGTACGGACCCGAGTTCCCGGACGCGGGGATCGCGCACCGGGCGATGCGGCGCGCGCTGTAGACCGCGCGCCGCAGGGGGACGTCCCGGCCGGAACGCGTCGCATGGCACGCTTGGAACCTTGATCGCCGAGGTTTCGAACCGCCGGATGGTGCACCGTGGATCAGTTGGCCCTGCTGTTCGTGCTGTTGCTGGGGGCCGTCGTCACGGTGCCGCTGGGGGAGCGCCTGGGGCTGCCGGCGCCGGTACTGATGACGCTCGCCGGGATCGTCCTGGCGCTGCTGCCGTTCGTACCGAACGTCGAGGTCCCGCCCGAGTACATCCTGCCGCTGGTCCTGCCGCCGCTGCTGTACGCCGCCGTGCAGCGGACCTCCTGGCGGCAGTTCACCGCGAACATCCGGCCCATCCTGCTGCTGGCGGTGGCGCTCGTCTTCGTCACGACCGCCGCGGTGGCCGCGGTCGCCCACGCCGTCGTCCCCGGGCTGCCGATCGCCGCGGCCATCGCGCTGGGCGCGCTCGTCGCCCCGCCCGACCCGGTCGCGGCGACCGCCGTCGCCGGGTCGCTCGGACTGCCGCGGCGGCTCGTGTCGATCCTGGAGGGCGAGGGGCTGTTCAACGACGTGACGGCCATCGTGCTCTACCACGTGGCGGTCGCGGCGGCGGTGAGCGGAACGTTTTCCTGGCCGACGGCGGTCGGGGAGCTCTTCCTGTCCGCGCTCGTCGCCGTCGTCGTCGGATTCGGGCTGGGTTGGGTCACCGACAAGCTGATGGACTTCCTCGGCGACACGACCCTCCAGATCAGCCTCACGCTGCTGGCGCCCTTCGTCGCCTATGTGCTGGCGGAGGAGTTCAAGGGGTCCGGCGTGCTCGCCGTGCTCGTCATCGCGCTGTACCTGGCGGAGCACGCCGTCGACGCCGACGACGTACTCGGCCGCCTCGCCGGACAGACCTTCTGGCAGATCGTCGACACCCTTGTCACCGGTGTCGCCTTCGGGCTGATCGGCCTCGAGCTGCACAACGTCTTCGGCACGGCCGACGGCCGCCTGGGCGAGATGCTCGGCTGGGGCGCCGTGGTCGTCGGGGTGGTCGTCGGCGTACGGCTGGTGTGGCTGCTGCCCGCGACCTGGCTGGCCAAGCGGCTGCACACACTGCGGGACTACGACGAGGACATCCCGGTCAGCTGGCGCGAGACCGTCGTCATGTGGTGGTCGGGAATGCGGGGGGTGGCGTCGGTCGCGCTGGCGCTGGCCATTCCGATCCGGACGGACGACGGCTCGCCGTTCCCGGCCCGGGACGAGATCGTGTTCGTCGCGTTCTGCGTCATCATGGCCACCCTCCTCGTCCAGGGGCTCACCCTGCCGTGGCTGGTGCGCAGGCTCGGCGTACGCGCGGACACGGGAGCGGAGGGCGAGCTCGAACACGACCTCGCGGTACGGGCGGCGAAGGCGGCCAAGCGCAGGCTCAGGGAGATCCAGGAGGTCGAGGACCTGCCGGACGACGTCCTGGACCGGTTGCAGCGGGGCGCGTTCGACATCGCGGCCAGGATCAGCCCCGAGATCGTGGACGACGAGCGGCGCGAGGCGTCCGCGCAGCGCGTCGAGCGGATCAAGTCGGTGCACCGGATCCAGCGGGAGATGATGTCGGCCGCCCGCCACGAGGTGCTCTCCGCGCGCAACGAGCCCGGGGCGGATCCGGAGGTCGTCGACCGGGTGCTGCACCACTTGGACGTGCGCGGCCTCAAGTAGGGCAGGGGTCCTCGTCCCCGGCCGCCGCGATCGCCGGGCGGGCCCGCCCGTGGTCTGTCCCGCCCGTGGTCTATCCCCGTCCGGTGCGCGGCTTCTCGTCCGTGAGCGGCGGCTTGCTGTTCGGGGGCTCGGCGGCCGGTGCGGTGGCGATGCGCGGGAGGGCGTACGGATGCTTCTCGCTCAGCCAGCCGATCAGCTGCTCGCGCACGGTGCACCGCACCGTCCAGACGTCGTCCGCGTCCTTGGCGGTGACCACCGCCCGTACCACCATGGTGTTCGGCGTCGTGTCGGTGACCGCCAGGCTCCAGTCGCGGCCGTCCCACGCCTTGCAGGTGCCGAGGATCTCCCGGAGCTTCTCCCGCATCAGATCCACCGGCGTGCTGTGGTCCAGGTGGAAGAAGACCGTGCCGGTCATCTGGGCCCCGCCGCGCGACCAGTTCTCGAACGGCTTGCTGGTGAAGTACGACACCGGCATGGTGATCCGCCGCTCGTCCCAGGTCCGTACGGCGAGGAAGGTGAGCGTGACCTCCTCCACCACGCCCCACTCGCCGTCCACGACCACGGTGTCCCCTATGCGCACCATGTCGCCGAAGGCGATCTGGAAGCCGGCGAAGAGGTTGCCGAGGGTCGACTGGGCCGCGACACCGGCGACGATGCCTATGATTCCGGCCGAGGCGAGCATCGACGTGCCGATCGTCTTCATGCCGGGGAAGGTCATCAGCATCGCGCCGACCGCCACCACGACCACGACCGCGGTCACGATCCGCATGATCAGCGTCACCTGCGTACGGACTCGCCGTACGCGGGCCGGATCACGCGTGGTGGACGCGTAGCGGGCGTACGACGACTCGACTATGGCGGAGGCGATCCGGATCACGAGCCACGCACCGGCACCGATCAGCACGAGGGAGAGCACCTGGCCGATGCCCGCCCTGTGGTCCTGGACGATGTCCAGGCGGGTCTTCCCGTACGCCCCCCTCAGGACGGCGGCCAGGATCAGGACCTGCAACGGCACACGGCAGCGCCGCAGCAGGCCCCACAGCGGGGTCTCGTGGTGACGGGCGTCGGTGCGGCGCAGCAGCAGGTCGGCGGCCCAGCCGACGACCAGTGTGAGCACGACCGAGCCACCGATGACGATCAGCGGGCGCAGTACGGTCTCCATGACTCCGAAGCTCAGTGGGAGGATGGCGGAATGGACATCATGCTTTTCCACTCCGTCTACGGTCTGCGCCCGGCGGTGCACGCCGCAGCAGAGCGACTTCGTGCCGCCGGGCACCAGGTGCACGTGCCCGACCTCTTCGAGGGCCAAACCGCCGGGACCGTGGAGGAGGGGATGGCGGTCAAGGACGGCATCGGCCGGGACGAGCTGCTGCGGCGTGCCGTCCTCGCCGCCGCCCCGCACTCCGAGAAGGGGCTGGTGTACGCCGGTTTCTCCTTCGGCGGGTCCGTCGCGCAGAACCTGGCGCTCGGCGACGAGAAGGCCCGCGGACTGCTGCTCCTGCACGGAACCTCGGACATCGCGGACGACGCTTCGGCGCCCGACCTGCCCGTGCAGCTGCATGTCGCGGACCCGGACCCGTTCGAGTCGGACGACTGGCTGAACGCCTGGTACCTGCGGATGCGGCGGGTCGGCGCGGATGTGGAGATCTACCGCTATCCCGGGGCCGGGCACCTCTACACCGACCCGGATCTGCCGGACTACGACGCGGCGGCCGCCCAGCAGACGTGGAAGGTCGCGGCCGGGTTCCTGGCGACGCTGTAGCGGTTCGGCGGTTCGGCGGTTCGGCGGTTCGGCGGTTTCGGGACCGGGCGGACCCGCCTGCCGGAGCCGTGGATGCGCTCGGGCGCCGTGTACTCGGGAGAGCCGATCGCTTCGCGGTCATGGCCAGGGCCGCGGGTCCCTGGACGGCGGCGGTGCCGAAGTCGGTGGGCACCGCGCCGCCGTCGGCCCGCAGCAGGACGTCGGCCGGTTTCACGTCCCGGTGGTGGATGCCGGCCGCGTGGGCGGCGCGCGGGGCCGGGAGCACTTCGCGGCCGGTGCGCGCCGCCTCCTGGGACGGCAGGGGGGGGCTCTGCTCCAGGCGGTGCTGGAGGTGCTGGAGGGTCTGGAGGGCGCGTCCCGGCAGGAGCCCCCTCACGAACCGGGGGTGCGGTTCTTCGCCGATGATGTGATGGACCGTCACCACGTGGGGCGGCTGATCCTGGCCGGTGCTCCGGCCTCGCGCGGCACCCGCTTCCGCAGGGCGCGCGAGGCCTCGGCGTCACCGGCCGCCGACGGACCCGGGGGACAGGGCTTCCTTCGGGGCGGCACCGCGGTGGAGGGCGGTGCCGCGGGTGCGCCGTACCGCGTCCGTGCCCCGCTGCCGAGCCGCTCCAGCAGCTCGAAACGCCCGTCGACGATGTCCCCGATGTCCCCGATGCCCTCGGCCCGTTCACGACGTCAGGGTGGAGGTCCGTCCGGCCGGTGTCAGCCGGCGCGGTAGGCGGTCCAGTTGTCGGTCATCCGCGCGGTCTGGCCGGCGGTGAACTGGTACATGCAGTTGTCGTACGTGTAGTCCATGAAGTTGTGGACGGGGTCCACACCGGTCTTGCTGGCGCAGGAGTCACGTCCGGTCGGGCACTGGTACGCCGCGCTCTTCTCGGCCGGGGTGTCGGTCACGTAGTCGCCGTTGCCGTTGCAGCCGCCCTGGAAGGTGTGGTAGAGCCCCATCCAGTGGCCGACCTCGTGGGTGGCGGTGTCGCCCTCGTTGTAGTTGGCGGCGCTGCCGCCCGGGAGCGAGCTGTCGAGGACGACGACGCCGTCCATCGTCGGGTTGGACCTGTACGAGCTCGGGAAGGTCGCCCAGCCGAGCAGGCCGCCGCTGAGGTTGGCGGTGTAGAAGTTGAGCGTGCCCGCGCCGCCCTTGCGCAGGGCCGCCTTCATCTCCTTCTCGGCGGTCGAACCGGACGCCAGGTTGTACCAGGAGGCGTTGTCCGTGTAGTCCGTACCGGCCAGCGTGAACTGGAAGCCGGAGTTGACGTTGCCGGTGCCCTGGCCGCCGAAGGCCGAGTTGAGGACCGCCATCTGGTTGTTGATGTCGGTCGCCGTGAGCTTGCCGGCGGCGCCGCTGTGCACGACGTGGAAGTACACCGGGACGGTGGTCGCGGCGGTGGTGGAGAAACCCCTGGCGGCGCTGCCCGACGTACGCAGCTTGTCGAGTCTCTTGCGCAGGTCCGCGTCCATGGCCTTGGCCTTGGCCTCGGTCACCTCGTTGGGCTCGTGGGCGTGCGGGGCGCCGGAGGGGCGGGCCTCGCGGGCGGCGCTCGTGTGGGGCTCCTCGACGCACTTCTCGGCGGCGGTCCGGGCGGGGGCCTTGGCGACGGCGGTCCCGGCGGGTGCGGAGAGAGTGGACAGGGCCAGGGTTCCGGCCATCACCGCCGTACCGATGAACCGCTTGCGCAGAAGGGGGGATATACGAGCAAGAGCACGCACGTTGACTCCTCGCGGGGGTGGGCGGGGGTGGGTTCCCCGCCGCTGCCCGGAGGTTATGTGTGCATGTCATATCTTGATGAGGATCGATCAGGCCCAATCAATCTTCGGTTCAATTGGGGCATCGGGGCGAAAGCTTCCGGCCTGGTCCAGACTTTGAGATGTGCGGGTAAGCCCTGCGGCTACCAAGGCGGGTGGTGTGTCCGCATTCGGACGGCGGATTTGCACCACCCGCTCCTTGGCGTGATCTGCTCGTAACAGGCCGAGCGATGGCTGGAATTCGACGTTCAGAGGACCGGTTGGTTCACCCGCTCGACCTTCTGCGTTCCGCTGAGCGTGCGGTACGAGCGCGTCCACCGCGCCGTCGCGTCCTGCCGCGTCTTGTCGGAGACGACGTAGTAGTCCATCTGCGAGCGCTCGTCCGTGACGTCGAGGACGCCGTAGCCGTGGGAGTCCATGTCCAGCCACTTCACATGGCGGTTGGCGGTCCTGACCGCCGCGGCCGCGACCAGCGAGACGGTCTGCGGCGCCACGTGCAGAATGTCGTCGAGGTTGTCCGAGGAGACCGAGGTGACCACGAACTCGGTCGCCGCCGACTGCGACAGCGGATACGTCGCGGCCCTGACGGGCACGTCGTTGGCCCACGCCATGTGGATGTCGCCGGTCAGGAAGACCGTGTTCCCGATCGCCCGGTCCCTGAGGTGGGCGATCAGCTCCTTGCGGTCGTCGGTGTAGCCGTCCCACTGGTCGACGTTGACCGCGAGACCCTCCTCGGGCAGGCCGAGCAGGCCGGCCAGCGGCGCGAGCAGGTGGGCCGGTACGGAGCCGAAGGCCACCGGCGAGATCATCACCGACGTACCGACCAGCTTCCAGACGGCACCGGAGGCGGCGAGTCCCGCCTTGAGCCAGTCCAGCTGGGCGCGGCCCGTCACCGTGCGCTCCGGGGCGTCCACCGCGCCGCTGCCGGACCTCGCCTGCTGGGAGCGGAACGATCTCAGGTCGAGCAGGTGCAGATCGGCCAGCCTGCCGAAGCGCAGCCGGCGGTAGACGGTGCCCTCGGTGGAGGCCCGGACCGGCATCCACTCGAAGTACGCCTGCTTGGCGGCCGCCACCCGCGCGGCCCACTCGCCCTCCGCACCCGGCGTGTGGTTCTCCGCGCCGCCCGACCAGGCGTCGTTGGCGAACTCGTGGTCGTCCCAGATGGCTATGACCGGATGCGCGGCGTGCAGGGCCTGGAGGTCGGCATCGGTCCTGTAGTTGCCGTGCCGGGTGCGGTAGTCGGCGAGAGTGACGGTCTCGTGGGCCGGTTCGTGCTGCCGTACGACGTACGGGGGCTCCGGGTAGCCGCCGGTGGCGTACTCGTAGAGGTAGTCGCCGAGATGGAGGACCGCGTCCAGGTCGGCGCGGGCGGCGAGATGCCGGTACGCCGCGAAGTAACCCGACTCCCAGTTGGCGCAGGAGACCACGCCGAAGCGCACGCCGGCTATGGCGGCACCGGCGGCGGGAGCGGTCCTGGTGCGGGCGGCGGGGGACACCGTGCCGCCCGCGGTGAAGCGGAAGTAATGGACGGTGGCCGGGCGCAAGCCCCTGACGTCGACCTTGACGGTGTGGTCGGTCGCCGCCCCGGCGGTCGTCGTACCTTGGGCGACGACCGCCGAGAACCCCTTGTCCTCGGCCACTTCCCACCGCACCACCACGTCGGGGCCCTTGCCGGAGCCCGGCGTGGCCTCGGGGGAGGGGGTCACCCGGGTCCACAGCAGTACGCCGTCGGGCAGCGGATCGCCGGAGGCGACTCCGTGGAGGAACGCGGGGCTCTGTACGTCAGCGGCGGCAGCGTCAGCGGCAGTGGCGACAGGGGAAGCGGCGACAGGGGCGGCGAGGGCGGTGGCGGCAGCGGCCCTGACGAGCGCACGGCGGCTGGGAGATGAAGCGAATCGACTGGTCACGGCCGTACATTACTGATCAGTACGGATCAAGGGTGGGCAAACGCAGGAACGTTCGCCCACCCTTGGGTGAAGTGCCGTGCGGCGGTTATGCCTTGAGGGCCTTGTCGATCGCGGTCTTGAACTCCGCCGGCGTCATGGGCGTGCTCTGGCCGTCCGACCCGGTGACCTTCTTGCCGTCCATCTTGAGCGTCGGGGTGCCCTGCACACCGCTCTTGTCGAAGGCGGCCGACATCTTCAGCGCCCAGGCGTCGAAGGTGCCGTCCTGCACGTTCCGCTGGAACTCCTTGTTGCCCTTGAGGGCGTCCACCTCGTCGGCCACCTTGATCAGGTAGTCGTCCTCGGCGAACTTGTCGTCCTGCTCCGCCGGGTGGTTCTTCTGGGAGTAGAGCGCGCCCTTGTACTCCAGGAACGCCTCGGGGCTGACGTCGAGCGCGGCGCCCAGCGCGCTCAGCGCGTTCTTCGAGCCCTCGCCGTTGTCGGTCCTGTCGAGGAAGGTGGCGCCGACGTACTTGAGCCTGTACTTGCCGGCGGCGACGTCCTTCTCGATCGTCTCGCCGTTCGCCTGCTCGAAGGTCGCGCAGATCGGGCAGCGCGCGTCCTCGTAGAGCTCCAGGGTCTTCCCGGCGTCCTTCTTGCCGACGACGACGCTCGTGCCGTCCTTGCCCTCGGTGTTCGCGGGCGCGGTGACCTGCTTCTCGTTCTTGGCGGCCTCCCACTGGGAGGGCTTGTTCGCCTGCATGACGGCGTAACTGATGCCGCCGGCGATCGCGAGGACGCCGACGATCGAAAGGGCGACGATCAGCTGACGGCGCGTCCTGTCCTTCTTGGCCTGGCGCTCGCGCTCGGCGCGCAGCCGCTCGCGGGCCGCCGCCTTGCTGGCCTGGTGGTTGCGTGCACTCATGGTCGTGTTCTCCGTAGAGGAAGAGGGGGGGGGAGGAACTGCTGGGCTCAGGCGAAGACGCGTGCCGGGCGCGGCGGTCCCCTCCGTCCCACGGAGTGCGCGGACAGACGGCGGCGGAAGGCGGTGCGGACCCGGTGGGCGGGCCGTACCGCGCGCCGTACGGACCGGTGGGCCGCGACACCCACGGCGACGGCGGTCAGCAGCGGCCGGAAGGTGAACGCGGCCAGGGTCCGCACCAGGCCGGCGAGCGCCGCCTCCCCGCGCCGCAGCCAGGCCGCGGCGAGCAGCCCCACCGTGACGTGGGCGGCGAGCAGCAGCCAGGGCAGGGCCGGGTCGGGGGAGCCGAGGAGGGCGGCGGCGCCCTCCCTGGAGCCCGGGGCCGCGGCCGGCACGAGCGGGACACCCAGGCCGGTGCCGGAGTCCCCGCCGCACAGCACGTCGAACCCGACGGAGCGCAGGGACCCCGTCACCGGGCCGCCCGACGGTCCGTAACAGAGGTGCTGTCCGGTGGTGAAGACGGTGTCGGCGGCCAGCTCCAGCGGGACGAGCAGGCCGGCGATGGCGCCGAAGCCGCGCTCCCGGCCCGCCAGCGCGTACGCGGCGGCGAACACGCCGGCCGCGATCGCGGCCACCGCGGTCAGGGGCAGCGGGACCCGGGAGAGCAGCACATGGGACGCGACGGAGAGCGTGACGACGAGCGCGGTGAAAAGCGCCGCGCGCGCCGCCCTCGGCTGCGTCCCTGATACGTCCATGGAACGTGAGTTTGCCACGGCTTCCTGTAAGAGGCCCCTAAAGCCCGGCCCCCGGCCGGCTGCCCGACCGGCCGACCGGCCGGCCGCTCAGAGGCCGGGGATCCGGCCGTTGCGGAACAGGTCGACGAAGATCTGGTGGTCGGCCCGCGCCCGCGCCCCGTAGGAGTGCGCGAAGTCCACCAGCAGGTCTGCGAAGTTCTCCTCGTCGCCCGCGATCGCCGCGTCGATCGCCCGCTCCGTGGAGAAGGGCACCAGCGAGTGGCCGCTCTCGTCGTCGGCCGCCGCGTGCATCGTGGCGGTGGCCCTGCCGAGGTCGGCGACGACCGCCGCGATCTCGTCCAGGTCGTCGATGTCCGACCAGTCGAGATCCACGGCGTACGGCGACACCTCCGCGACCAGCTGCCCCGCCCCGTCCAGCTCCGTCCAGCCCAGCCACGGGTCCGCGTGCGCCTGGAGGGCGCGCTGCGAGATCACCGTGCGGTGGCCCTCGTGCTGGAAGTAGTCGCGGACGGCACCGTCGGTGATGTGCCGGGAGACCGCCGGGGTCTGCGCCTGCTTCATGTAGATCACGACGTCGTTCTCCAGCGCGTCGCTGTTGCCTTCGAGCAGGATGTTGTACGAGGGCAGGCCCGCCGACCCGATGCCGATGCCGCGCCGCCCGACGACGTCCTTCACGCGGTAGGAGTCGGGGCGGGTCAGGCTGGACTCGGGCAGCGTCTCCAGGTAGCCGTCGAAGGCCGCCAAGACCTTGTAGCGGGTGGCGGCGTCGAGGTCGATGGAGCCGCCGCCGGACGCGAAGCGGCGTTCGAAGTCACGGATCTCGGTCATCGAGTCGAGCAGCCCGAAGCGGGTCAGCGAGCGGGCGGAGCGCAGCGCGCCGAGCAGCGGGCCCTCGGCCGTGTCCAGCGTGAAGGGCGGCACCTCGTCATTCTTGGCGCCGGTGGCCAGGGCGTGGATGCGCTCGCGGTAGGCGGCGGCGTACGTCCGTACCAGCCCGGTGATCTGCTCGTCGCCGAGGGCCTTGGTGTAGCCGATGAGCGCGACGGAGGCGACGAAGCGCTTGAGGTCCCAGGTGAAGGGGCCGACGTACGCCTCGTCGAAGTCGTTGACGTTGAAGATCAGGCGGCCCTGGGAGTCCATGTACGTGCCGAAGTTCTCGGCGTGCAGGTCGCCGTGGATCCACACCCGTCCGGTGCGCTCGTCCAGGTACGGCCCGCCGTGCTGCTCGCGCTCCAGGTCGGCGTAGAACAGGGACGCCGCGCCCCGGTAGAAGGCGAAGGCGGAGGCGGCCATCTTGCGGAACTTGACCCGGAAGGCGGCCGGGTCGGCGGCCAGGAGCGTGCCGAACGCGGTGTCGAAGACGGCGAGGATCTGCTCGCCGCGCTGAGCGGCGTCTGTCTGCTGGACCGACATCGCCGGTTGCCTCCTGGTGCATGACGTTCTTGACAAAAAGGACAGGCTTTTCCCTGTGTCCAACGCCCGACCGTACCCGTGAGTGCCCGCCCGTTGTCAGTGGGCCGACGTAGACTTCCAAGCTGTCCCCCCGCCCTGTCACCGACCGTTCTGCCGGAGGCCTCCGCCGTGACCAAGCCGCCCTTTACGCACCTCCACGTCCACACCCAGTACTCGCTGCTGGACGGTGCCGCGCGGCTCAAGGACATGTTCGAGGCGTGCAACGAGATGGGCATGTCGCACATCGCGATGACCGACCACGGCAACCTGCACGGGGCGTACGACTTCTTCCATTCGGCGAAGAAGGCGGGGGTGACGCCGATCATCGGCATCGAGGCGTACGTCGCGCCCGAGTCGCGGCGCAACAAGCGGCGCATCCAGTGGGGCCAGCCGCACCAGAAGCGCGACGACGTGTCCGGTTCCGGTGGCTACACGCACAAGACGATCTGGGCGGCGAACAAGACCGGCCTGCACAACCTCTTCCGGCTGTCCTCCGACGCGTACGCCGAGGGCTGGCTGACGAAGTGGCCCCGCATGGACAAGGAGACCATCTCCCAGTGGTCGGAGGGCCTCATCGCCTCCACCGGGTGTCCCTCGGGCGAGGTGCAGACGCGGCTGCGGCTCGGCCAGTTCGACGAGGCGGTCCAGGCCGCGTCCGACTACAAGGACATCTTCGGCGAGGGCAAGTACTTCCTGGAGCTGATGGACCACGGCATCGAGATCGAGCGCCGGGTCCGTGACGGGCTGCTGGAGATCGGCAAGAAGCTGAACATCCCGCCGCTGGTCACCAACGACTCCCACTACACCTACGCCCACGAGGCGACCGCGCACGACGCGCTGCTGTGCATCCAGACCGGCAAGAACCTCTCCGACCCGGACCGCTTCCGCTTCGACGGCACCGGCTACTACCTGAAGTCGACCGACGAGATGTACGCCGTCGACTCCTCCGACGCCTGGCAGGAGGGCTGCGCCAACACCCTCCTGGTCGCCCAGCAGATCGACACCGAGGGCTGGTTCCAGGAGCGGAACCTGATGCCCAAGTTCGACGTGCCCGAGGGCTACACCGAGGTGACGTGGTTCCGCGAGGAGACCATGCGCGGCATGGCCCGGCGCTATCCGGACGGCATCCCGGACGACCGGCTCAAGCAGGTCGAGTACGAGATGAAGATCATCATCGACATGGGCTTCCCGGCGTACTTCCTCGTGGTCGCCGACTTCATCATGTGGGCCAAGAACAACGGCATCGCGGTCGGCCCCGGGCGGGGCTCCGCGGCCGGATCGATCGTCGCGTACGCCATGGGCATCACCGACCTCGACCCGATCGAGCACGGCCTGATCTTCGAGCGGTTCCTCAACCCCGAGCGCATCTCCATGCCCGACGTCGACATCGACTTCGACGAGCGCAGGCGCGGTGAGGTGATCAGGTACGTCACCGAGAAGTACGGCGCCGACAAGGTCGCCATGATCGGCACGTACGGAAAGATCAAGGCCAAGAACGCGATCAAGGACTCCGCGCGCGTCCTCGGCTACCCGTACGCGATGGGCGACCGGCTCACCAAGGCCATGCCCGCCGACGTCCTCGGCAAGGGCATCGACCTCAACGGCATCACCGACCCCAAGCACCCGCGCTACAGCGAGGCGGGCGAGATCCGGTCGATGTACGAGAACGAGCCGGACGTCAAGAAGGTCATCGACACCGCGAAGGGCGTCGAGGGCCTGGTCCGGCAGATGGGCGTGCACGCGGCCGGCGTGATCATGTCCAGCGAGACGATCACCGACCACGTGCCCGTCTGGGTGCGCCACACCGACGGTGTGACCATCACGCAGTGGGACTACCCGAGCTGTGAGTCGCTCGGCCTGCTGAAGATGGACTTCCTCGGCCTGCGCAACCTCACGATCATGGACGACGCCGTCAAGATGGTGAAGTCCAACAAGGGCATCGACCTGGAGTTGCTCTCCCTCCCGCTGGACGACCCCACGACGTACGAACTGCTCTGCCGCGGTGACACGCTCGGCGTCTTCCAGTTCGACGGCGGCCCCATGCGATCCCTGCTGCGGCTGATGAAGCCCGACAACTTCGAGGACATTTCCGCCGTCTCGGCCCTGTACCGGCCGGGCCCGATGGGCATGAACTCGCACACGAACTACGCGCTGCGCAAGAACGGCCAGCAGGAGATCACGCCGATCCACCCGGAGCTGGAGGAGCCCCTCAAGGAGGTCCTCGGCGTCACCTACGGCCTGATCGTCTACCAGGAGCAGGTGCAGAAGGCCGCGCAGATCATCGCCGGCTACTCGCTCGGCGAGGCCGACATCCTGCGCCGCGTGATGGGCAAGAAGAAGCCCGACGAGCTCCAGAAGAACTTCGTGCTCTTCCAGGCGGGCGCGAAGAAGAAGGGGTACTCCGACGCGGCGATCCAGGCGCTCTGGGACGTGCTGGTCCCCTTCGCCGGGTACGCGTTCAACAAGGCGCACTCCTCGGCGTACGGCCTGGTCACCTACTGGACGGCGTACCTCAAGGCGAACCACCCCGCCGAGTACATGGCGGCACTGCTGACCTCGGTCAAGGACGACAAGGACAAGTCGGCCGTCTATCTGAACGAGTGCCGGCGCATGGGCATCAAGGTCCTGCCGCCCAATGTGAACGAGTCCCAGTCGAACTTCGCCGCGCAGGGCGACGACGTGATCCTCTTCGGCCTGACCGCGATCCGCAACGTCGGCCAGAACGTCGTGGACTCGATCATCAGGTGCCGCAAGGCGAAGGGGAAGTACTCCTCCTTCCCGGACTTCCTCGACAAGGTCGAGGCGGTCGTCTGCAACAAGCGGACCGTCGAATCGCTGATCAAGGCCGGTGCCTTCGACGAGATGGGCCACACCCGCAAGGGCCTCGTCGCACACCACGAGCCGATGATCGACAACGTGGTGCAGGTCAAGCGCAAGGAGGCCGAGGGCCAGTTCGACCTCTTCGGCGGCATGGGCGAGGAGGACAGCGACGAGCCGGGCTTCGGGCTCGACGTGGAGTTCTCCGACGTCGAGTGGGAGAAGTCGTACCTGCTGGCGCAGGAGCGCGAGATGCTCGGACTGTACGTCTCCGACCACCCCCTCTTCGGGCTGGAGCACGTCCTGTCGGACAAGGCCGACGCCTCGATCTCCCAGCTCACCGGCGGCGAGCACTCCGACGGTGCGATCGTCACCGTCGGCGGCATCATCTCCGGCCTCCAGCGCAAGATGACCAAGCAGGGCAACGCCTGGGCCATCGCGACCGTCGAGGACCTGGCCGGCTCCATCGAGTGCATGTTCTTCCCGGCGACGTACCAGCTCGTCTCGACCCAGCTCGTCGAGGACACCGTGGTCTTCGTCAAGGGACGCCTCGACAAGCGCGAGGACGTCCCCCGGCTCGTCGCCATGGAGCTGATGGTTCCGGACGTGTCCTCGGCGGGGACGAACGCTCCCGTGGTCCTCACCATCCCGACGGTGAAGGTGACGCCGCCGATGGTGACCAAGCTCGGCGAGATCCTCAAGCACCACCGGGGCAACACGGAGGTCCGGATCAAGCTCCAGGGGGCCCGCAAGACGACGGTGCTGCGACTCGACCGGCACCGGGTCCAGCCGGACCCGGCGCTCTTCGGCGATCTGAAGGTGCTGCTCGGCCCGTCCTGCCTGGCGGGATGACCGGCCGGAGCGGCTGAGGAGCGGGAGCGCACGCAGAACGGAGCGCCCCCAGACCAGGGCGCACGCAGACAACAGCGCACACAGAAGGGGCGCACCCGTCGTCACGGGTGCGCCCCTTCTGTGTGCGCCGGGCGCGCGTCAGTTGTGGCCGAAACGCCGCTGGTGCTTACGGGCAATGTCAGCGGGGCTGCCCTGTGCGTGCGAATGCTGCTGGGCATGGGACTCGAAGGCGCTGTCCTTCGTCTGCTCGGTTCCACGCACCACAGCGGACGCACGGTCCTGCGGGGCGCCCTGCTTGCGGTTCTTGTTCTTGGCCATGGTGCTGCCTCCTGTGGGGGTTCTGGGGGCCAGGGCCGGGACCAGATTCACACAGGCCGACAAAGCGCGCATTTTGGATCATTACTGTGCGTAATTGGAATCGGTGCGGAACAACTTCGGTATCCGCCACGCCGATGATCGAGTTCCCGCCGTTAACCCTCACGCAGTCGGGCAGACTCCAAGGAAGCCCGAAGCACTCCCGAAACACCTTCCGATCCCGAGGTTCCCGAAAGAGGGTGGAACGCGTGGACCGCTGCGTCGTCCTGGTGGACGCCGGCTACCTGCTGGGCGCCGCCGCGAGCCTGCTCGCCGGAGAACCGGCCCGATCCCGCATCACGGTGGATCACGCGGCCCTCATCCAGGGCCTGCGAGAACGGGCCGAAGCGGACACTCAGCAACCGTTGCTCCGCATCTACTGGTTCGACGGCGCCCCCGACCGCGTACCGCAGCCCGAGCACCGGCGGCTGCGGGTCATGTCGCGCGTGACGGTCAGGCTCGGGGCGCTGACCCGCAGCGACGGGCGCTGGGCGCAGAAGGGCGTCGACGCGGCGATGCACGCGGAACTGACCGAGCTGGCCAGAAATCGCGCCTGCTCGGACATCGTGCTGGTGACCGGGGACGGCGATCTGCTACCGGGGCTGATGTCCGCCAAGGAACACGGCGTAGCGGTCCACCTCTGGGCGGTGCAGGCCGCCGACGGGGACTACAACCAGTCCGAGGACCTGGTCGCCGAGGCCGACGAGCGGCGCGTGCTGGACCGGGTGTGGATCACCAAGGCGGTACGGCCCAAGGACCTCACCGGGATCTGCGCGCCGCCGCCGGTGCCGCGGCCGGAAATCGCCGCGATCCTGTCGGCCCCGCTGCCGGAGTCGGCGCTCGCCGCTTCGGCGGAGCGGGCGGCACAGGCCCAGGCGCAGGCACGGGCCGGAGCCCCGGACGGAGAAGCGGGGCCGGGTACGGGCGCGGCCGTACGCAACGGGTCTTCGGCGGCGGGTCCGGCCGCCCCGCCGGTCCCCGCGTGCGCGTCCGCCGCGAACGGGTCCGGTGAGGCGCATCCGCCGCACGGCGCCAGGGTCGTGCCGACCCCCAAGGACCTCGCGAGCCTGCGCGGTCCCGGCGCGCAGGCGGCGCAGCACGCGGCCGGGGCGGCGAACGGGACGCCGGCCGGCACCACCGGGGCGACCCTGCGCTGGTCGTCCGACAAGGGCTGGGCGGAGCGCCCCGGCGGCAGCCCTCTCGGGGAGCCGGCCGAGACCGCCTCACTGCCGACGCTGGCCCAGCTGACCAGCGCGGAGCAGCGCTGGGCGGACCGCGAGGAGGACATCACCACGGTCGGCGGCGATCCCTTCGAGGTCGGGCAGGTCTTCGCCCGGCGGTGGATGGGGCGGCTGCCGGATCCGGGCCACACCCAGAACCTCTCGACGATGTACCCGAGGATTCCGCACCGCATCGACGGCGAGCTGTTGCGGTACGCGGCGCGGTTCGGACTGCTGGCGCACAAGGACGACCAGATCGACGAGCACGACCGGTACGCGATCAGGGCGGGCTTCTGGCGCGAGATCGACGTACGGGCCGCGGCCGAGCACGCGACGGCGGGGGAGTAGCACGGCGAGGGGTACGGGAAGGGGGGAAGGGACGGGCAGGCAAAGGAACGGGGAGAGGAAGCGGGCCCCGCGCCCGCTCCGCCGCGCCTGCGCCGCCCCGGCGCCGGGGCCGGGCCGGGAACCCCGTAGGCTCGTCCCTCGTGAGTACGGGCACAGCGCAGGCGGGACGCGGCACAGGAGTCGTGTGTGCCGTGCGGGATCTGGTCAAGACGTATCCCGCCGCCCGGGGCCGGCGCGGGGTCCCCGCGACAGCGGCCGTACGGGCCACGGACGGCATCTCCCTCGACGTGCGGCGCGGCGAGATCTTCGGGCTGCTCGGGCCCAACGGCGCCGGCAAGTCCACTCTCGTACGCCAGCTGACCGGCCTCATGCGGCCGGACTCCGGAAGCGTCGAGCTGCTGGGGCACGATCTCGTGCGCCACCCCGAGCGGGCCTCGCGGCTCGTCGGGTACCTCGGCCAGGAATCCACCGCGCTGGACGAACTGACCGTGTCCCTCGCCGCCGAGACGACCGGACGCCTGCGCGGGCTCACGGCGAAGGCCGCGCGGGCCGAGCGGGACGACGTACTCGAAGAACTCGAACTGGGCGGGATCGCCGGGCGGCCGCTCCGGAAGCTGTCCGGCGGACAGCGGCGGCTCGCCTGTTTCGCCGCCGCGCTGGTGGGCGAGCGGCCCGTCCTCGTACTGGACGAGCCGACCACCGGCATGGACCCCGTCGCGCGGCGCGCGGTGTGGGCGGCGGTCGACCGGCGGCGGGCGCGAAACGGCGCGACCGTCCTGCTCGTCACCCACAACGTCATCGAGGCCGAGACCGTCCTGGACCGTGTCGCGGTGCTGGAGAGCGGCCGGGTGATCGCGTGCGACACCCCCGCCGGGCTCAAGGCGCGCGTCGCCGGTGAGGTGCGGCTCGACCTCGTGTGGCGGGAGCGGGCGCCGCTGGACGTGCCCGAGGTCGCGGCGCTGCGCGCGTCCGCGCAGGAGTCCGGGCGGCGCTGGGTGCTGCGGCTGGCTCCCGACGAGGCGCGGGCGGCCGTGGCCGCCGTGACCGGTGGCGAGGCGTTTGCCGCGCTCGACGACTTCACGCTGGCGACGCCGAGCCTCGAAGACGTGTACCTGGCACTCGGCGGACGTACGAAAGGGCTGGTCAAGGCGTGAGTGTCGTGCCCGCGGAAATCCGTTCCGCGCAGACGCGGAGCAAAGGGGCGAAAGAAGCGGAGGAAGCCGGGGAAGCGGCCGGGGCGGGAGAAACAGCCGCCGGCATGACCGGCCGGGAACCCGCGCCGCTCGCGCCCCGCGCCCGGCTGCTGCCGTCGCTCGCCGCCGTCTACCGGGCGCAGCTGTCCCGGGCCCGGGTGGCGCGCATCCCGCTGCTGTTCGTGGCGACGTTCCAGTCCGTCGGGATCATGGTGCTGATGCGCGGGGTCGTCGACGGGGGCGGCGAGGCACGGGCGGTCGTCGCCGGGTCGAGCGTGCTCGTGGTCGCCTTCGTCGCACTGAACCTGCTCGCCCAGTACTTCGGGCAGCTGCGGGCGAGCGGTGGCCTCGACCACTACGCGACGCTGCCGGTGCCGCCCGCCGCGGTGGTGCTGGGTACGGCTGCCGCGTACGCCTCCTTCACCGTGCCCGGCACGTTCGTCACGGCCGTCGTCGGCTGCACGCTCTTCCAGCTGCCGCTCACGCATCTGTGGGTCCTGGCCGCGGTGATTCCGCTGGCGGGGGCCGCGCTCGCCGGGCTGGGGGCGGCGCTGGGGCTGCTCGCGCCGCGGCAGGAACTCGCGACGCTGCTCGGACAGCTGGGGATGTCCGCGGCCCTGCTGCTGGGCGTGCTGCCCGCGGACCGGCTGCCCGCGCCGATTTCGTACGCCCGGGACCTGCTGCCCTCGACGTACGGCGTCGAGGCCTTCGCGCGGACCTTCGACGCGCATCCCGACTGGCCCGCCGTGGCGCTCGATCTGGCGGTGTGCGCGGCCGTCGGGGTCGTCTCGCTTGCGGTCGCCACCTGGGCGTACCGGCGGGCAGCGGTCCGTTAGACGGCCGGCAGCGGTCCGATGAGGCGTGGCCCCGGGGCGCCTGGCACGATGGCAGGGTGACCGCTCCTCTGACGCCGCCTCACCGGCAGCCGCCGAACGACCCCTGGCAGAAGGCCGACGCCGAGGCCGCCGCTCCACTTCCGTCCTGGCCCCACCACGGCCACGGCCCCGACGCCGTGACCGCCACGGAGGCGGACGGGGTCGGGGGCGGCGAGCAGGACATCAGTCTGTCCACGGAGGTGGTCAGGGCCTTTGTGGTGGTCCTGGCGCTGACGGTCCTGGGTGTCGCGCTGGGGCTGCTGTGGCTGTGGCTGGCGCCGCGCGTGCCGCTCGTCTCCACCGACAAGGCCGTCTTCCTCAAGGACACCGAGGGCGAGGAAGCGGTGGGCGCGGACGGCACGTTCGTGCTGCTGGCGCTCACGTTCGGCGCGGTCGGCGCGGCCCTGGCCTTCTGGTTCAACCGGCGCGGCGGCATTCCGCTGGTGGTGGGGCTGGCGCTGGGCGGGCTGCTCGGTTCGCTGCTGGCGTGGGGCGTCGGCGTCTGGTTCGGGCCGACGGACGACGTGGTCGCACGGGCGCGGGAGGTCGGGCAGGGCGTCACGTTCGACGCGCCGCTCAAGCTCGGGGCGAAGGGGGCGCTGCTGGCGTGGCCCATGGCCGCGATGCTCGTCCACCTGGCACTGACGGCGCTCTTCGGGCCGCGGGACCCGGAACCGGAGTGGGGTACGGCGTACGGGGATCCGGGGCCCGCACCGGATCAGGGCCCGGCCGTACCGGACCCGGACGCACCGGGTCCGCACCCGGGCGCACCGGGTCCGCACCCGGGCGCCGGGGACGGCACACGCCCCTGAAGCCGCCGCCGGCGCCGGTACGGAACCGACGGACCGACGGGCTCGCCATGAGCCCGTCGAGTCGACCGGGTGCCGACCGGGTTACGCGGTTACGCGCGGCCGATCGGGGCGATCACCGCGTCCGTCAGCGCCGCCAGGTCCGCCGGGGACAGTTCGACCTCCAGACCGCGGCGGCCCGCCGAGACGCACACCGTCTCGTACGACGAGGCCGAGGCGTCCAGGACCGTGCGGAGCCTCTTGCGCTGCCCCAGCGGGGAGATGCCGCCGCGGACGTACCCCGTGGTGCGTTCCGCGGCCGCAGGGTCCGCCATCGCCGCGCGTTTCCCGCCGACCGCCGCCGCCAGTGCCTTGAGGTCGAGAGAGCCCGCCACCGGGACGACCGCCACCGTCAGGGTGCCGTCGATGTCGGCCACCAGGGTCTTGAAGACGCGGTCCGCAGAGACACCCATCGCCTGCGCCGCCTCCTCGCCGTACGAGGGGGCCGCGGGGTCGTGCGCGTACGCGTGAAGGGTGTACGCCGTTCCCGCAGCCGTCAGGGCGACTGTCGCGGGCGTGCCTGCGGACTGCTGCTTCTTCTTGGCCACTGCGGCTCTGTCTCCGGATCAGTTGGGGCTGGTGGGTTTCCTGGTCAGTTCGGTGGCCGGCAGCGAGGGCAGGTGCCGGATCACCGCGGTCTCGGTGCGCAGGAGCTTCAGTTCTTCACGCAGCCGGGTCGCGGTGTCGGGAGCCTGCAGCAGGCGCTGCCTCGCCGGGACGTCCAGCACCGTCGCGGCGGCGACCAGGTACGAGACGACGGACGGCTCGTCCGGCAGCTCCGCGCCGGTGGCCAGTGAGCGCTCGCGCGCGCCCGCCAGCCGCTTCTGGTAGCTGCGGAACGCCCGCAGCACACCCTCGGCCAGCGCGCCCGCGTCCTCGCCCTGCTCCTCGGGCAGTTCCTCCACCTCGGCGGTGAGGTACGGGCCGCTCGCGTCGACGGAGAGGAGCCTGACGCGGGTCGTCCCGGTGGCCAGCACCTCGTAACCGCCGTCTTCGAGCTCGCGGATCGTCGCCGCGTCCGCGATGCAGCCCACCTGGTGGAACGCCTGGATCGGGTCCGCGCCGAAGCCCGCGGCGGGACCCCGCCCGGCCGGGGACGTGGCGTCCGGCATGCCGGGGGCGGTGGCGGCGACCTCGCGGCCGTCGCGGATGGCCACGACCACGAAACGGCGCGGCTCTTCCTCGGAGGTACCGGAGGGACCGGAGGGCTCCGAGGGTGAGGAACGGGGCGGGGCGGACGCGCCGGAGGAGTCTGCCGGGCCGCCGGAGTCCGCGCCCTTCGACAGGTCGCGCATCATGGCGCGATAACGCTCCTCGAAGACGTTCAGCGGCAGTACGAGGCCGGGGAACAGGACCGAGTTCAGCGGGAAGAGGGGCAGGCGAGCGGTGGTCACAGCGGCTAAGCGTAATGGCCGTCGGGCCTGATCCGGCGGGCCGTCCCGCGCGAAGGGCGCAAAGGCATCGTCGCGGCCACCCGGATCCTCGCGGCGCCGCGCAGTTCCAGGAACCCGCCCAGCGCGTCGTCGCTCAGACGCGCCCAGGGGAACGAGGTCGCGTACGGCCCGATCAGCCGGAACTGTTCGAGGGCCTCGGCCCACCGCCCCCGGGCGGCCAGGACGTACACCAGCAGGTTGCGGACCTCGGCCGGCCACGGGTCGCCCGCCGCGTACGCGGCGGACAGGGCGATCGCCAGGTCGGCCGCCGCGTCGACGCGCTGGTACGGAACGACCGCGCCCGGACGGGCCGGGTCGGCGCCGCTCAGCAGGTGCGCGAAGGCCGCGCGTACGGGCAGCGCCTGCACCAGGGATCCCGGCAGGGCGTCTTCGGCGGCCTGTTCGGCGAAGTCGAAGCACTCGCGGTGCGAGCCGTACCACTGCGCGGAGAGGTACTGGAGCGCGGAGACGTGGCACCCGTAGTGGTGCGGGGAGCGGCTCATCGCCCGGGCCCACAGTTCCTCGAAGGCGGTGTGCGCGGCACGGGTGCCGCGCGCGTGGTCGAGGGCGATGCGCCACGGCACCGGATCGCGCGGAGCGGCGTCGGCCGCCGCCTCGATCAGCGGGCCCGCGTCGCGCAGCCGCTCGGCGCGGGCCGGCGAACCCCAGAGCCTGCGCACCGACAGCTCGGCCTGGACGAGCAGGGCGTCGGGGTGGTGCGGGGCGGCGGCCAGCCAGCTGTCCAGCCAGTCCTGTCGGCTGAGCGCGAAAGTGGCGAGGCGGACGGTGTACCGGTCGCGGTTCTCCCACTCGGCGCCCTCGCGGGTGGCGGCGAGGAGGCCGGCTGCGGGGCCGTGGTCGCCGAGGGCCGCGGCGACCAGGGCCGGGCCCAGTCGCTCGTCGGGAACGTCGAGCAGCACCTGGTCGTCGCCGGGCAGGCCGGTGCCGAGCTCCGGGGCGTGGCGGATCACGCGCGCGGTGCTGGTCGGAGCGCGAAGGAATGACATGGTGTGAACCATTGAAAACCGCAGGTCGGAGCCGCGCCAGAGGGTTCAGTCAAGCTTTCGCATCGGCCGGAAAGGTTGTGCGGCGGCAGGTCAAGGGACGGCGAAGAAGCCGGAGGCGGGGAGCTTCCCCGAGCCCCCGGCTCCCGGCCCTCCGGGTTCCGGCTCCCGCCCCCGGGTCCCGGAGGGCCGGCTCCCGCCCCCGGGTCCCGGAGGGCCGGCTCCCGCCCCCGGCCCTCTGCCCCCGCTCCCCGGACGGGTCCCCGTCCGGTCAGCTGCGCCGCAGCAGCCGTGACGCCCCCGCCGCGACCGTCGTCGCCAGGATCCAGCCGAGCAGGATCAGCCCGGCCGCCGCCCACTGCCAGCCGCCCCGCAGCAGCCAGTGCCCGTCCTGCCCCAGATCGATCACCGGCAGCAGCAGGTCGAGCGCGAAGAGGGGGGCGTTCCACTGCGGATGTTCCCCGGGCTTGACCGGACCCGGACCGAGCTGGGCGAACGCCACCGTGCCCGCCGCCCACAGCACGGCCATCCACACGGCCGCCCGGCCCGGACGGTAGCCGTACGCCACCGTCCAGTCCTGGAGGAAGCCCCAGAGTTTCCCGGCGAGCGGCAGCGTCTCGCGCCGCCGGCGCTGCTTGGCCAGGAGCACCTCGCGGGCGTCGGCGTCCTCCCCGCTGCAGCGCAGTACGGCGGCGAGCCGCTCGTACGGTTCGGGGGCGTACTCCGGAGTCGCCGCCGTCACCCACTCCAGCCGCTGCGCGAGCGGGAACAGCCCGCGCGGTACGAGGCAGTCGTACGTGAAACCGCCCATGGTGAGCCCGCCGGGCCGCGGCCAGCTGTCCGCCCTGTCCACCAGGTTGCCGACCTTCGCCCCGGACAGCACCACCTTCCCCTCCTCCGGCCGTTCGCACAGGAACCGCAGTTCGGGCGTCTGGACCCGGCGCATCGACAGCTCCTGCCCGAGCGACATGACGAACCGCGCGCCGTCGAGGTCCACGGCGTCCCCGAACCGCCCGTCGTCCAGCCGCAGCCCTCCCTCGCACTCGAACCGCTGCACGCGGGTGCCGTGTACCGGCGTGTTCCCGATGCCGTACGGCGGAGTGGTCCCCGGCGCCGCGCCCCGGGGCCCGATCCCCGCCGGCGTCATGTAGAGCGTGCGCTCCACCGTCATCTGAGGGGCGTTCAGCGCCCGCCGCCCCTCCACGCCGTACGGCCTGCGCAGCCGGCTGCCGCGCAGGCTCAGCGAGACCCCGACCTTCGCGCCGCGCAGGCTGAACTCGCCGTGCGACTCGATCATCTCGGCCTGGAGGTCCTGGGCGACGGACAGGCCGTCGGCGGCGATCGAGCGGCCGTTGCGGTCCTGGCGTACGACGATCTGGTTGATCAGCAGGTCCGTGCCGATCTGGGCGTCGGTGAGCCGGATGCCGCCGGGGACACTGCACCGCGGCAGGTGCAGATCGCCCTCCGTGCGCAGCCGGGCCGCCTCCAGCCGGGGGATGGCGCACCCCACCATGCGCAGGGTGGTGAAGTGGCACTCGGGCAGCAGCACCTCCTTCTCGAAGCGGCAGCTGTGCATCTCGACGTACGGCTCGACCCGCCCGCCCGCGAGCGTGAGGGTGCCCGTGATCTGTACGCCGACGAGCTTGAGCGCGGCGACCCGCCCGGGCAGCGCGGGCGGCCCGCTGAGCAGCAGCAGCGCGACGACGCGGGCGCGGACACTGCGCTCGGGGGGCCATGGTCTGGTGGTCAGGGGGTCGTCGAGGACGGGATTGCGGGTGCGGAGGTCGTAGGTGCTGCCGTTGCGGAACGCCTGCCACATGCCCATTTCGGAGACACTGAGCCAGTCGGGCGCTTCGACGTCTTGCTGCGGCTCGGTCAAGGCCGCCCCTTTCGTCGACTCGTACAGCCGTTCTTCCCTCTGAGTGACGGACTGAACGCCAGTAGTGATGAATGAGGCGTGGGGCGTGTATCAGTCAGTGATACGGAGGCTCGGCCGCGGGACGGGGTCTGAGAGAATTGGCAGCGTGATCTCTCGAATCGATCTGCGCGGTGACGCCCTCCCCGAGGGCGCCGACCTGCGCGACCTGCTGCCCCGTGCCGACTTCGACGTACAGGCCGCCCTCGACAAGGTGCGGCCCATCTGCGAGGACGTGCATCATCGGGGCACGGCGGCGCTGATCGAGTACGCGGAGAAGTTCGACGGCGTGAAGCTGGAGCGCGTACGGGTTCCGGCCGAAGCGCTGAACGCCGCCCTGGAGCAGCTCGACCCCAAGGTCAGGGCCGCGCTGGAGGAGTCGATCCGGCGCGCCAGGATCGTCCACCGCGAGCAGCGCCGCAGCGAGCACACCACCCAGGTCGTGCCCGGCGGCACGGTCACCGAGCGGTGGGTGCCGGTCGGGCGGGTGGGCCTCTACGCGCCCGGCGGCCTCTCCGTCTACCCCTCCTCCGTGATCATGAACGTGGTCCCCGCGCAGGAGGCGGGCGTCGAATCCATCGCCCTCGCCTCCCCCGCGCAGAAGGAGTTCGGCGGCCTGCCGCACCCGACGATCCTGGCGGCCTGCGCGCTGCTCGGCGTCGACGAGGTGTACGCCGCGGGCGGCGCCACGGCCGTCGCGATGTTCGCGTACGGCACCGACGAGTGCGCGCCGGTCAACATGGTCACGGGCCCCGGCAACATCTGGGTCGCCGCCGCCAAGCGCTACTTCACCGGTCTGATCGGCATCGACACCGAGGCCGGCCCGACCGAGATCGCGGTCCTCGCCGACGCCACCGCCGACCCGGTGCACGTCGCCGCCGACCTGATCAGCCAGGCCGAGCACGACCCGCTGGCCGCCGCCGTGCTGGTGACGGACTCCGAGGAGCTCGCGGACGCGGTCACCGAGGAGCTGGAGCCGCAGGTCGCGGCCACCAAGCACAGCGACGACCGGATCATCCCGGCGCTGGGCGGCAAGCAGTCCTCGATCGTCCTGGTCGACTCCATGGAGGAGGGCCTCAAGGTCGTCGACGCGTACGGCGCCGAACACCTGGAGATCCAGACCGCCGACGCCGCCGCGCTCGCCCGGCGCGTGCGCAACGCGGGAGCGATCTTCGTCGGCCCGTACGCCCCGGTCTCGCTCGGCGACTACTGCGCCGGCTCCAACCACGTCCTGCCGACCGGTGGCTGTGCCTGCCACTCGTCGGGCCTCTCGGTCCAGTCGTTCCTGCGCGGCATCCACATCGTGGACTACACGCGCGAGGCGCTCGCCGAGGTCGCGCACCACGTGGTGACACTGGCGGAGGCGGAGGACCTCCCGGCGCACGGAGCTGCCCTCAAGGCGCGCTTCGGATGGAAGGTGCCCACGGAATGACCCGTACCACCGGCAACACCCGTATCGACGACCTTCCCATCCGCGACGAGCTGCGCGGCAAGTCCCCGTACGGCGCGCCGCAGCTGGACGTGCCCGTACGCCTCAACACCAACGAGAACCCGTACCCGCTGCCCGAGGCGCTCGTCGAACGCATCGCCGAGCGCGTGCGCGACGCGGCCCGCGAACTCAACCGCTACCCGGACCGGGACGCGGTCGAGCTCCGCACCGAACTGGCCCGCTACCTCACCCGCACCGCCGGGTACCAGGTCGCCATGGCCAACGTGTGGGCGGCCAACGGCTCCAACGAGGTCATCCAGCAGCTGCTCCAGACCTTCGGCGGCCCCGGCCGCACCGCGATCGGTTTCGAGCCGTCGTACTCGATGCACGGCCTCATCGCGCGCGGTACCGGCACCGGCTGGATCTCCGGCCCGCGCCACGAGGACTTCACCATCGACGTGGCGGCGGCCGAGAAGGCCGTCGCCGAGCACCGCCCCGATGTCGTCTTCATCACCTCACCCAACAACCCCACGGGCACCGCGGTCGGCGCGGACACCGTCCTCGCCCTCTACGAGGCCGCCCAGGCGGCCAGGCCGTCCCTGGTCGTCGTCGACGAGGCGTACGGCGAATTCAGCCACCACCCGTCCCTGCTGCCGCTGATCGAGGGCCGGCCGAACATGGTGCTCTCCCGCACCATGTCCAAGGCGTTCGGCGCCGCCGGTCTGCGCCTGGGCTACCTCGCGGCCGACCCCGCCGTGGTCGACGCCGTACAGCTGGTGCGCCTGCCGTACCACCTGTCGTCCGTCACCCAGGCCACCGCGCTCGCCGCCCTCGAACACACCGATACGCTGCTGGGGTACGTCGAGCAGCTCAAGACCGAGCGGGACCGCCTGGTCACCGAGTTGCGCGCCATCGGATACGAGGTCACGGACTCGGACGCGAACTTCGTCCAGTTCGGCCGGTTCGACGGCGCCACCGGCTCGCACGAGGCGTGGCAGCGGATCCTCGGCCAGGGCGTCCTGGTCCGTGACAACGGCGTACCGGGCTGGCTGCGGGTCACCGCCGGCACCCCCGAAGAGAACGACGCGTTCCTTGATGCGGTACGCGAACTCAAGAAGGAGCAGAGCTCATGACTCGCGTTGGCCGCGTCGGCAGGATCGAGCGCACCACCAAGGAGACCTCGGTCCTCGTCGAGATCGACCTCGACGGCACCGGCAAGGTCGATGTGTCGACGGGTGTCGGTTTCTACGACCACATGCTCGACCAGCTCGGCCGCCACGGCCTCTTCGACCTCACCGTGAAGACCGACGGCGACCTGCACATCGACTCGCACCACACCATCGAGGACACCGCCCTCGCGCTCGGCGCCGCCTTCAAGCAGGCGCTCGGCGACAAGGTCGGCATCTACCGCTTCGGCAACTGCACGGTGCCGCTGGACGAGTCGCTCGCCCAGGTCACCGTGGACCTCTCCGGCCGCCCGTACCTCGTGCACACCGAGCCGGAGAAGATGGCGCCGATGATCGGCGAGTACGACACGACGATGACCCGGCACATCCTGGAGTCCTTCGTCGCGCAGGCCCAGATCGCCCTGCACGTGCACGTCCCGTACGGGCGCAACGCGCACCACATCGTGGAGTGCCAGTTCAAGGCGCTGGCCCGTGCCCTGCGGTACGCCTCGGAGCACGACCCGCGCGCCGCCGGCATCCTCCCCTCGACCAAGGGCGCCCTGTGACCGGCCTCTCCACCATCCTGATCGTCGTCGGGCTCTTCCTGCTCGGTGGCGTGTACTCCTTCTGGAAGCAGGAGCTGCCCAAGGGCCTCGTCGTGCTTCTGGGCATCGGCGCCGTGATGTGCCTGGTCGCCGGTGTCATGCGAATCCAAGGACTCTGGGAATGAGCGACACGAGCAAGAAGGTCGTCGTCTTCGACTACGGCTTCGGCAACGTCCGGTCCGCCGAGCGGGCGCTGGCCCACGTCGGCGCGGACGTCGAGATCACCCGCGACTTCGACAGGGCCATGAACGCCGACGGGCTGCTCGTCCCCGGCGTCGGGGCGTTCTCCGCCTGCATGAAGGGGCTGCGCGAGGCGCGCGGCGACTGGATCGTCGGCCGCAGGCTCGCCGGCGGCCGTCCGGTCATGGGCATCTGCGTGGGCATGCAGATCCTCTTCGAGCGCGGCATCGAGCACGGCGTGGAGACCGAAGGGCTCGACGAGTGGCCCGGCACGGTCGGTCCGCTCCAGGCACCCGTCGTCCCGCACATGGGCTGGAACACCGTCGAAGCCCCCGCGGACAGTGAGCTGTTCGCCGGCCTCGACGCCGACGCGCGCTACTACTTCGTGCACTCGTACGCCGTGCACGACTGGAGCCTGGAAGTCACCAACCCCAAGATCCGTGCGCCCAGGGTCACCTGGACCACGCACGGCGAGCCCTTCGTGGCGGCCGTCGAGAACGGCGCCCTGTGGGCGACCCAGTTCCACCCCGAGAAGTCCGGCGACGCCGGTGCCCAGCTGCTGACCAACTGGATCGGAACCCTCTGATGTCCCAGAAGCTCGAACTGCTCCCCGCCGTCGACGTCCGCGACGGCCAGGCCGTGCGCCTCGTCCATGGCGAGTCCGGCTCGGAGACGTCGTACGGCGACCCGCTCCAGGCCGCTCTCGCCTGGCAGCGGGCGGGCGCCGAGTGGCTGCACCTCGTCGACCTCGACGCGGCCTTCGGCACCGGCGACAACCGGGCGCAGATCGCCGAGGTCGCCCGTTCCATGGACATCAAGGTCGAGCTGTCCGGCGGCATCCGCGACGACGCCTCGCTCGCCGCGGCGCTCGCCACCGGCTGCAAGCGCGTCAACCTCGGTACGGCCGCGCTGGAGACCCCCGAGTGGGTCGCCAAGGTCATCGCCGAGCACGGCGACAAGATCGCGGTCGGCCTGGACGTGCGCGGCACGACCCTGCGCGGCCGCGGCTGGACCCGCGACGGCGGCGACCTCTACGAGACGCTGGCCCGCCTGGACTCCGAGGGCTGCGCGCGGTACGTCGTCACCGACATCGCCAAGGACGGCACGCTCCAGGGCCCGAACCTGGAGCTCCTGAAGAACGTCTGCGCCGCGACCGACAAGCCCGTCGTCGCCTCCGGCGGCGTCTCCTCCCTCGACGACCTGCGCGCGATCGCGTCGCTCGTCCCCGAGGGCGTCGAGGGCGCGATCGTCGGCAAGGCCCTGTACGCGAAGGCGTTCACGCTGGAAGAGGCGCTGAAGGCGGTCTCGGAATGACAGGCTCCGTTTCGGATCCCTCCTCGGGCTCCTCCGGTTCCGTACGCCGGGTCTCCACCGGCGCCCCGTGGGAGGAGCAGTTCGGCTACTCCCGCGCCGTGGAGCTGCCGAACGGCCTGGTCCTGGTGTCGGGCTGCACGTCGGTCGTGGACGGCGTCATCGACGCCGGTACGCCGTACCAGCAGACGATCACCGCCTTCGGCGTCGCCTTCGGCGCGCTGGAGCAGCTCGGCCTCGGCCGCGAGGACGTCGTACGCACCCGGATGTACCTCACCCACGCCCGGGACGTGGACGACATCGGCCGCGCGCACAAGGAACTGTTCGACGACATCCGTCCGGCCGCGTCAATGATCATCGTCTCGGGCTTCGTGGACCCGAGCCTGGTCGTCGAGATCGAGATCGAGGCCTACCGGGGAGGTGGCGCGTCATGACCCTCGCGGTCCGAGTGATCCCCTGCCTGGACGTCGACAACGGCCGGGTCGTCAAGGGCGTCAACTTCCAGAACCTGCGCGACGCGGGCGACCCCGTCGAGATGGCCAAGCTGTACGACGCGGAGGGCGCCGACGAGCTGACGTTCCTCGACATCACGGCGTCGTCCGGCAACCGCGAGACGACGTACGACGTGGTGCGCCGCACCGCCGAGCAGGTCTTCATCCCGCTGACGGTCGGCGGCGGCGTACGCACCACCGAGGACGTCGACAAGCTGCTGCGGGCCGGCGCGGACAAGGTCGGCGTCAACACCGCCGCGATCGCCCGCCCCGACCTGATCCGCGAGATCGCGGAGCGCTTCGGCCGCCAGGTCCTGGTCCTGTCGGTCGACGCGCGCCGTACGGAATCCGGCTCCTTCGAGGTCACCACGCACGGCGGCCGCAGGTCCGCCGGCATCGACGCGGTCGAGTGGGCGCACCGGGCCGCCGAGCTGGGCGCGGGCGAGATCCTGCTCAACTCGATGGACGCGGACGGCACCAAGGACGGCTACGACACGGAGATGATCGCGGCGGTGCGCAAGCACGTCACGGTGCCGGTGATCGCTTCCGGCGGCGCGGGCCGCCTCGCCCACTTCCCGCCGGCGATCGCGGCGGGGGCGGACGCGGTGCTGGCGGCCTCGGTCTTCCACTTCGGCGACCTGCGCATCTCCCAGGTCAAGGACGCACTGCGGGAGACGGGCCACCCGGTCCGCTAGCCGCCCCTGCCCCCTCGGGGCGTGTCCTCGGACGCCGGACGGGCCGCATCTGCCCGCTGAGCGGGGATCCCTCCCGCTCGGCGGGCACCACCGTGCTCGCATGTCGGAGAATCAGTCGCGCCGGACCACGGATCTGGGCACGCTCAAGGCCTTCGGGCACCCCTGCGCATGAAGCTCTACCGGGCGCTCTTCGTCGCCCGTACCGCCACGGCGCGTCGCCAACGTCACCGGGGCGCCGCTCGGCGGGCTCGCGGTCGCGCTGGGCGGGTCGGCCGCCGCCTTCGCCGCCGCCGGAGCGCTGTTCGCCGTGTCGCTCGCGCTGCTGTTCGCCGTACGGATCGCCCCGCTGCCCACCGGCGGCGCCGAAGCCGTCCGTGGCACCGCCTGGCGCGAACTGGCCGACGGGCTGCGCCACATCCGCCGCCATCGCGTACTCGCCCCGCTGACGCTCGTCGTCGCCCTCGGTGAACTCGGCTTCGTCGGGCCGCTCACCATCGGCCTCACCCTGCTCGCCCGGCAGCGCGGCTGGGGCGCCGCCGGCATGGGCTGGATCGTCGCCGCCTTCGGCGCCGGCGCGGCTGCGGCCTCACTGCTGATCGCGGTACGGGGGCGGGTGGGGCGCGCCGGGCTCGTGCAGTGTCTGGCGCTGCTCGCCGGCGCCGTGCCCGCCGGCGCCCTCGCGTTCGTGCCGGACGTCGCGCTCGCCGCCGTCGCCGGGGTCCTTGCCGGGCTGCTCGCCGGACTCGGCGGCACCCTCGGCGCGGCACTCGTCCAGAGCCACACCGTCCCCGCCTACCTGGGCCGCGTCACCTCGGTCCAGACGTTCTTCGCCCTGGGCCTCGCCCCGCTCCGCTGCCCGGCCGTGGGCACGGCGATCGGCGCCTGGGGAACCCGGCCGGTCTTCGTGGTCGGCGCGGGGGTGTGCGCGGCGGGCGCCCTGGTCGGACTCTGCTGCCCGGACCTGCGCCGCGTCGAACTCCCGCGCTGACCACGTCGTCCGCCCCAGGGCGAGTGCACGGCGGTCACATGGCGATACCGAGCCTGGCGTCCTGGAGGCGGGCGATCGCGTCCTTGTCGCCCTCCAGTTCCACCCGCGCCACGTCCTGCCGCCCGAAGGCGAACAGCACCAGCTCACCCGGCTCGCCGGTGACCGTCACCACCGGTGTCCCGCGGTGCGCCACCGCCGTCTGGCCGTCCGGACGCCGCAGCACCATCCCCACCGGCGACTTCCGGCCGAGGACGCGGGCCATCTTCTCGATCCGCGACCACAGGGCGTTGGCGAAGACCGCGTCGAGCTCGCGCGGCGTCCAGTCGGGCTGTGCCCGCCGGACGTCCTCGGCATGGACGTAGAACTCGACGGTGTTGGCGGCCTCGTCGACCTGTTTGAGGGCGTACAGGGACATACGGGGCGGACCCGTACGGATGAGCTGGATCAGTTCCTCGTAGGGCTTGGCGGCGAACTCGGCCTGCACCCGCTCCAGGCGGGCCTTCAGCGGCCCCAGCATTATCCCGCCCGCGGCGTCCGCCCGGCGCTCGCGCACCACCACGTGGGCGGCGAGGTCACGGGTCTTCCAGCCGTCGCACAGCGTCGGGGCGTCGGGTCCGGCCGCCTCCAGGAGATCGGCGAAAAGGAGTCGTTCACGCTTTGCATGGGTCGACATGGTGGCCAGCGTACGGCCGTTCCCCCCGTCCCGACCACGGCGCCGCGCGTCCAATGACCGGACGACGTCCGTGCCGGAGCCCGCGGGCGCGGCACAATGGCGCACATGACCAGCACGCCCCAGCCAGGCACCCCCCAGCCGGGCGCCCCCCGCCCCAGCCGCCTCGACCCCGCCGTCGCCGCCCGCCTCAAGCGCAGCGCCGACGGCCTGCTCCCGGCCATCGCCCAGCAGTACGACACCGGTGAGGTGCTGATGCTCGGCTGGATGGACGACGAGGCGCTCCACCGGACCCTCACCACCGGCCGCTGCACGTACTGGTCGCGCAGCCGCCAGGAGTACTGGGTCAAGGGCGACACCTCCGGGCACTTCCAGCACGTCAAGTCCGTCGCCCTCGACTGCGACGCCGACACCGTCCTGGTCCGGGTCGACCAGGTCGGCGCCGCGTGCCACACCGGCGACCGCACCTGCTTCGACTCCGACGTCCTCCCGCTCGCGCAGTAAGGCCACCGACACCATGGACCTCGAGACCTTCCGCAAGCTGGCCGTCGACCGCCGTGTCATCCCCGTCAGCCGCAGGCTGCTCGCGGACGGCGACACCCCGGTCGGCCTCTACCGCAAGCTCGCCGCCGAGCGCCCCGGCACCTTCCTCCTGGAGTCCGCCGAGAACGGCCGCTCCTGGTCCCGGTACTCCTTCGTCGGCGTGCGCAGCGCCGCCACCCTCACCGCCCGCGACGGCCGGGCGCACTGGCTCGGGACGCCGCCCGTCGGCGTCCCCGTGGACGGCGACCCGCTCGACGCGCTGCGCGCCACCGTCGAGACCCTGCACACCCCGCGCGACCTCGCGGGCGGCATGCCGCCGTTCACCGGCGGCATGGTCGGCTACCTCGGGTACGACGTCGTACGCCGCCTGGAGAAGATCGGCGAGCACGGCCGGGACGACCTCGAACTGCCCGAGCTGACCATGCTGCTCACCTCGGACCTCGCCGTGCTCGACCACTGGGACGGCTCGGTCCTGCTGATCGCCAACGCGATCAACCACAACGACCTCGACACGGGCGTCGACGAGGCGTACGCCGACGCGCTCGCCCGGCTCGACGCGATGGAGGCCGACCTCAGCCGGGCCGTGCCGACCGCGCCCGCCGCCCTGCCCCCCTCCGAGCTCCCGCCGTACACCGCCCTGTGGGGCGGCGAGGCATACCGGGCCGCCGTCGACGACATCAAGGAGCGCATCCGCGCGGGCGAGGCCTTCCAGGTCGTACCGTCGCAGCGCTTCGAGACGCCGTGCGCGGCGAGCGCGCTGGACGTCTACCGGGTCCTGCGCGCCACCAACCCGTCGCCGTACATGTACCTCTTCCGCTTCGACGGCTTCGACGTCGTCGGCTCCAGCCCCGAGGCGCTGGTCAAGGTCGAGGACGGGCGCGCGATGGTGCACCCGATCGCCGGGACCCGGCCGCGCGGTGCCACGCCGCAGGAGGACCAGGCGCTCGCCGACGAACTGCTCGCCGATCCCAAGGAGCGCGCCGAGCACCTGATGCTCGTCGACCTCGGCCGCAACGACCTCGGCCGGGTCTGCGAACCCGGCAGCGTCGAGGTCGTCGACTTCATGTCCGTCGAGCGGTACTCGCACGTCATGCACATCGTGTCGACCGTGACGGGACGGATCGCGCCGGGCCGCAGCGCCTTCGACGTCCTGACCGCCTGCTTCCCGGCCGGGACGCTGTCGGGCGCCCCGAAGCCGCGCGCCATGCAGATCATCGAGGAGCTGGAGCCGTCGCGGCGCGGTCTGTACGGCGGCTGCGTCGGCTACCTCGACTTCGCGGGCGACTCCGACACCGCCATCGCCATCCGCACCGCCCTGCTCCGCGACGGTACGGCGTACGTGCAGGCCGGCGCGGGCGTGGTGGCGGATTCGGACCCCGCCGCCGAGGACACAGAGTGCCGCAACAAGGCGGCGGCGGTGCTGCGCGCGGTGCACACGGCGAACCGCCTCTGAGTCCCCCTCCGGGCGCGGAAGGGGCGTAAGGGATAGTGGAGTACGTGAGTGCCGCAACCCCCGTACCCCTTCCGTCTCCGCGAAGCGAAGCCGCGCCGGCCGCCTCCACAGGCCGGCGCGGCCTCGCCGCTGCGCTGCTGTCCGGCGCCCTCGGCGCCGCCGTCGTGCTCCTCGCCTCGGGCCGGACCTGGGCCGAGGGCGTGGCGGCCGTCGGGGGCGGCAGGCTGCCGCTCGACGTCGAGGGCCAGGAGGTCACCGGCGCCCCGGCCGCGCTGGCCGTCGTCGGCCTCGCCGCGCTCGTCGCGGTCTTCGCCGTCCGCGGGACGGGCCGCCTGCTGGTCTCCGCACTGCTCGCGCTGAGCGGCGCGGGCGCCTCCGTCACGGCCTTCCTCGGCGCGTCCGGCGGAGCCGCCCTCGACGGGAAGGCCGCGGAGATGACCGGCGACGCCGCCGCGACGGCCGCCTCGCTGACCCACACCGCCTGGCCGTACGTGACCGCGGCCGGCGGCCTGTTGATCCTGGCCGCCGGACTCCTCGCGCTGTGGCGCGGCCGGAAGTGGCCCGCCATGTCTGGCCGTTACGAGCGCGACGGCAGCCCACGGCCCCGCAAGGCCCCCGCCGCCCCGGACCCGGACCGGCCCGAGGACCTCTGGAAGGCCCTCGACCGCGGTGAGGACCCGACGCGCGACGCATGACCCCGAGACCACGCCGCCGGTCCTCGTACGGGACAATGAGTGACGAGCGCACGACTCACGGACTCACCCCAGAGCAACAGCAACGAGGAGCAACTCATGGCGGGCAGCAGCCACGGACACAACCCGGCCGCCTGGACCGGTGTCACCATCACCTTCATCGGTTTCTGCATTTCGGGCGCCTTCACGGTGCTGGCCAATCCGCTCGGCTTCTGGGCCGGAATCGTCGTGATCCTGCTCGGTGGTGTCGTCGGCCTGGCCATGAAGGCCGCGGGTCTCGGCGCGCCGAAGGAGTCCGAGGAGGCGCGGCGGGCGCGTGAAGAGGCCGGCCGGGCGCAGCCCCTGAGCCAGATCCAGGCCCACTGATCCCCGTGCCGGCCCCCGTGCCGGAACGGTTCTGATGCGAGGCGCAGCCCCCGAGGGCTGCGCCTTTCCTCATGAGCGGGGACAATCGGCGCGTGGACGCCATGCCTTCGCCTGCCCCGGCCCCCTCGCCCCCGCCCGTTCCCGCCCACCCCGCTTCCGCGTCACTCGCCCGGCGGCTCGCCGCACCGGCGGTCACGCTGGCGGGCGTCGCCGCGGCCTTCGCGTACGTCGGCGCCGTCGACCCCAACGAGCCGGGCCACTACCCGGTCTGCCCGCTCCTCCAGCTCACCGGGATCTACTGCCCCGGCTGCGGCGGCCTGCGCAGCGCGCACGCCGTCGCCACCGGTGACCTGGCCGGTGCGTTCGGCTCCAACGCCATGGCTGTCGTCGGCTACGGGGTCTTCGCCGTGCTCTGGGCCGTATGGGTGGTACGCGCGACCCGGGGGCTCCCGACGCGGATCACCCTCAGCGCCGTCCATTGGTGGGGCATCGGCGTGGTGGCGGCGGTTTTCAGCGTCGTCCGGAACCTGCCGTTCGGCTCGGCGCTCGCTCCGTGAAGTTCCAGGTAGTGGGACTGGCGCCCACTCGATGCGAGTCCTGAGGCCTCCTGCGGCTAGCATTGGTATGGCTGATCCTGGCCCACCGACAGTCATCACCGTCCCGGAAGGGGGCCGCTCGCGTGAGTGTGCTCGACGAGATCATCGAAGGCGTGCTCGCCGACCTAGCGGAGCGGCAGGCAAGCGTGAGTCTCGACGAGCTCAAGGACCGCGCGGCCAAGGCGTCCCCGGCCAAGGACGGAGTCGCCGCCCTGCGCGGTGACGGCGTCAAGGTCATCTGCGAGGTGAAGCGCTCCAGCCCCTCCAAGGGCGCGCTCGCCGCGATCGCCGACCCCGCCGGGCTCGCCGCCGACTACGAGGCGGGCGGCGCGGCCGTCATCTCCGTCCTCACCGAGCAGCGGCGCTTCGGCGGCTCGCTCGCCGACCTGGAGGCCGTACGCGCCAAGGTCGACATCCCGGTGCTGCGCAAGGACTTCATCGTCACGGCCTACCAGCTGTGGGAGGCGCGGGCGTACGGCGCCGACCTGGCGCTGCTGATCGTGGCCGCCCTGGAGCAGGAGGCCCTGGTCTCGCTGATCGAGCGGGCCGAGTCCATCGGGCTGACGCCGCTGGTCGAGGCGCACGACGAGGAAGAGGTCGAGCGCGCGGTCGAGGCCGGAGCGAAGATCATCGGCATCAACGCGCGCGACCTCAAGACGCTCAAGGTCGACCGCGGTACGTTCGAGCGGGTCGCCCCCGAGATCCCCGCGGGCATCGTCACGGTCGCCGAGTCCGGCGTCCGCGGCCCGCACGACCTGATCGCGTACGCCAACGCGGGCGCCGACGCGGTGCTCGTGGGCGAGTCCCTGGTCACCGGTCGCGACCCGAAGGGCGCCGTCGCCGACCTGGTCGCCGCGGGCGCCCACCCGGCCCTGCGCCACGGCCGGAGCTGACCGAAGCCTCCCGTGACCACTCTCCGCAGCACCGTCGCACGCACCCGGCCGGGCCTCCGCCCGCTCGCCGGGGCGCGGGCGCGCGACCCGCACGCGCCGCTGGCGCGCGGGTGCCGTCCGCGCGGGTGCCGGGCTCCGGCGCGGCGGGTGCGGGGACGCCGGGTGCGCTACCACATCGGGTCCGAGCCCGGTCAGATCAACGGCATGCGATGGCGCACCGAAGGCGCGCCGCAGCGATCCGCCCCGCCCGCACGCACGCCCTGAGCGGCGTACCGGGGCGGACGCGCGCGCGGCGCATACGGTGAAGTCCACTCGTTGATCTTTCATGGGGCGCGAGCCCCTTCTGAGGAGTACGTCGGATGTCTTCTGACTTCTTCATTCCGGACCCCGAGGGCACCGTCCCCAGCACTGACGGCTACTTCGGCGCGTACGGCGGCAAGTTCATCCCCGAGGCGCTCGTCGCGGCGGTCGACGAGGTCGCCGTCGAGTACGACAAGGCCAAGACCGACCCGGCCTTCGCGGCCGAGCTGAACGACCTCATGGTCGACTACACGGGCCGGCCCAGCTCGCTCACCGAGGTGTCGCGGTTCGCCGGACACGCGGGCGGCGCGCGGATCTTCCTCAAGCGCGAGGACCTCAACCACACCGGCTCGCACAAGATCAACAACGTGCTGGGCCAGGCGCTGCTCACCAAGCGCATGGGCAAGACCCGTGTGATCGCGGAGACCGGCGCCGGCCAGCACGGCGTCGCCACCGCCACCGCGTGCGCCCTCTTCGGCCTCGAATGCACCATCTACATGGGCGAGATCGACACCCAGCGCCAGGCGCTCAACGTCGCCCGGATGCGGATGCTGGGCGCCGAGGTCGTCGCCGTGAAGTCCGGCAGCCGGACCCTGAAGGACGCCATCAACGAGGCGTTCCGCGACTGGGTCGCCAACGTCGACCGTACGCACTACCTCTTCGGCACGGTCGCCGGACCGCACCCCTTCCCCGCCATGGTCCGCGACTTCCACCGGGTCATCGGCGTCGAGGCGCGCCGCCAGATCCTGGAGCGCACGGGACGCCTCCCCGACGCCGCCGTCGCCTGCGTAGGCGGCGGCTCCAACGCGATCGGCCTCTTCCACGCCTTCATCCCGGACACGGACGTACGCCTCGTCGGCTGCGAGCCCGCCGGGCACGGCATCGAGACCGGTGAGCACGCGGCCACCCTGTCGGCGGGCGAGCCCGGCATCCTGCACGGCTCGCGGTCGTACGTCCTCCAGGACGAGGAGGGCCAGATCACCGAGCCCTACTCGATCTCGGCGGGCCTGGACTACCCCGGCATCGGCCCCGAGCACGCGTACCTCAAGGACAGCGGGCGCGGCGAGTACCGGGCGGTGACGGACGACGCCGCCATGCAGGCGCTGCTGCTCCTGTCCCGCACCGAGGGGATCATCCCGGCCATCGAGAGCGCCCACGCGCTCGCCGGCGCGCTGGAGCTCGGCAAGGAGCTCGGCAAGGACGGGCTGATCCTGGTCAACCTGTCCGGGCGCGGCGACAAGGACATGGACACGGCCGCCCGCTACTTCGGCCTGTACGACACCGACGCCGCGGTCGAGGCCGACGCCTCCGCCGCCGACGGCGCCGCCGAGATCCAGAGGGACACCAAGTGAGCGGGAACATTCAGCTGCTGAGCGACACCCTGGAGCGCGCCAGGTCCGAGGACCGGGCCGCCCTCATCGCCTACCTCCCGGCCGGCTTCCCGACCGTCGACGGCGGCATCGACGCCGTCAAGGCGGTCATCGCGGGCGGCGCGGACGTCGTCGAGGTCGGTCTGCCGCACAGCGACCCGGTCCTCGACGGCCCGGTCATCCAGACCGCCGACGACATCGCGCTGCGCGGCGGCGTGAAGATCGCCGACGTGATGCGCACGGTCCGCGAGGCACACGGGGCGACCGGGGCCCCGGTCCTGGTCATGACGTACTGGAACCCGATCGACCGGTACGGCGTCGAGCGCTTCACCGCGGAGCTCGCCGAGGCGGGCGGCGCGGGCTGCATCCTGCCCGACCTGCCGGTGCAGGAGTCCGCGCTGTGGCGCGAGCACGCCGAGAAGCACGGCCTGGCCACGGTCTTCGTGGTCGCGCCGAGCAGCAAGGACGAACGGCTCGCGACGATCACCGCGGCCGGTTCGGGGTTCGTCTACGCGGCTTCCCTGATGGGCGTCACCGGCACCCGCGAGTCCGTCGGCGCGCAGGCCCAGGACCTGGTGCGCAGGACACGGGCGACGACCGGCCTGCCGGTGTGCGTCGGGCTCGGGGTCTCCAACGCCGTACAGGCCAAGGAGGTCGCGGCCTTCGCCGACGGCGTGATCGTCGGCTCCGCCTTCGTCCAGCGGCTGCTGGACGCTCCGGACGCGGCCGCGGGCCTGGACGCCGTACGGGCGCTCGCCGGTGAGCTGGCGGAAGGCGTCCGCAGGGGCCCCGCGGCCTGACGCGAACAACTGAGCGGTACGACCCGTACGAGTGGACCTGGGCCGGGGAGGCGCGCGGGCGCCTCCCCGGTTCGTTGCTGCGGGTGTGAGTGACAAAAACCGTGACGGAAAACGAACCGCCCGCGAGCGCCTGGTGCAGGAGCGCGAGGCGCAGAAGGCGCGCGACAAGCGCAGGCGGACACTGATCGTGTCCGCCGCCGTGGTCGGAGTGCTGGGCCTGGCCGCCGTGATCGGGGTCCTCGCCGCGAACTCGGGCTCGGACCCGGGCAGCGACGACAGCGCGGGCCCCGTCGTGGCGCCCGAGGGCACGGACACCAAGGGCGACCCGAAGATCCTCGTGGGGGCCCAGGACGCGCCGTCCACGCTCACGGTCTGGGAGGACTTCCGCTGCCCGGCCTGTGCCCAGTTCGAGAACGCCTTCCGGGACACGATCCACGAGCTGGAGGCGTCGGGGCAGCTCAAGACCGAGTACCACCTGGCCACGCTCATCGACCGGAACATGGGCGGCGCCGGATCGCTGAGGGCGGCCAATGCCGCCGCGTGCGCGCAGGACGTGGGGAAGTTCGCGCCGTACCACGACGTGCTCTACCAGAACCAGCCGCCGGAGGTCGACGACGCCTTCGGCAGGAACAGCCGCCTGATCGAGCTGGCGGGCAAGGTCGACGGGCTCACCACCGAAACGTTCAAGCAGTGCGTGAACGACGGGACGCACGACAGCTGGGTGCGGAAGGCGAACGAGGCCTTCGAGAAGGGCGACTTCAAGGGCACACCGACCGTGATGCTCAACGGGGAGTCCGTCTTCCCGAAGAAGGGCAACGAGCAGATCACGCAGGAGAACCTGAAGAAGTGGGTCGCCGAGGCGAACAAGGGCAAAAAGGCGGGGACGGCGACCGCCACACCCGCGGCGACGCCGTAGCACGTGCGCCGGGCCCGTTACCCAGACGTTGCCGGGTGGGTTGCCGTACCTCCCACCCGGCAGGGTAGCGTCGACCCTGCCATGGAACTTGCCTATATCCCCAGCCCGTCGACCGGTGTGATCGAGCTCGGACCGATCCCGCTCCGCGGCTACGCGTTCTGCATCATCATTGGTGTCTTTGTGGCCGTCTGGTACGGCAACAAGCGCTGGATCGCCCGGGGGGGCAAAGCCGGCACGGTGGCCGACATCGCCGTATGGGCGGTTCCCTTCGGCCTCGTCGGCGGGCGGCTCTACCACGTCGTCACCGACTACCAGCTGTACTTCCGCGAGGGCCGGAACTGGGTCGACGCCTTCAAGATCTGGGAGGGCGGCCTCGGTATCTGGGGCGCCGTCGCGCTCGGCGCGGTCGGCGCCTGGATCGGCTGCCGCCGCCGCGGGATCCCGCTGCCGGCCTGGGCCGACGCCATGGCCCCCGCTCTCGCCTTCGCCCAGGCCATCGGCCGCTGGGGCAACTGGTTCAACCAGGAGCTGTACGGGCGGGAGACCGATCTGCCCTGGGCGCTCAGGATCTCCGAGGGCGTGAACCGCGAAGCGGGGACGTACCACCCGACCTTCCTGTACGAGTCGCTGTGGTGCGTCGGCGCCGCGCTGCTGGTCATCTGGGCCGACCGCCGCTTCAAGCTCGGGCACGGCCGGGTCTTCGCCCTGTACGTCGCGCTGTACTGCACGGGCCGCGGTTGGATCGAGTACATGCGGGTCGACGAGGCGCACCACGTGCTGGGGCTCCGGCTGAACGTATGGACCTCGATCGTCGTGTTCGTGTGCGCGGTGGCGTACTTCGTGGTCTCGGCGAAGGTCCGGCCGGGGCGCGAGGAGACGGTCGAGCCGGTGTCTTCGGACAAGGTCGATGCGGATGCGGATGCGGATGCGGTGGCTGAGGCGGAGGGTGGCGACGGTGCCGCCGCCGGTGCCGGTGCCGACGACAGGGCCGCGGTCAAGGACTAGCGCCTCCGGCGTGTGAGGCCGCCGGATCACGGTCCGGCGGCAGGGGTACGGGACGCCAGGGCCAGGGTCCGGCAGGCGGTCGCGACCACCGCCGCGTCCACGAAGCGGCCGTCGGGAAGTGCCAGCGCGCCTCCGTCCGCGGCCGCCTTGACGATCTCCTCGGCCTCCTCCACCTCCCCGGGCGTGGGCAGGAAGGCGCGCTCGATCACCGGCAGCTGGCGGGGGTGCACCGCCGTACGGCCCAGAAAGCCCAGGGCCCGGCCCCGGGCGCACGATTCCGCCAGCCCTTCCAGGTCCCGGACGTCGGGGTACACCGACTGGGCCGGCGGCTCCAGACCCGCCGCCCGTGCGGCGACCACCACCCGGCTGCGCGGCCACGCGAGCCCGGTGTCGTCCCGTACGCCCAGATCCGCGCGGAGGTCGGCCTCGCCGAGTGCGATACCGCGCAGCGAGCGGTGCGCGCCGGCGATGGCGTGGGCGCGCTCGATGCCGAGCGCCGATTCGAGCAGGGCGTACAGCGGCACGTCCGGCATCGCGTTCGCGACGTGCCGGACCTCGGCCGGGTCCGTGACCTTGGGGAGGCGGAGGGCCGACAGGCCGGGCAGCCCCGCCAGGACGTGCAGATCCGCCTCGGCGAACGGGCTGTCCAGGGCGTTCACGCGGACGTGGACGGGGGTGGGGGGCAGCCCGGTGAGCAGCTCGGCGGTCGCGGAGCGGGCGTACCCCTTGCGGTCGGGCGCGACCGCGTCCTCCAGGTCGACGATCACGGCGTCGGCGCCCGCGCGCAGCGCCTTGGCGACGGTCCCGGGGCGGTCACCCGGTACGTACAGCCAGGTCAGGGGCGTGGGCGTGGGCACGGTCATCGCGTTCCGCCGGTGGCGCGCAGGGCGGCGATCTCGGCCTCGGACAGGCCGGCCTCGGTCAGGACCGCGTCCGTGTCCGCGCCGTGCGGGCGGCCCGCCCAGCGGATCGCGCCGGGCGTCTCGGAGAGGCGGAAGAGGACGTTCTGCATGCGCAGCGGGCCGAGTTCGGGGTCCTGGACCGTGGTGATGGTGTCCAGGGCGCGGTACTGGGGGTCGGTCATGACGTCGTGGATGTCGTAGACGGGGGCGATCGCCGCTTCGGCCTTCTCGAACGCGGCGAGGGTGACGGACCGGGTGCGGCGGGCGATCCAGTGGCCGACGGCCTCGTCGAGTTCGTCGGCGTGCTCGGCGCGGCCGCTGCCCGTGGTGAACCACGGTTCGTCGATGAGGTCGGGGCGACCCACCAGGCGCATCACGCGTTCCGCGACGGACTGGGCCGAGGTGGAGACGGCCACCCAGGCGCCGTCGGCGGTGCGGTAGGTGTTGCGGGGGGCGTTGTTGCGGGAGCGGTTGCCGGTGCGGGGCTGGACGTAACCGAGCTGGTCGTACCAGAGGGGGTGCGGGCCGAGGACCGTGAGGATCGGTTCGATGATGGCCATGTCGACCACCTGGCCCCGGCCGGTCGTGGTGCGGGCCGTGAGCGCGGTCATCACGGCGTAGGCGGTCGCGAGCGCCGTGATCGAGTCGGCCAGGCCGAACGGGGGGAGCGTGGGCGGGCCCTCCGGTTCGCCGGTGATCGCCGCGAAGCCGCTCATCGCCTCGGCGAGCGTACCGAAGCCGGGGCGGTGGGAGTACGGGCCGAACTGGCCGAAGCCGGTGACGCGGGCCAGGACCAGGCGGGGGTTGACCGTGCTCAGTTCCGCCGGGCCCAGGCCCCATTTCTCCAGGGTGCCGGGGCGGAAGTTCTCGATGATCACGTCGGTGGTGGCGGCCAGGCGGAGGAGGGCGTCGCGACCGGTCGGGGCGGAGAGGTCGAGGGTGATGGTGCGCTTGTTGCGTCCCAGGAGTTTCCACCACAGGCCGATGCCTTCTTTGGCGGGGCCGTGGCCTCGGGACGGGTCGGGCCGGGTGGGGTGCTCGACCTTGATCACGTCCGCGCCGAAGTCACCGAGCATGGTGGCGGCGAGGGGGCCGGCGAAGAGGGTGGCCAGGTCGAGGACGCGGAGGCCGGTGAGGGGTGGCTGCGGGGCGGGAGCGGCCTCGGTGGGAGTGGCCTCGGTGGCGGGGGCTTGGGTGGCGGGGGCTGTTCTGGTCATGGGGAGCTCTTCACCTGGGGTTCGGTCTTGGGTTCACGGGGGCGGGGCGTCGGCGGAGGCGGCGGGCGCGGTGCGGTGTGCCTCCACGAGGGTGAGGCGGGCGAGGGTGTCGAAGCCGATGCCGTCGAGGCCGGCGACGGACGTGGCCAGGCGGTTGCGGAGGGGGGCGGTCCAGTGGGCGGGGAGGGCGTCCGGGGAGCCTGCGAGGAGGCCGGCGATGCTGCCGGCCGTGGCGCCGTTGGAGTCCGTGTCCCAGCCGCCGGACACGGCCCGGCAGATCGAGGCGGTGAAGTCGCCGTCGGCGTGGGTGAGGGCGGCGGCGAGGAGTGCGGCGTTCGGGACCACGTGCACCCAGTGGTAGTGGCCGTAGGCGGCGTGGAGGTCGTCCACGACGGTCTCGAAGGCGGTCGCGGTGCGTGCCGCTTGGATGCCGTGGCGGACCGCCCGGGCCAGGCGGGACTCCGGGGGGACGACGCTCAGACCGGTGCGCAGGCAGTGGTGTACGTCGGTGGCGCCGGCGGCGGCTTCGGCGACGGTCGCCGCGATGAACATCGCGCCGTACACGCCGTTGGCGGTGTGGGTGAGGACCGCGTCCCTGTGGGCCTGTTCGGCGGCGGCGGCCGGGTCGCCGGGGTGCGTCCAGCCGTGGATGTCGGCGCGGATCAGAGCGCCGATCCACTCGCGGAACGGGTTGCGGTGGGTCGCGGTGTGAGGGGGCGTCAGGCCGTGGAGGAGGTTGCGGTAGGCGATGCGTTCGGCGGTGAACGTACGGCCGGCCGGGAGTTCGTCCAGCCAGAGGCGGGCGAGGTGGGTGGTGGTGAATGCCTTGGTGTGGCGCTGGAGGAGGAGCAGGCCCAGGAGGGGGTAGTTCAGGTCGTCGTCCTCGGGCATGCCGTCGATGTTCTCGGCGAGGGAGGTGGGGGCGGAGCGGCGGTTCCAGGGGTGACGGGCCAGGAGGGCGGCGGGGACGCCGTGGGCGGTGAACCAGGTGCGCAGGGGCCAGTTGCCGGCGGCGGTGGCGAGTTGGCGGATGGCGGGGAGGGGGAGCTTCTCGACGGGTTTGCCGAGGAGGCAGCCGGCGGCGCGGCCCAGCCAGGCGGCGTGCAGGCGGTCGAGGAGGGGGGNGGCGCCGAACGTCCGGGTACGGGTGTTTCTTCGGGGTGGTGGCGTTCGGCGCCCTGCGGGGAGCGCCCCGACGCGTCCCCTCCCGGCGCCGGGTCCGACGGCCGGGGCCACGCCGGGCAGGCGGATCTGATGGCGGGCAGGGAGGTCGGTTCGGCTTGGGCCAAGGGGGAGGGAAGGTGGTGCAGTGCGTCGAGGAGGTCCTCGGCCAGGGCGCGCAGGTGGGGGGGCGCGGGGGTGGCGGACGCGCCCGCGGTGGGTGGGGCGGGCGGGCCGCCCGCCGTGTGCCACCGGGCGCGGATGGCTGCCGCGTCGCGGCCGTCCTCGCGGGCCTGGCGGAGTTCGTGGGCGACCAGGTCCTCCGGCTGGACCCAGGTCAGCCGCAGACTCATGACGCGCCCGTCAGGGCCTCGAACGCTGTGGTGTGGGCGATGCGGCGCCGGGTGTCCCGGGCGTACACCTCGCGGGTCACGTCGATCAGGGTGCGGGCGGGAGCGTGCAGGTCGGTGCGGCTCGCTTCGGCGACTGTTTTCGCCCAGTCGGAGGGAACGGCCGCTTCGCCGTACAGCGCCCCGGAGACGGCGCCGCTCATCGTGGCGATCGAGTCGCAGTCGCGGCCGTAGTTGACCGAGCCCAGGACGGTCTGGCGGTAGTCGCCTCCGGCCACCAGCAGCATGCCCAGGGCGACGGGGAGTTCCTCGATGGAGTGAAGGCGGGAGGGGCGGCGGGCGGCGAGGGTGGGTCTGCGGTAGTCCGGGCCGACGGTGTCGAAGGGGGCGACGGCTTCGCGGAGGGGGGCGAGCGCGGACTCGAAGTCGTGGTGGCGGACGGCGGCTTCGGCTACGGCCTCGATCGCTGCGCGGGTGCCGTCCTTGGCGAGGGAGAGGCAGGTGTCGACGACCGTGGCCGGTGTCGCGCCGGGCGCGCAGGCGGCGGCTACGGCTGCGGCGAAGACGCCGGCCGCCTCGCGCCCGTACGAGGACTGGTGGGCGCCTGCGACGTCGATCGCCTCTGCGTAGGCGGCCGGCGGGTTGCCCGCGTTGACCAGGCCGACCGGGGCCATGTACATCGCGGCGCCGCAGTTGACGATGTTGCCGGTGCCGGCTTCCCGGGGATCCACGTGGCCGTAGTGGAGGCGGGCGACGATCCACTTCTCGGCGAGGAAGACGCGCTGGAGGGGGAGGGCCTCTGTCTCCAGCTCGGGGATGTAGACGGGTTTCCCGATGAGCTGGGGGACGAGGTGGTCGGCGACGGCGTAGGCGTCCAGGTGGTCGCGTACGGCGTCGTACACACGGATCAGGGCGTGCGTCATGAGGGTGTCGTCGGTGATGTGGCCGTCGCCCTTGTGGTACGGGGCGATGGGGCGCGCCGTACGCCAGTCCTCGTGGAAGGGGCCGACGATGCCGTGGACGCGGCCGCCGTGCCGTTCGGTGATCTGCTCGGGGGTCCAGCCCTCGACCGGGCCGCCGAGCGCGTCGCCGACCGCCGCGCCGATCAGGCTGCCGGTGATTCGGTCTTCGAGTGTGGAGGTCGTCATGTCCGGATCCGTTCGTGGTCAAGTCGTGCGGCCAGTTCGATGAGATCTGCGCCGGCCAGGCGGGGGAGGGCGCAGCCGACCAGCGTGCGGCAGGTGTCGCGCCAGCCGGGCGGGAGCGCGTCGCCGCCGCAGAGGGCGCCGGTCAGCGCGCCGCAGAGGGCGGGGGCGGAGTCGGCGACACGGGACAGGCATGCGGCGGCGGGCACGGCTTCGGTGACGCGGCCGCGGGCGGCGGTGGCGAGGGCGAGGGCCACGGGGACGGTTTCGGCGGCGGCGACGCCGTAGCTGTAGACGTGGTCGACGATCTGGTGTTCGAGGGTGGGGACCAGGGCGAAGGCGCCGCCGGCCGTGGTCCGGGCGAGGTGCACGGCATGGGCCGCGTTGCGGCCGATCTCGGTGGCCGCGGGGAGCTGGGTGAGGGCGGCGTCCACGGCTTCGTCGACCCCGGCGCCGCCGAGGGCCGCCGCGATCGCCGCGGCCATGGCGCGGGCGCCGTGGACGCCGTCGCCGTCCTGGGTGTAGCGGGCGTCGAACTCGGCGAGCTCGGCGGCGGCGGCCGGGTCGCCGGGGTGGGCGGTGGCGAGGACGCAGGCGCGGACGCAGGCGGCGTCGTCGAAGTAGTGCGGATTGTCGTGGCCGGTCGCGGGCGGGCGCAGGCCGGTGGCGAGGTTGCCGAGACCGGCGCGTACGGAGATGCGGGCGCGCAGGGGGAGTACGGCGGACTCGACCTCGGGGGCGCGCTCGGCGGCGGCGGCGACCTCGGCGGCGAGGGCGGTCCAGGCGCGGTCGACCGCGGCGCGGATCCTGCCGGGGGCGGCGTCCAGGATCGTGACGGCGGTGAAGGCGGCCCACTCCGCGTCGTCGGAGGGGCCCAGGCGCAGGGGCTCGGGCGGCTGGTTGAGGGCGATGGGGACCGGGAGGGTGGTGGTGGCGTTCTGCTCGGCGAAGGTGTCGAGTTCGCGGGTGAGGCGGCGGGTCCAGTCGGGCATGCGGGCGGCGCGGTGGCGGGCGGCGGGCCAGCCGGCGGCGTCGCCCGCCGCCAGGCCGAGGAGGAGACCCTCGACGCGGCGGAGGTCCGGTGCGGCGTGGCCGGCCGGGAGGTCCGGTGCGGCCCGGGACGCGGCCTGCGGGGGGTGGTAGGGGGTCATGAGGCTGCCTGGGGGTCGTCGTCCGGGGTCAGGAGGTCCGCCACGTCCAGGACGTGGTGGCCCCGCATGGAGGGGAGACAGCTGCCCCGTGCCGGGGCGATCGCCGACGACCAGGCCGGGGGGATCGCGCCCGCGCCGCACAGGGCGCCGGCCAGGGCGCCCGCCACCGCCGCCGTGGTGTCCGCGTCGCGGCCCATGTTGACCGCCGTGAGGACCGAGGCGGTGAAGTCGCCCCGGGACGCCGCGAACGCTCCGAAGGCCAGGCCGACCGCTTCGGGGGCCAGGTCCGTCCAGGGGTAGCCGCCGATCACCACCGCCGAGCGCACCGCGCGTTCGCCCTGCGGGGCGGCGGCCACCGCGCGGCGCAGGGAACGGGCCGTCCAGGAGTCGGACGGGATGACCGAGAGGGCCGCGGCGGTGATCGCGCAGGGGGCGGCGCCCGTCATGGCCGCCGCCACGCCCGCCGCCACCGCCTGGCCGCCGTAGATGCCCTCGCCCTCGTGGCTCACGCAGCCGTCGATCGCGACCAGGCGGGCCGCCTCCGCCGGGCGGCCCGCCGCGAAGACGCCGAACGGCGCGGCGCGCATCGCGAGGCCGTCGCTCCACGCGTGGCGGTGCTGGGCGGAGATGGGCGCGGCCAGACCGCGGCGGAGGTTCTCCAGCGTGCCGCGTTCGCTGAAGCCCGCGCCGCGGAAGGGGCCCTCGTCCAGGTCGGCGATCCACAGGTGCCATGCGTTCTCGACGTGGGCCACGGTGAGCGCCGAGCCGTGGCGGGCGAGGAGGAGGCCGGAGAAGATGGCGTACTCCGTGTCGTCCGTGCCGGCGGGATCGGCGGACACGAAGCCTTCGATGCGGCCCCAACGGCGGCGGATCTCGGAAGGCTTCATGTTCTCCGCGGGGGCCCCGAGCGCGTCGCCCACCGCCAGGCCCAGCAGGGCGCCCCGCCCCCGGTCGCGGAGCGCGCGTACGGAGCGGAGTTCGCGCAGGGCCTGAAGCGCGCGGCCGTGATCGGTGCGGGACTGCATGGGGGCGACTCCCTGGGCTCGTTCCTGGATCTGTGCCACGCCAGGGCCCGGCGAAGGCTCCGAAACGTCAGCGTCACCCGGTCGGCGTGGGGTCTGAGCTGCGGGTAAGTACGGCCTGCCTTGCTGGCGGGGGGTGTGAATCGTGCGTACTTTCGATGGTGTTGAGAGGTGGAGCGGGCCGCACACGGCCCCGCCTCCGGCGAGAGGGGAACGGGCGGAATGACCATCATCGAGACCGAGGCGACGCTGCACGAGGCGCACCGCGACAACCACACGCACCGCGATGTGAACGGGGGTTGGCTGCGTCCGGCGGTCTTCGGCGCGATGGACGGTCTGGTGTCCAACCTGGCGCTGATGACCGGTGTGGCCGGTGGTTCCGTGGGGCAGCAGACGATCGTCATCACGGGGCTCGCCGGGCTCGCCGCCGGCGCCTTCTCCATGGCGGCGGGCGAATACACCTCCGTGGCCTCGCAGCGGGAGCTGGTGGAGGCCGAACTCGACGTCGAGCGGCGCGAGTTGCGCAAGCACCCCAAGGACGAGCTGGAGGAGCTCGCCGCGCTCTACGTGTCGCGGGGGGTGGAGGCCGGGCTGGCGCGCGAGGTCGCCACCCAGCTGTCCAGGGACCCCGAGCAGGCGCTGGAGATCCACGCCCGCGAGGAGCTGGGTATCGACCCCGGGGACCTTCCCTCACCCCTGGTCGCCGCCGTATCGTCGTTCGGGGCGTTCGCGCTGGGTGCTTTGCTGCCCGTGCTGCCCTATCTGCTCGGGGCCTCGACGATGTGGCCCGCGGTGCTGCTCGCGCTCGTCGGCCTCTTCGCCTGCGGGGCGCTGGTGGCGAAGGTGACGGCGCGGTCCTGGTGGTTCAGCGGGCTGCGGCAGCTGGCGCTCGGCGGGGCCGCGGCCGGTGTGACGTACGCCCTCGGCGCTCTGTTCGGAACAGCCATAGGGTGAGACACTATGCAGGGCTCCACATAAGTAGTCTGTTACCCGGTGGTTTCGATTCCGCAACCATCGGGCATGAGCCCACGACACCGCAGGCAATGAAGCCTGCTCCGTGACGGCCGGACTGATTCGTTCTGTCCTTCTCCGCCCCACCTCCACCGCTATGGGCGGTGTCCGCATGCTGGAATGAGCTATCCACTTCGCGAGAAGCCAGCCATCATGTAACCTGCACGAAATTTCGCGGAGGGCCAACGTCGTCCCTCGGTAGCTGCATATGCCACGACGACGACGGGAGTGCCGATGCGTTCCGACGCCTGGTCGCCCATGGACGGTCGCCCCGCCCAGCAGGGGATGTACGACCCCCGTAACGAGCACGACGCCTGTGGCGTCGGCTTTGTGGCCACCCTCACCGGTGTGGCCAGCCATGAGTTGGTCGAGCAGGCGCTGACCGTACTGCGCAACCTCGAACACCGCGGTGCCACGGGATCCGAGCCCGACTCCGGCGACGGCGCCGGAATCCTGCTCCAGGTCCCCGACGCCTTCCTCCGCGAGGTCACCGCGTTCGACCTCCCCGAGGCCGGCGCGTACGCCGTCGGCATCGCCTTCCTCCCCGCCGACGGCTCCGCACAGGCCGTCTCGCAGATCGAGGCGATCGCCGCCGAAGAGGGACTCGAGGTCCTGGGGTGGCGTGAGGTTCCCGTCACCCCCTCGCTGCTCGGCAACGGGGCCCGCGCCACCATGCCGGCCTTCGCCCAGGTCTTCGTGGCGGACGGCACGTCGACCGGGCTGGTCCTGGACCGCAAGGCCTTCGTCCTGCGCAAGCGCGCCGAGCGCGAGGCCGGGGTCTACTTCCCGTCGCTGTCGGCGCGGACCATCGTCTACAAGGGCATGCTCACCACCGGGCAGCTCGAACCGTTCTTCCCGGACCTGTCCGACCGGCGCTGCGCCACGGCCGTCGCCCTCGTCCACTCGCGTTTCTCGACGAACACCTTCCCGAGCTGGCCGCTCGCACACCCGTACCGCTTCGTCGCGCACAACGGCGAGATCAACACGGTCAAGGGCAACCGCAACTGGATGAAGGCCCGCGAGTCCCAGCTCGCGTCGGATCTGTTCGGTGCGGACAAGCTGGAGCGGATCTTCCCCGTCTGCACGCCGGACGCCTCCGACTCCGCGTCCTTCGACGAGGTGCTGGAGCTGCTGCACCTCGGCGGGCGCTCGCTGCCGCACTCCGTGCTGATGATGGTCCCCGAGGCGTGGGAGAACCACGACTCCATGGACCCGGCCCGCCGCGCGTTCTACCAGTACCACGCGACGATGATGGAGCCCTGGGACGGCCCGGCCTGCGTCACCTTCACCGACGGCACCCAGGTCGGCGCCGTACTGGACCGCAACGGTCTGCGTCCCGGCCGCTACTGGGTGACGGACGACGGGCTCGTCGTGCTGTCGTCCGAGGTGGGCGTGCTCGACATCGACCCCGCCAAGGTCGTCCGCAAGGGCCGGCTCCAGCCCGGCAAGATGTTCCTGGTCGACACCGCCGAGCACCGGATCGTCGAGGACGACGAGATCAAGGCCGGCCTCGCCGCCGAGGCGCCGTACCAGGAGTGGCTGGAAGCCGGCGAGATCGAGCTGGAGGACCTGCCCGAGCGTGAGCACATCGTGCACACGCACGCCTCGGTCACGCGCCGCCAGCAGACCTTCGGGTACACCGAGGAGGAGCTGCGCGTCATCCTCGCGCCGATGGCCCGCACCGGCGGCGAGCCGCTCGGTTCCATGGGCACGGACTCGCCGATCGCGGCGCTGTCCGAGCGGCCCCGGCTGCTCTTCGACTACTTCACCCAGCTCTTCGCGCAGGTCACCAACCCGCCGCTGGACGCCATCCGCGAGGAGCTCGTCACCTCGCTGCGCTCCTCGCTCGGCCCGCAGGGCAACATCCTGGAGCCGACCGCCGCGACCTGCCGCAACGTCGCCCTGCCGTTCCCGGTGATCGACAACGACGAGCTGGCCAAGCTCATACACATCAACGCCGACGGCGACATGCCGGGCCTGACGGCCGCCACGCTGTCCGGCCTCTACCGCGTCGGCGGCGGCGCCGAAGCGCTGGCCGCCCGTATCGAGGAGATCTGCACCGAGGCCGACGCCGCCATCGAGGCCGGCGCCCGCCTGATCGTGCTCTCCGACCGGCACTCGGACGCCGAGCACGCGCCGATCCCGTCGCTGCTGCTCACCTCCGCCGTGCACCACCACCTCATCCGTACGAAGCAGCGCACCCAGGTGGGGCTGCTCGTCGAGGCCGGCGACGTGCGCGAGGTGCACCACGTCGCGCTGCTCATCGGTTTCGGCGCCGCCGCCGTCAACCCGTACCTGGCCATGGAGTCCGTCGAGGACCTGGTCCGCGCGGGGACGTTCATCGAGGGCGCCGAGCCCGAGCAGGCCATCCGGAACCTGATCTACGCGCTCGGCAAGGGCGTCCTGAAGGTCATGTCCAAGATGGGCATCTCCACGGTCGCCTCCTACCGGGGCGCGCAGGTCTTCGAGGCCGTCGGCCTGGACGAGGCCTTCGTCGAGAAGTACTTCCACGGTACGCCGACCAAGATCGGCGGCGCCGGTCTCGACGTCATCGCCAAGGAGGTCGCCGCCCGGCACGCCAAGGCGTACCCCGTCTCCGGCATCGCCGCCACGCACCGCGCGCTGGAGATCGGCGGCGAGTACCAGTGGCGCCGCGAGGGCGAGCCGCACCTGTTCGACCCGGAGACGGTCTTCCGCCTCCAGCACGCGACGCGGGGCCGCCGGTACGACATCTTCAAGCAGTACACGGACCGCGTGAACGAGCAGTCCGAGCGGCTGATGACGCTGCGCGGGCTCTTCGGCTTCAAGAGCGGCCGCGAGGCCATCCCGATCGACGAGGTCGAGCCGGTCTCCGAGATCGTCAAGCGCTTCTCCACCGGCGCCATGTCGTACGGCTCCATCTCCCAGGAGGCGCACGAGACCCTCGCCATCGCCATGAACCAGCTGGGCGGCAAGTCCAACACCGGTGAGGGCGGCGAGGACGCCGAGCGGCTGTACGACCCGGCGCGGCGCTCCAGCATCAAGCAGGTCGCCTCGGGACGTTTCGGTGTGACGAGTGAGTACCTCGTCAACGCCGACGACATCCAGATCAAGATGGCGCAGGGCGCGAAGCCCGGCGAGGGCGGTCAGCTGCCCGGTCACAAGGTGTACCCGTGGGTGGCCAAGACCCGGCACTCGACGCCGGGCGTGGGGCTCATCTCGCCGCCTCCGCACCACGACATCTACTCCATCGAGGACCTGGCCCAGCTGATCCACGACCTCAAGAACGCCAACCCGGCGGCGCGTATCCACGTGAAGCTGGTGTCGGAGGTCGGTGTCGGCACCGTCGCCGCGGGTGTGTCCAAGGCGCACGCCGATGTGGTGCTGATCTCCGGACACGACGGCGGTACGGGCGCTTCGCCGCTCACCTCGCTGAAGCACGCGGGCGGTCCCTGGGAGCTCGGCCTCGCCGAGACCCAGCAGACGCTGCTGCTCAACGGCTTGCGCGACCGTATCGTCGTCCAGGCCGACGGCCAGCTCAAGACCGGCCGCGACGTCGTCATCGCCGCGCTGCTCGGCGCCGAGGAGTTCGGTTTCGCGACCGCGCCGCTCGTCGTCTCCGGCTGCGTCATGATGCGCGTCTGCCACCTCGACACGTGCCCGGTCGGCATCGCCACCCAGAACCCGGTCCTGCGCGAGCGCTTCTCCGGCAAGGCCGAGTACATCGTCAACTTCTTCCAGTTCATCGCCGAGGAAGTGCGCGAGCTGCTGGCCGAGCTGGGTTTCCGTACGCTCGAGGAGGCCGTCGGCCACGCCGAGCTGCTCGACACCGACGCGGCCGTGACCCACTGGAAGGCGCAGGGTCTCGACCTGGAGCCGCTGTTCTACGTTCCCGAGCTGCCGGAAGGCGCGGTCCGCCACCAGATCACCACCCAGGACCACGCGCTGGAGAAGGCGCTCGACAACGAGCTGATCAGGCTCGCCGCCGACGCCCTGGCCGTGGGCAGCGCCGAGGCCGCCGGACCGGTCCGCGCGCAGGTCGCGATCCGCAACATCAACCGGACCGTCGGCACCATGCTGGGCCACGAGGTGACGAAGAAGTTCGGCGGTGCGGGTCTGCCCGACGACACCATCGACATCACCTTCACCGGGTCCGCGGGCCAGTCGTTCGGCGCGTTCGTGCCGCGCGGTGTGACGCTGCGGCTCGAAGGCGACGCCAACGACTACGTCGGCAAGGGCCTCTCGGGCGGCCGGATCATCGTCCGTCCGGACCGGGGCGCCGACCACCTCGCCGAGTACTCGACGATCGCGGGCAACACCATCGCGTACGGCGCGACCGGCGGCGAGCTCTTCCTGCGGGGCAGGACGGGCGAGCGCTTCTGCGTCCGCAACTCCGGCGCCACGGTCGTCTCGGAGGGCGTGGGCGACCACGGCTGCGAGTACATGACCGGCGGCCGCGCGGTGGTGCTGGGCGAGACCGGCCGCAACTTCGCGGCCGGCATGTCCGGCGGCGTCGCGTACGTCATCGACCTCGACCCGGACAACGTCAACTCCGGCAACGCCGGAGCGGTCGAGACCCTCGACGACGCCGACCAGCTGTGGCTGCACGATGTGGTGCGCCGCCACGAGGAGGAGACCGGGTCCACGGTCGCCTCGAAGCTGCTGGCCGAGTGGGACACCGCGGTGACCCGCTTCAGCAAGATCATCCCGTCCACGTACAAGGCAGTGCTCGCCGCCAAGGACGCCGCTGAGCTCGCCGGTCTCTCCGAGCAGGAGACCACCGAGAAGATGATGGAGGCGGCGACCCATGGCTGATCCCAAGGGCTTCCTGACCACCGGACGCGAGGTCGCCAGGACCCGTCCCGCCGGTGAGCGCGTCAAGGACTGGAACGAGGTCTACGTTCCCGGCTCCCTGCTGCCGATCATCAGCAAGCAGGCCGGCCGCTGCATGGACTGCGGCATCCCGTTCTGCCACAACGGCTGCCCGCTCGGGAACCTCATCCCCGAGTGGAACGACTACGCCTACCGCGAGGACTGGTCGGCGGCGTCCGAGCGGCTGCACGCCACGAACAACTTCCCGGAGTTCACCGGGCGGCTGTGCCCGGCTCCCTGCGAGTCGGCGTGCGTGCTCGGCATCAACCAGCCGGCCGTCACCATCAAGAACGTCGAAGTCACCATCATCGACAAGGCGTGGGGCAACGGCGACGTCACCCCGCAGCCGCCCGAGCGCCTCTCCGGCAAGACCGTCGCCGTCATCGGCTCGGGCCCGGCGGGTCTCGCCGCCGCCCAGCAGCTGACCCGGGCGGGTCACACGGTCGCGGTGTACGAGCGCGCCGACCGCATCGGCGGCCTGCTGCGCTACGGCATCCCCGAGTTCAAGATGGAGAAGTCGCACATCAACCGGCGCATCCAGCAGATGCGGGCGGAAGGCACCAAGTTCCGCACCGAGGTGGAGATCGGCCGCGACGTCGACGCCGCGAAGCTGCGGCGCCGGTACGACGCGGTGGTCATCGCCGCCGGCGCGACGGTCTCCCGCGACCTGCCCGTCCCGGGGCGCCGGCTGAACGGCATCCACTTCGCGATGGAGTACCTGCCGCTCGCCAACAAGGTGCAGGAGGGCGACCTGACGGTCTCCCCGATCACCGCCGAGGGCAAGCACGTCGTGGTCATCGGCGGCGGCGACACCGGCGCGGACTGCGTGGGCACCGCCCACCGCCAGGGCGCGGCCTCCGTCACCCAGCTGGAGATCATGCCGAAGCCGGGCGAGGAGCGCGGCGCCAACCAGCCGTGGCCGACGTTCCCGATGCTCTACAAGGTCACCTCCGCGCACGAGGAGGGCGGCGAGCGGGTCTACTCCGTCTCCACCACCCACTTCGAGGGCGACGAGGACGGCAACGTCCAGTTCCTTCACCTCGTCGAGGTGGAGTTCAAGGACGGCAAGCTGGAGCAGAAGCCCGGCACCGAGCGGAGGATCCCCGCCCAGCTGGTCACCCTCGCCATGGGCTTCACCGGCACGGACCAGGAGAACGGCCTGGTCCAGCAGTTCGGCCTGGAGCTCGACGCCCGCGGCAACATCGCGCGCGACGGGCAGTACGCGACGAACGTCGACGGCGTCTTCGTCGCCGGTGACGCCGGCCGCGGCCAGTCGCTCATCGTGTGGGCGATCGCCGAGGGCCGCTCGGCGGCGCGCGGCGTGGACCGTTACCTGACGGGGGAAAGCGAACTGCCTGCCCCGGTGAAGCCGACGGACCGTGCGCTGACCGTCTGACGTACGCTCCCTCCCACAGACGTCCCGCACAACGGCGTGCGGAACTGAACGCGGCGCCTGCCCCGTCCCCGACCGGACACTGGGTGGGCGCCGCGGCGCGTTCCGGGACCGGACCGCCCGGGCGGGCCTGATTTCTCCCGGCCACGAATGGTCCGGCGGGTCCGTACGCGCGTCTCCCACCGTCGGACCACCACGGGGGAGGAGTTGCGCACAGGGCAGCGCGCGTGGGCCGGCCCGAACGGTCCATTGCCCGGGTTCTGAGGAACGTCGACGTGGCCGTCGCGGCGGGCGTCGCCCTGACGATCGGTCCGCCGTCACCGCCGTCAGCGCGTACTGCCAGGCGTGGGTGGACTGCCCGGCCGGTACGGCGTGGCGGGGGCCCGCGAGCCTGCCCGACGCCATGTCCGCCGCCGGGGAGGCGTCGCCCACGCGGGACTGGACCAGGGTGATCAGGGCGGCGCCGGAGACGCCGAGCACCGGGGAGAGGGAAAGCCGGGGGCAAGCTCCGCCCGCCGCCCTCGGCCGGCGGCTGCGGCGTCAGACCGCGCCCGCCGTCAGCGCCGAGGTCTTCATCATCACGAGCGCGACCAGCAGCACCAGCACCCCGGCGCACACCGCCACCTGGATCGCGGTGCGGTTCTTGCGGGGCGCGTACGCGAAGGCCAGGCCGACCAGCGCGCCGGTGAGCAGGCCGCCCAGGTGGGCTTCCCAGGAGGCGAACAGCGCGGAGACCGCCATCCAGACGAGGAGCCCCGTGAGGAAGCGGTTGACGGCCCGCATGTCACGGCCCAGGCGGCGGCAGATCACGTAGTACGAGGCGGAGATGCCGAAGACCGCGCCCGAGGCGCCCACGACGGTGTCCTGCGGCGCGATCAGATAGACCACCACCGAACCGCCGAGCGCGGACAGCAGGTAGAGACCGGCGTAGCGCGCCCGGCCGAGCTGGTCCTCGACGGTCCTGCCCACGTTCCACAGGCACAGCATGTTCATGACGATGTGCATGATGCCGAAGCTGCCCCCGGTCGGGGGCAGGTGGAGGAAGGCGCCGGTGAGCATCCGGTACCACTCGCCGTCGGCCACCCCGACGGCGGTCAGGCCGGGGTGGACCACGCCCTCGTGGAGGAAGAGCGTGCCGTCGGGGCCCAGCAGGCCCAGGCCGAGCATGCCGAACCGGTCGAGGAGGCCGGGGCGGGCCAGTTCGCCGAGGTAGGCGAGGACGTTCAGCGCGATCAGCGCGTACGTCACCACGGGAGCCGCCGCCCCGGTCACCGCGCCGCCGAAGACCGTGCGCGCCTGCCGGACGGACCTGTGGCCCTCCTTCACGCACTCGGGGCACTGGTGCCCGACCGCCGCGTCACGCATGCAGTCGGGGCAGATGAACCGCTCGCAGCGCGTGCAGCTCACGTACGTCTCGTACCCGGGGTGGCGGTAACACGTCGTGACAGCGGCTTCCACAGCCGGCTCCTTGGCCTTCTGAGTAAACGGGGGAGAGCCGGTGGGGTCGGCGGCGATCAAGATAGCGTACGGGTCCGGCAGTTCCGCCGACCCGGCCGGTGCCACCGGCCCGCCGGACCCGCCCCTCCCGCCGGCCCCGTACGAATACGAAACGGAGACCCGACGTGGCGATAAGCCTCCACAAGGTCGAGGAGACCGCGCCCGCACTCGTCAGCTTCTACGAGAGCGCCGGGGTCTCGCTGCGCGAGCACGGGCTGAGCGGGCAGCGCGCGGCCGTCTACCTGGTCCTCGACTACTCGGGTTCCATGAAGCCGTACTACCAGGACGGCAGTGTGCAGGCGCTCGCCGACCGGGTGCTCGGCCTCTCGGCCAACCTCGACGACGACGGCAGCGTGCCCCTCGTCTTCTTCTCGACGGACGTCGACGCGGTCACGGACATCGCCCTCGACAACCACCGGGGGCGGATCGACACGATCGTCGCCGGGCTCGGCCACATGGGGAAGACCAGTTACCACCTGGCCATGGACGCGGTGATCGACCACTACCTCGACAGCGGGTCGACGGCGCCCGCCCTGGTGGTCTTCCAGACCGACGGCGGCCCGATCAACAAGCTCGCGGCGGAGCGGTACGTCTGCAAGGCCGCGAAGCTGCCGCTGTTCTGGCAGTTCGTGGGCTTCGGCAACACGCGCAGCACGCAGTTCGACTTCCTGCGCAAGCTGGACGAGCTGGCCGTCCCGGCGAGGCGCCCGGTCGACAACGCGGGTTACTTCCACGCCGGGCCGGACCCGCGTCAGGTCTCGGACGCGGAGCTGTACGACCGGTTGGTGCGGGAGTTCCCGGTCTGGCTGGCGGCGGCGCGGGCGCAGGGCGTCGTGCGATGACGGTCCGGGTGCTGGAGGCGGCCGGCCGTACGGCCGTGGCGTGGAAGAACGGCGGCGGGGTCACCCGGGAGATCGCGGCGTGGCCCGAGGGCGCCGGGACGACAGGCTTCGACTGGCGGATCAGCCTCGCGGAGGTCGAGGGGGACGGCCCGTTCTCGGCGTTCCCCGGGGTGGACCGCATCCTGACGATGACCGAGGGCGCGGGGATGGACCTCACGGTGGGCGGGGAGCGGCGGCTCGTCGACGCGCGTTACGTCCCGCAGGACTTCCCCGGGGACGTCGCCACCGACTGCCGGCTGCTCGGCGGCCGGGTGGTGAACTTCAACGTCATGTACCGCAGGGGCCGCACGGCCGCGCGGGTCGTGGTGGCGCGCGCCGGTATGGACGTCACGGTTGCGCCCGGCGGGACGGTGGTGATCGTCGCGCTGGAGGGGGCCGCGTCGTTCGGGGGCGTCACCCTCGGCCGGTACGACGCCGTGGTGACCGGATCACCGGGCACCCTCTCCACCGGGGGCCACGCGGCGGTCGTCACCCTCCCGGCCGGCTGAGCGGGGACCGGCGGCGCGGCGGCCTCGCGTCTCCTCGGCGGCCTGGAGGCCGAAGGAGTGTGTTCACGACGCCACTTCCTCCTCTTCTTCCTCCTTCTTCTCTTCTTCTCTCTTCCTCTTCCGATGCCCAGGCCGCGTAACCGCCGGGGCGGACGAGCAGGGTCAGGCGGCGCTCACTCGCCCAGTGCGCCACGGTGAACCGCTCGTCGTGGCCGGCCTCCGTGTCCCGCGGGGTGATCAGCACGAACCGGCCCGCGCGCAGCGCCTCGTACAGCCGGCCCTCCCGGAGCCGGACGTCCGGCACGCGCCGGCCGGGGAGTGCGGGTGTGCCGCGGCGCCCGCGAGCAGGACCCTGCCCACCCGTGGCCGGGGCCTCCGCCGAGGGTGACGCCCTGGTCGTACGGGCCTGGCGGCCGGGCGGCCCGGTACGGACGAGCCGCCGGGGCAACGGCGACGGAGAGGTCCGCGAGGACCGACCGCGAGGCGCGTCGCCGGCGGCGGCGCGATCTTCTTGGGGTGAGGGGGTGGTGCTCCGGCGGCATCGTGTTAAGGTGGACGAGTTGCAGTTTTGGTACCCATAAACATTATGTGCGCCTGACGGGAATGCTTCCTCAGGCGCATTTTGTTTTCCGGTTCTCCGGATGGGGCTCATTGCGGCGACGTGGAATCCGTGCAGTGCGGATTTCCGGATCTGCCCCAGTTTTTTAGGAGAATGACATGGCTACTGGAACCGTGAAGTGGTTCAACTCGGAAAAGGGCTTCGGCTTCATCGAGCAGGACGGCGGCGGCGCTGACGTCTTCGCCCACTACTCCAACATCGCCACCCAGGGCTTCCGTGAGCTCCAGGAGGGCCAGAAGGTCTCCTTCGACGTCACGCAGGGCCAGAAGGGCCCGCAGGCGGAGAACATCGTCCCGGCCTAATCAGCCGACGCGATACCTCGCCAGCCGGGGCCCGCACCGTGAAGGTGCGGGCCCCGGCTTGTGCTTGTTTCCAGGAAGGCAAAACCTGAATGACCCGCTCCGAACGCCCCGCCGCCGCCAGCGCACGCTCCGCCCGTCCCGTCCGCAATCGCTCCTCGCAGGCCGCTCGCGGCAAGGCCCCCGCAAAGGGTCCCGCCCGCAGGGCCGTGCCCGTGCAGGGTGAATTCGCGATGCCGGAGACCGTCACCCCGGCGCTGCCGGCCGTCGAGGCCTTCGCCGACCTCGACATGCCCGCGGCCCTGCTCAAGACCCTGGCGGCCCAGGGTGTGACCGAGCCCTTCCCCATTCAGGGCGCGACCCTGCCGAACTCGCTCGCGGGCCGCGACATCCTCGGCCGCGGACGCACCGGTTCCGGCAAGACCCTCGCCTTCGGCCTCGCGCTGCTGGCCCGTACCGCGGGCCGGCGCTGCGAGCCGCGCGCACCGCTCGCGCTGGTCCTGGTGCCCACCCGGGAGCTCGCGCAGCAGGTCACCGACGCGCTCACGCCGTACGCCACGGCCGTGAACCTGCGGATGGCCACGGTCGTCGGCGGCATGTCGATCACCAAGCAGGCGAACACGCTGCGGCGCGGTGCCGAAGTGCTCGTCGCCACCCCGGGCCGTCTGAAGGACCTCATCGAGCGCGGCGACGCGGAGCTCGGGCAGGTGTCGATCACCGTCCTGGACGAGGCCGACCAGATGGCCGACATGGGCTTCCTCCCCCAGGTCACGGCGCTGCTCAAGCAGGTCGAGCCGGACGGGCAGCGGATGCTGTTCTCGGCGACCCTGGACCGCAACGTCGACCGCCTCGTGCGGATGTTCCTGACCGACCCGGTGGTCCACTCCGTCGACCCGTCCGCGGGCGCGGTGACCACGATGGAGCACCACGTGCTGTACGTCGCGGACGAGACCGACAAGAAGGCCGTCGCCATGCGCATCGCGGCCCGCGAGGGGCGGGTGATCCTCTTCGTGGACACCAAGCGTGCCGCGGACCGCTTCGCCAAGCGGCTCCTCGCCAGCGGTGTGCACGCCGCGGCGCTGCACGGCGGCCGTTCGCAGCCGCAGCGCAACCGCACGCTCGACCAGTTCAAGACCGGCCAGGTCACCGCGCTGGTGGCGACGAACGTGGCGGCGCGCGGCATCCACGTCGACGACCTCGACCTCGTGGTCAACGTCGACCCGCCGACCGACCACAAGGACTACCTGCACCGCGGCGGCCGTACCGCCCGCGCCGGCGAGTCCGGCAGCGTCGTGACGCTGGTGCTGCCCGACGAGAAGCGCGAGATGACGCAGCTGATGTCGGCCGCCGGCATCGTTCCGCAGACGGCGCGGGTCAAGTCCAGCGACGACGAGCTGGCCCGGATCACCGGTGCGCGGGAGCCCTCGGGCGTCGCCATCGTGATCGAGGTTCCGCAGCAGCAGGCTTCCGCGCAGCCGAAGCGGCGTCCGCAGAGCGGCGGCCGCGGGGGTGGCGCCGGTCGTGGCGGCGGTGCCGGCCGCAGTGGCGGCGGCACCGGTGGAACCCGTACGCAGGGTGGCGGCCGCACGCAGGGCGAGCGCACCCAGGGCGCCGGTCGCACCCAGGGTGAGCGCGCCCAGGGCGCCGGTCGTACTCAGGGCGCCGGTCGCGGCCAGGGCGAGCGTGCCCAGGCGGGTGGCCGGGCGCAGGGTGAGCGTGGCGGCGCCGCTCGTGCACAGGGCGGTGGCCGCGGGCAGGGTGCCCAGAGCGGCGGCGGCCGCGGTCAGGGCGAGCGTGCTCCCGGCAGCGGCAGCGGCAGCCGTGGCAGGGGCCGGGGCAGCCGCAGCGCTGCCGCCTAGAGCGGCTTCCGGACGTCGTCCTCGGGCGCCGGACGGGCTGGGTTCCTCAGCCCGTCCGGCGCCCGAGGCCCGTTGGACCGCTGCCGGGGCAGGGCCCCGGTAGACGGAAAGCGCTTCTCAGCGGTAGCGCGGCGGCGTGCGTTCCAGCCGGCGCCGTACCGTCGCGTCCTCGATGTGCTCCAGCGCCTCCACCGCCGTCGCGTACGCGTACCCCTCGGGGTCCTCGCCGCCCAGCAGGCGGGCCGGCGCCTCGACCGCCCGGGGGTCCCGGCGCGCCGCCAGGCCGCGCGCCGCCTCCGCCGCCGTGTCGGCGTCGTGGTCCTCCAGCCGGTCCGCCAGCGCGTCGCGGATGTCCGGGGTGTCGGCCCCGGAACCGGCGAGCGCCGGCGCCGCTCGCCCGGTCGGGGTCGGCGCCCGCCGCGAGCAGCAGCCGCACCATGCCGGGACGGTCCTGCACGGACGCCGTGTGGAGCGCGGCCGTGCCGTCGTCGGTGGCCTCGGCGGGGACGCCGGAACGCAGCAGCCGTACGACGGCGTCGCCCCCGCCGTCGTACACGGCTTCGCACAGGGCCTGGGGGCCCGCTGCCGGATCGTTCGTCATGTTTCGGCCCTGCGTGCGCCGGTTCAGGTGTCGCATTCGAAAACCGTGCGGCAGAGCGCGCAGCGCGCCCGTACGCGGCCGCGCACGGGAATCCGGATGCGCTGCCGGCAGGTGGGACAGGGGAACGAGACGCGCAGCGTGTCGCGCCCGCCGCCCTCGAAGGCGTACGGAGAACCGGGGTCCGCACGGCCGCCGTGCTCCTGCGCGTGCCGCCGCTGCCTGGCGTACCTGCGGCGCCCCGCCCACCCGGCGGCGGTCAGCGGCGGCTGCTGCCCGTCGTGGCGGGCCTGTGCGAGGCCCTTGGTGTACGCCGTGTACGCCTGTGCGCTGGTGAACCAGGGCGCGGGGTCCTCGTCGAAGGCGATCGCCCGTTTCGCCAGGACGTACCCGAACTCCTCCGGGGTGAGATAACCGAGCTTCTGACGGGACACGCCGTCCTCGCGGTACGCGTCGAGCAGCAGCCAGCCCGCCCCGAGATACGTCGTCACGGTGTCGGTGAGGATCTCGTTGTCGCGGGTGCCGGCGAAGGCCAGGCCGAGCCGGTGCAGCAGCACGTGCGTGATCTCGTGGGCGAGGGCGGCGCCGATGTCGCCCCGGTGCGTCCTGAAGCGGTCGTTGAGCTCGATGAAGTACTCCGGGCCCGCCGTCAGCTCCACGCTCGCGGCGTGCTCCATCTCGCGGAAACTCACGATCACGCGGGCGTCCGGCAGGCGCAGGTGGTGGACGAGGGCGCGGGCCACGCGCTGGGCGCCGAGGTGCAGGTCGTCCTGGTCGGAGAAGGCCACGTCGACGGGGAGGACACTCGTGGCGTAGGAGCGCACGCCGTCGTACGAGAGCCGTTTGTGGAGCGCGGTGATGGCGGACCGCACGGTGGTCAGATGCGGATAGCCGTGTACGACCTCGCTCCCGCTGGTCACGTCGGCACTCACCCCCACAGGCCTGCGGCACGACGGTGAACAGGTCTCCACTGTAAGCCGATTCGGCGGGCCCGGCGGGCTCCGGCGGGATGCGCCTGGATCGCCTCGTGCCCTCGGGGGAGGTGCCGCCGCAGACGCAGTGGTCCTCGCCGCGGCCGGCAGCCGGCCCGCCGGCGCATCCGCGGCAACCACCAGAAGGACGTCTTCGCCGACAAGTGGCCGACGCTCCTCGGCATCCCGCGCACCGGCAACTTCGCGGGGGCCGGGCGGACCTCGACCTCGCCCTGCGGGCCGACGCGGGCGACGCACGGGTGCGCTTCGACAACGTACGGATCGTTCCCGCGAAGCGCAGCACCCAGCCCGGAACGCTCGCCTTCGAGGACTTCCAGAACGTGCCGCAGGGGCGGGGTGTCTTCGTCAAGGGCGACGCGGGCGGCTCCACCGACCCGCGCACCCACATCGCGCAGCGGCACGCCCCCTTCACGCAGCGCGGCTGGAACGGCAAGGCGATCGACGACGTCGTCGACGGCTCGGAATCCCTCAAGTCGCGCGGCGAGAACACCGGTCTGGTCTACCGGACCGTGCAGGACACCGTCCGCTTCGAGGCGGGCAGGCGCTACCGGGTCTCCTTCCGCTACGAGGACGAGAGGGCCGGCCAGTACGCGTGGATCACCGGTGTCGACGAGCCGGCCGCCCGCGAACTCGACCGCAAGGCGCTGCCCGTCGCCACCGGACCGACCGCGCTGAGCTACGAGCTCACGGCGCCCGCCAGGGGCGAGACATGGGTCGGCCTGCGCAAGACCGGCGACGACGGGACGGCGGAGTTCGTCCTTGACGCCTTCGAAGCGCGCGAGGTGCGGGCGGTGCAAAAGGGGCAGCGCCCTGAGGGCCGGTCCTTACCGGGAGACCGGCCCTCCAGGGCGTTCCGCCCGTATCAGGCGAACTCCGGAGCGTGCTCGCCGGCGCTCTCCAGCTCCAGCACCCACACCTCGTTCGCGCCCTCCCGCAGCACGGGTCCGGGAACGTACAGCGCGTCCTGGGGCCCCACCGCCCAGTACCGGCCCAGACAGAAGCCGTTCACCCACACGAAGCCCCGCTCCCAGCCCGGCAGCCGCAGCGACGCGTCACCCGCACCCCGGACTTCGAACGTTCCCCGGAACAGCCCCGAAGCGCCTGCCCCCGCTTCCGGGGAACGGTACGGGACCTTCCCGAGCGCGTCCGCGTCCTCGAACGCGTCCAGGGAAAGCCCCCGCGCCCGTACACCGTGCAGATACTGCCGTTCGTGCAGCACGCCGCCCGTGATGCCCTTCGGCTCGGCGACACGCGGCCCGTAGTTGATCCGCCCCAGCGACTCCACCCACAGCTCCACGGCGGCCGGCCCGGCCACGGGCCCGTCCAGCACCGCGTAACCGCCCGCCCCGCCGCTCAGCACACCGGCCCGCACCCCGTCGACGTACACCACGGCCCGGTCCCGCAGCCCCGTCACGCCCAGCGGATACGCCCGCCGGGGCCCCGGCACGTCCACCCGGTAGCGGACCAGCCCCCGGTCCACCCCAAGCTCCTCGAACGTCGGCGGCATCGCGCGCTCCGTCTCCGCGCCCCCGAGCACCTCCAGTACGTCGCCGAGCGGCGCCCACCCCGTGAGCTCCGCCCGGACCGGCGCACCCAGCGCGGCAGGCGCGTCCGGCACGTCCGGCACGGGCGCCCCGCCGCCCCGGTACGGCGCCAGGACGTCCCGGAACAGCCAGAACTTCTCCGTCGGGCGGCCGTACTCGTCAATGGGGGCGTCGTAGTCGTACGACGTCACCGTCGGCTGGAGCTCCCCGTCGTGCAACCGCCCGGAACGGTTCGCCCCCGACCAGCCCGCGAAGTTCGTGCCCCCGTGCGCCATGTAGACATTGACCGAGGCGCCGCACTCCAGGATCTCCTTCAGCGCCGCCGCCGCGTCGGCGGGATCCCGTACGACACGCTCCGCACCCCAGTGGTCGAACCAGCCGCACCAGAACTCCATGCACATCAAGGGCCCCGAGGGCTGGTACCGCCGCAGGACCTCGAAACCCTCGCGCGCCCCCGACCCGAAGTTCGCCGTCGCCAGCACCCCGGGCACGGAGCCGCCCGTCAGCATGTGGTCCTCGGGCCCGTCCGAAGTGAACAGCGGCACCGTCACACCGCGTCCCCGCAGGAACTCCGCCAGATGCCGCAGGTACACCTGGTCCGAGCCGTAACTGCCGTACTCGTTCTCGACCTGCACCATGACCACCGGGCCGCCCCGGTCGGCCTGCCGCTCCACCACCTGCGGCAGCAGCTGCCCGAACCACCGCTCCACGTGCCCCAGGTACTCCGCGTCGCGCGTGCGCACCCGCGCCCCCAGCGCACCCGTCAGCCAGTGCGGCAGCCCGCCGTTCTCCCACTCGGCGCAGATGTACGGCCCCGGACGCACGACCGCCCACAGCCCCGCCCCCCGCGCCGCGTCCAGGAACCGGCCCAGCGCCCCCGCGTCCCGCAGCCGCCCGGGCTCCGGCTCGTGCAGGTTCCACGGAACGTACGTCTCGACACAGTTGAGCCCCATGGCGCGCAGCATCGCCAGCCGGTGCCCCCACTGCCCTTCGTGCACCCGGAAGTAGTGCAGAGCCCCCGACAGCAGCCGCACCGGCTCCCCGTCCAGCTCGAAATCCGTCTCACCCACCGTGAAGTCAGCCACGGTCCCCGCCTCTCGCTCCACTGCCCGCGCCCCAGCCTCACCCCCTGGCGGCGGAACGGTCCATGGACAAAGATCAGCGCTGATTGGACACAGTTGACCGGACACGACGGAACGCCACCTGAGCAGGCGGGAGGAAGCGGAGCGGATGTACCACACCTGGATGCGCTACTTCACCCCCAGCCCCACCCACCACAAACTCGGACTGGTCTGCCTCGGAGTCGGCCTGCAACACGGCACCCTGCCCACCGTCGGCCCCCGCACCCTCGACCACCACGTCGCCGTCGTCGTCAGCGCGGGCAGAGGCTGGTACCGCGGCCCCGACGGACGGCGCGTCACCGTCATCGCCCCCGCCCTGATCTGGCTCATGCCCGGCATTCCGCACCACTACGGGCCCGACCCGGCCACCGGCTGGGACGAAAGCTTCGTCGACTTCACCGGGCCCGCCACCACGACGTACACCGAACTCGGTTACATCGAGCCCGACCGCCCCGTCGTCCCCCTCGCCGACACCGCGGCCGCCCGCGCCGCCGTCGGCCGCATCACGCGCGCCGCACGCCGCGGAAACCCCCTCCTGGAAGTCGAGACCGGCGCCGCCGTCCACGAACTCCTCGTCGCCCTGCGCCGCGCCCGCGCCGACGTCGGAACCGACGGAGACCCCGTGCTCCGGTCCCTCGCCCGCGACGCCTTCCAGCCCCTGACCGTCGCCGAACACGCCTCCCGCCACGGCATGACCCCCGCCGAACTGCGCACCGCCGTACGCCGCGGCGCCGGATGCAGCCCCAAGGACTACCTCCTCGGCATCCGCCTCGGCCGCGCCAAGGAACTCCTCGCCGCCACCGAACTCCCCGTGGCCGCCGTCGCCCGCCGCGTCGGCTACGACGACCCCGCCTACTTCTCCCGCCTCTTCTCCCGCCGCGTCGGCATGGCCCCCGTGCGCTTCCGCGCCCAGCAGGGAGGCGCCGTCCACGGCGGCTGGAGCCACCAGATCCCAGATCCCGAACACCCGCCGACCATCGCGACCCGGCCGACGTAAGCTCCCTGACCATGACCTCCAGCGAAATCGACGAGTCCGTCGTCGCCGAACTGAGCCGCCTGCGCGACAGCATCGACAACATCGACGCCGCCGTCGTCCACATGCTCGCCGAGCGCTTCAAATGCACCCAGCAGGTCGGCCACCTCAAGGCACAGCACCAGCTCCCGCCCGCCGACCCGGCCCGCGAGGCCCGCCAGATTGCCCGCCTGCGCGAACTCGCGGAGAAAGCCAAACTGGACCCGGCCTTCGCCGAGAAGCTGCTGAACTTCATCATCGCGGAGGTCATCCGCCACCACGAAACAATCGCGAAGTCCTGACCGCGAGCACAGGGCACAGGGCGCAAGGGGCGAGGTGCCAGACACGAGCACGCGGCACGGACACACCCCGTGGTCCGCGTCCGGCACCGCACCGCCGGAGCAGGACCGGAGCAGGGCCCGGCGCAGCACTGCCCGCTGTGCCGCCCCCGCGCCATCGGGCAGCATGTCCCCATGTCCGTACTGACGCGCGACGAAGCGCAGACCCGAGCCCAGCTCATCGACGTCCACCGGTACACGATCGACCTCGATCTGACCCGCGGCGAAGAGACCTTCGACTCCCGCACCGTGATCCACTTCACCGCGCACACCGCCGGGGACACCTTCGTCGAGATCAAGCCCGCCACCCTGCGCACCGTCACCCTCGACGGACAGCCCCTCGCCCCCGGAACGCTCGACGGAAACCGCGTCCCCCTCACCGGCCTCACCCCCGGAGACCACGAACTGCGCGTCGACGCCGCCATGCGCTACTCCCGCACCGGCGAAGGCATGCACCGCTTCACCGACCCCACCGACGGCGAGACGTACGTCTACACCCAGCTCTTCATGGACGACGTCCAGCGCGTCTTCGCCGCCTTCGACCAGCCCGACCTCAAAGCCGTCTTCGCCCTCACCGTCACAGCCCCCGGCAACTGGACCGTCCTCGGCAACGGCATCGCCGAACACCAGGGCGCGGGCCGCTGGACCGTCGCCCCCACCCCGCCCATCTCCACCTACCTGGTCGCCGTCGCCGCGGGCCCCTGGCACTCCGTGCGCACCCACCACGCCGGCCTGCCCTTCGGCCTCCACTGCCGCCGCTCCCTCGCGCCGTACCTGAGCGCCGACGCCGAGGAGATCCTCGACATCACCCGCGCCTGCTACGACCGCTACCACGAGAAGTTCGAAGAGCCCTACCCCTTCGACTCCTACGACCAGGCGTTCGTCCCCGAATTCAACGCCGGCGCCATGGAGAACCCCGGCCTCGTCACCTTCCGCGACGAGTTCGTCTACCGCTCCGCCGTCACCGACACCGAACGCCAGACCCGCGCCATGGTCATCGCCCACGAAATGGCCCACATGTGGTTCGGCGACCTCGTCACCCTCCAGTGGTGGGACGACATCTGGCTCAACGAGTCCTTCGCCGAGTACATGGGCTACCAGACCCTCACCGAAGCCACCCGCTTCACCGACACCTGGACCGACTTCGCCGTCGCCCGCAAGGGCTGGGGATACGACGCCGACCAGCGTCCCTCCACCCACCCCGTCGCCCCCGACCCGGACGCCGTCCCCGACACCGCGTCCGCCCTGCTCAACTTCGACGGAATCTCCTACGCCAAGGGCGCCTCCGCCCTGCGCCAGCTCGTCGCCTGGCTCGGCGAGAAGGACTTCCTGACCGGCATCAACACCCACTTCGCCCGCCACAAATTCGCCAACGCCACCCTCGCCGACTTCATCGACAACCTCGCCTCCGCCACCGACCGGGACGTCCACGCCTGGGCCGGGGCGTGGCTGCGCACCACCGGCGTCGACACGCTCACCCCCCAGCCCGCCGAGGCCGAGGGCCACTGGCACCTGACCGTCGGCCGGAACGGCAGCCGCCCCCACCGCATCGCCGTCGGCGTCTACGACCACGACCTGGTCGACAGCCGGAGCCTCGTTCTGCGCGAGCGGTTCGAAATCGACCTGCCCCAGGCCCAGGTCCGGACCCAGCCCGACTCCGACTCCGACTCCGGGTCGGGGTCCGAGTCCGAGTCCGAGTCCGTGACCGTACGAGCCGGCCGCCGCCCCGCCCTCGTCGTCCTCAACGACGGCGACCTCACCTACGCCAAGATCCGCCTCGACAAGGAGTCCGAGGAACGCGCACTGCGCACCCTCTCCGGCATCCCGGACCCCCTCACCCGCGCCGTCGTGTGGAACTGCCTGCGCGACATGGTCCGCGACGGCGAGCTCGAACCCGTCGCCTACCTGGAGACGGCCCGCGCCCACCTCCCGGACGAAACCGACCTCGCCATCGTCCAGGGCGTACTCGCCTTCGCCGCCACCCACATCACCGACCGCTACCTCTCCCCGGCCGAACGCCCCACCGGCCTCGCCACCCTCACCTCCCTGTGCCGCGACCTCATCCGCCGCACCGAGGACGGCAGCAGCCCCGGCCTGCGCCTCACCGCCGTACGCCACTTCATCGACGCCGCCACCCAGCCCGACGGCATCCAGGACTGGCTCCACAGCGGCGGCGTCCCCGGCGGCCCCGAACTCGACCCCGCCCTGCGCTGGCGCATCCTGCGCCGCCTCGCCGTACTCGGCGCCACCGACGAAACCGCCATCGCCGCCGAACTCGGCCGCGACCCCAGCGCCACCGGCCAGGAAGGCGCCGCCCGCTGCCGCGCCGCCCTCCCCGCACCCGAGGCCAAAGCCGCCGCCTGGTCCCGCATGTTCGAGGACGACACCCTCTCCAACTACCTCTTCACCGCCACCGCCCAGGGCTTCTGGCAACCCGAACAGGCCACCCTCGTACGCGACTACGTCCCCCGTTACTACCGCGACGCCAAAGCCGTCGCCGACCGCCGCGGACCCGCCATCGCCGAAGCCGCGGGGCGCCACGCCTTCCCCCACTTCGCCGTCGACACGGACTCCCTGCGCCTCGGCGAGGACTTCCTGCGCGACACCGAGATGATCCCGGCCCTGCGCCGCAAACTCGTCGACCAGCTCGACGACCTTCGCCGCGCCATCGCCGTACGGGAAAGCTGACCCACCGGGGCCCGGTCCGGCACCACGCCACTGCCCGCCACCGCCCACCAGCACCGGACCGGGCCCCATACCAGCTGCACGCGGCCACCTCCGCTCTCCCACGCGGCAGTACCACTTTCGGGTTGAGATCGTCGAGCACTCCGGACGCACCGGCTCACGCCTGTACACGCTGGTGTGCCAGCCCAGCGCACCCGAAGGACCACGCATGAGTACGCCGCCCCCCGGCACCCCCCTCCCGCCCCTCGCCGGCGGCACAGGAGGGCCCGCCGCCCTGCGGCCCCTGCTCGACACCGTCCTCGACGCCCTCCACCAGGGCGCCCTCGCCCGTGGCGGACCGCTCCCCGCCGGCGGCCCCGGCCCCGTCACCGAGCGGCTCCTCGACGCCGTCGGACCCGCGCTGCCCGCCACCGGCACCGGAGCCGAGGAAGCCCTCCGCACCCTCGTCCGCGCCCTCGCCGAAGGCGCCGCCGACCCCGCGGACCCCCGGTGCGCCGCCCACCTGCACTGCCCGCCGCTCGCCGTCGCCACCGCGGCCGACCTCGCCGCGTCCGCACTCAACCCGTCCATGGACTCCTGGGACCAGGGACCCGCGGCCTCCGCCCTGGAAACCCACGTCGCCCGTGCGCTCGCCGCCGAGGTCTACCCCCGGGAACCCGCACCCGACGCCCTCCTCACCACCGGCGGCACCGAAGCCAACCAGCTCGCCCTCCTCCTCGCCCGCGAACGCCACGGCCCCGTACAACTCGTCTGCGGCGCCAACGCCCACCACTCACTGCACCGCGCCGCCTGGCTCCTCGGCCTTCCCGAACCGGTGGCCGTCCCCGCCCCCACCGGTGTCGTCGACCCCGCCGCACTCGACGAAGCCCTCACCGACCTCCACCACCCCCTCCTCGTCACCGCCACCGCGGGCACCACCGACACCGGCGGCATCGACCCCCTCCCCGACATCGCCGACCTCTGCGCACGCCACCACGCGGAACTCCACATCGACGCCGCGTACGGCGGCCCCCTGCTCTTCAGCGACGTCCACAGAGCCCGCCTCCACGGTCTCTCCCGCGCCCACACCGTCAGCCTCGACCTGCACAAACTCGGCTGGCAGCCCGTCGCCGCAGGACTCCTCGCCGTCCCCGACGCCACCACCCTGGCCCCCCTCGGCCACCAGGCCGACTACCTCAACGCCGACGACGACACCGAAGCCGGCCTCCCCGACCTCCTCGGCCGCTCCCTGCGTACGACCCGGCGCCCCGACGTCCTCAAGATCGCCGTCACCCTCCGCGCCCTCGGCCGCCGAGGGCTCGCCGACCTCGTCGACCGCACCTGCGCCGCCGCCCAGCACCTCGCCGACCTCATCGAGAACACCCCCGGCCTCGAACTCCACGACCGCCCCACCATCAGCACCGTCCTCTTCCGCCCCACCCGCGCCACCGACGACGACATCGCCACCATCCGCCGCACCCTCCTCACCGAAGGCCGCGCCGTCCTCGGCCGCGCCCGCGCCGACGACCGCCTCTGGCTCAAAGCAACCCTCCTCAACCCCCACACCACCCCCAGCGACCTCGAAGCACTCCTCTCGCTCCTCTCACACCTGTCACTCCCGGAAGGCAGCACCCACCGATGACCGCCTCCCCCCAGCCCCAAGCACCCGACCAGCCCCACGACCTGGTCGGCATCGGCATCGGCCCGTTCAACCTCTCCCTCGCCGCCCTCGCCGACGGCGTACACGGCGGCCTCACCACCGCCTTCTACGAACAGCGCCCCGCCTTCCACTGGCACCCCGGCCTCCTCATCGAAGGCGCCACCCTCCAAGTCCCCTTCCTGGCCGACCTCGTCACCCTCGCCGACCCCGCCAGCCCCTGGTCCTTCCTCAACTACCTGCGCACCCGCGACCGGCTCTTCCCCTTCTACTTCGCCGAGCGCTTCCACATCCAACGCGCCGAATACGACGCCTACTGCCGCTGGGTCAGCACCCACCTCCCCGGACTCCACTTCAGCCACCAGGTCGACGCCGTCCGCTGGAACGCCGAGCGCGACGCCTTCGAGATCGACTTCACCCAACTCGACGCCGAAGGCGAAGCCGAAGCCCTCGGCCGCGCCTACACCCGCAACGTCGCCCTCGGCGTCGGCACCCAGCCCCACATCCCCGAATCCCTCAAACCACTCGCCGAAGCCCCCACCGTCCCCGTCATCCACTCCGCCGACTACCTCGACCACCGCGAACGGGTCCTGGCCGCCGAACACATCACCGTCGTCGGATCAGGACAGTCCGGCGCCGAGATCTTCCTCGACCTGCTCCGCGCCCGCCCCGCGGGCCGCGAGAAGATCACCTGGCTGGCCAGAACCGAGGCCTTCGCCCCCATGGAGTACTCCAAACTCGGCCTGGAGCACTTCACCCCCGACTACAGCCGCTACTTCCACGCCCTCCCCGAGTCCGTACGCGACGGCCTCGGCCCCCGCCAGTGGCAACTCCACAAAGGCATCGACGCCGACACCATCGCCGCCATCCACGAAGAGCTCTACCGGCGCAGCCTCCACGGCGGCTGGCCCGACGCGGTCCTCACCCCCGGAGTCTCCGTACGCACCGCCGGCCGCGTCGGCACCACCAAGGTCGAACTCCACCTCGAACACCTCCAGCAGGGCACCCGCTCCCGCCTCACCACCGACGCCGTCGTCCTCGCCACCGGCTACCGCGAACGCCCCCTCGGACAGCTCCTCGCCGGACTCGACCCCTACATCCGCCGCGACGCCTCCGAACGCCTCCGCATCGACGACCAGTTCCGCATCGTCCTCGACCCCGCCGTCACCGGATCCGTCTACGTGCAGAACGCCGAACGGCACACCCACGGCGTCGGCGCACCCGACCTCGGCCTCGCCGCATGGCGCAGCGCGACGATCCTCAACTCCCTCACCGGCACCGACCCCTACCCACTGCCGAGGCGCACCGCGTTCACCAGCTTCGGCCTCGAACGCCGCGAGGCACCCAGGATCCCCGCCCAGCAGCCGGCCCTCACCCCGCTGACCCAGGGCCGCTAGAGACGCCGAACGGGCTGGAACCCTCCCGCTGAGCGAGAACGTCCAGCCCGTCCGTCATCCGACATCCAGGGACCGGGGGACCGGGGTACGGAACGGAGCCCCGCAGGGCGGACCGCGCCCACCGCCCCTAGAACACCGGCACACCGTCCCGCGTCAGCTTCCAGCCCACCGAAGCGAACTCCGCCGGATCCAGCACCCCCTTCGCCTGCACCCACGTGATGATCGTGTTCCGGATCTCCTCCGAATTCACCCACACCTGCTTCGCGTCCGCGATGTGCGGAAACGCCCCGCCACCACTCGCCCGGTAGTTGTTGACCGCCAGCACGAACTCCGCCGCCGCATCCACCGGCTCACCCCCGAACGCGAGATTCACGATCCGCGAACCGGCCGGCTTCGCGATGTCGACCTCGTACGTCACACCCGACACCACGTCGTAGTTGTAGTCCGGCGTGTTCCCCGCGTTCGTCAGCTTCGACGTGTCCACCGCGGCCCCCGCCGGCGTCTGCACGTAGTACTTCGCCGAGAACTCCAGGTACTCCTTCAGCTGCGCGCCGGTCAGCACCCGCGCCTCCAGCGTGTTCTCGAACGGATACAGACCCGCCGCGTCCTTGATCGTCACCTCGCCCGCCGGAACCGCCGCCGTCCGCGAGAAGCACGACGCCTGCGACAGCACCGGCAGCCCCGCGTACGCCCCGCCCGCCAGCGCCGCCCGCACCGTCTCCACCTGCACGTGGTTGATCAGATCGATCAGCGGCTCGTCCTTCCACGCCGCCTGCGCCGTCGTCATCGCGGCCGTCGACGTACCGATGACCTGGTTCACGTACGCCACGACCTTCCGGTGCTCGTCACCGAGCAGCTTCACGATCTTCGGGTCCTCGGCGACCGTATTGGAGTTGAGGACCCTCGCCCCCACCCTCTCCACCGTCCAGCGGCCCTTCGCCCACACCAGACCGAAGTCGAACAGCGTCAGCCGCTGCCCCCACTTGAGCGGCTCCGACAGGACGACCTTCCGGCCCGACTCCTTGTTCTCCACGAAGTACTCGGGAATCTCCGTGTGCGCGTGCCCGACGAGGATCGCGTCGATGCCGGGGACCTGCTCGGCCACCAGACCCGCCGCGTTCTCGACGTACGGCAGCTGGTCACCGTACGACGACGTGCCGCTGGAGCCCGAGTGCGCCGACACGACGACCACGTCCGCACCCATGGAACGCAGCTTCGGCACCCACTTCGCCGCCTGCTCCTCCAGACCCGGGAACGTCATCTTCCCCTGCACGTTCTGCTTGTCCCAGATCGCGATGCCCGGGTTCGTCAGACCGAGCACCGCCACCCGCACATCACGGCCGTGCGGCGTACGCAGCCTCTTCATGAAGTACGGGGGGAAGGCCGGGCGCAGCGTCTTCGCGTCCAGGGCGTTCGCACCGAGGAGCGGGAAGTCGCACTGCTCCTCGAACTTCCGCAGCACCGGTATGCCGTAGTTGAACTCGTGGTTCCCGAGAGCGGCCGCGTCGTAGCCGATGGCGTTCATCGACTGCGCCATCGGGTGCACGGGGCCGTGGGCCGCCGTGATCGGGTCGACCTTGGCGTAGTAGTACGACAGCTGTGTTCCCTGGATGGTGTCGCCCGCGTCGATGAGCAGCGTGTTGCCGCGGCCCTTCTCCTCACGGATCCGGTTCACCAGGGTGGAGATCTTCGCCAGGCCCACATCGTTGTGGGCCTTGTCGTCGAACTCCTTGTCCGTGAAGTAGTCCCAGTTGAAGACATTGCCGTGCAGGTCCGTCGTGCCCATCACGGTGAAGGAGTACCGCTTCGGCGCCCGCCCCTTCCCGCGCGCTCCGGCGGCGGTGGCGGGGGCGGCGACGGCCCCGCCGGCCACGGCAACACCGGCTCCTGCGGCGGCCGAGCGGCCCAGGAACGTCCTACGGTTCAGCGGCATCTTGTCGTCTCCTCGTTCCGTTGCGCTGTGTGACGCGCGTAGATTCTGGCCCAGCCCGTCACACCGGCAACACCCCTTTCACATTTCGATCTGATGACCGCCCGTTGTCACCCCCGGGTGCGACAGTGGAAAAGTGACCGACGAACCGAGCCCCCCGACCCCGCACACCCCACACCCCCCGTACGGCACCCCCGAAGCGCCCCGCCTCGCCGTCCAGGGCGAAGCCCGCCTCGAATTCGACCCCGAAATCGCCCGCATCGGCATCACCGTCAACGCCCGCGGCACGGACCGCCGCACCGCACTCGAAGACCTCACCCGCCGCAACAGCCTCGCCCTCGACCTCGTCAAGACCTACGGCGACGCCGTCGAAGAGCTCGAAACCGGCGCCTTCTCCATCAGCCCCGAACTCGCCCGACGCGGCCGCGGCGAACGCGTCCGCGCCTACCACGGAAGCGTCCGCATCACCGCCGCCCTCACCGACTTCACCGCGCTCGGCGAACTCACCACCCGCCTCGCCGACCTCGAACTCACCCGGGTCGACGGCCCCTGGTGGGCCATGCGCCCCGACTCACCCGCATACGCCGAAGTGCGCCGCCACGCCGTACGCGAAGCCGTCAAACGCGCCCGCGAATACGCCCAGGCCCTCGACGCCGGCCTCACCGCCCTCGTCGAACTGGCCGACCCCGGCGCCGAAACCCCCCACCCCGCACCACCCGCCTTCGCCGGCCGGATGCGCTCCGCCGTACTCGAAAGGGCGGAAGACGCCCCTGCCCCCGCCCTCGACCTCGAACCCCAACGCCAGACCCTCCACGCCCTCGTGCACGCCCGCTTCATCATGACCCCGCCCCAGCTCTGAGACTCCGGAACACCCCCTCTCCACCTGCTCATCGGAGCACCCCCCTGCACATTCAACACTTGTCAACAACCTTTCATGCAAAGGTTGTTGAGCAGTCACGAGCGTCTAATTGTCTACTGACTGGTAAGCCCTAGGCTCGGACCATGCGCCGAGCCAAAATCGTTTGCACCCTGGGGCCCGCCACCGACACGTACGACCAGATCAAGGCACTGGTCGAAGCCGGAATGGACGTAGCCCGCTTCAACCTCAGCCACGGCACCTACGCCGAACACGAAGAGCGCTACCAGCGCGTACGCAAAGCCTCCGACGAAACCGGCCGCAGCGTCGGCGTACTCGCCGACCTTCAAGGCCCGAAGATCCGCCTCGGACGCTTCCGCGAAGGCCCCGTACTCCTTGAACGAGGCGACGAGTTCACCATCACCGTCGAACCCATGGAAGGCGACCGCCACACCTGCGGCACCACCTACCAGGGCCTCGCCACCGACGTCAGCACGGGCGAACGCATCCTCGTCGACGACGGAAAAGTCACCCTCGAAGTCACCGGCGTCGACGGACCCCGCGTCCGCACCCTCGTCATCGAAGGAGGCATGGTCTCCGACCACAAGGGCCTCAACCTCCCCGGCGTCGCCGTCTCCGTACCCGCGCTCTCCGAGAAAGACATCGAAGACCTCCGCTGGGCCCTGCGCACCGGAGCCGACATCGTCGCCCTCTCCTTCGTACGCAGCGGACGCGACATCGAAGACGTCCACCGCATCATGAAGGAAGAAGGCCGCCGCCTCCCCGTCATCGCCAAAATCGAAAAGCCCCAGGCCGTCGAGAACATCGACGACATCGTCGCCGCCTTCGACGGCATCATGGTCGCCCGCGGCGACCTCGGCGTCGAAATGCCACTCGAACAAGTCCCGATCGTCCAGAAGCGCGCCATCAAACTCGCCAAGCGCAACGCCAAGCCGGTCATCGTCGCCACCCAGATGCTCGACTCGATGATCGAGAACTCCCGCCCCACCCGCGCCGAAGCCTCCGACGTCGCCAACGCCGTCATCGACGGCACCGACGCCGTCATGCTCTCCGGCGAGACCAGCGTCGGCAAATACCCCATCGAGACGGTCAGGACCATGGGCCGCATCGTCGAAGCCGCGGAGGAGGACATCCTCGCCAAGGGGCTCCCGCCGCTCACCGAACGCAACAAACCCCGCACCCAGGGCGGAGCCGTCGCCCGCGCCGCCGCCGACATCGGCGACTTCCTCGGCGCGAAGTTCCTCGTCGCCTTCACCCAGTCCGGCGACACCGTCAAGCGGCTCTCCCGCTACCGCTCACCCATCCCGCTGCTCGCCTTCACCCCCGACCCGGCGACCCGCTCCCAGCTCAACCTCACCTGGGGCGTCGAGACCTTCCTCGGCCCCCACGTCGACTCCACCGACGCCATGGTCGCCCAGGTCGACGAGCACCTCCTGCGCATCGGCCGCTGCAAGAAGGGCGAGGTCGTGATCATCACCGCCGGCTCCCCGCCCGGTGTCGCGGGCTCCACCAACCTCGTCCGCGTCCACCACATCGGCGAGAACGACGCCCCACCGAGCTGACCGCCGCAAAGGGCCCCTCCGGGGAGGGGCCCTTCCCCGTGGTGCGGATGTCGCCGGATCTCAGTGCTTCGGTCCGACGTGCGCGTCCATGAGGGCTACGGAGGCGCGCTTGGCGACCGAGATGTTCTGGGCGGCACGGCTCTGGTGTGACGGCTTCCACCCGACGTCGAGTGCGTCGAGGGTGTCGGTGAAGAGGCGCAGGATGTCGGCGGATGTGTTGGTGAAGAAGTACTGCGGGTATTCATAGCGCTTTTGCTCGCCGCCGATGAGGCGGGTGGTCCAGTTGGTGATCCGGCACCCGTCCGAGTGGATGAGCCCCCGGACGAATTCCCATGGACGGTCGCCCACAGCGGCCTGCTGCCAGGCTTCGAGCACGATCGCCCGCTCGTGCTTCTTGCCCGGCCCGCGCTGGGGGAAGAGGCATGGCCAATGGCGGCCGTAACTGGTGACCATCACGCAGCCCTCCCGCCGGAGGACGTAGACGGAGTCCTCGGGACGGACGGCTGTGATGGCGTTCCGGCACAGATCGATCAGGCCCGGCCAGGCATCGGCGCACGCGATGCGCAGGTAGTGGCCGCCGCGGCGGTGCGGGCTGATGCAGCCGTCACCGAGGTAGAGGCCCAGGAGGTACGCGTACGCGGCGGTGTCGGCCGGAACTTCCGGTACGGGCAGGCACCGAAGGCACGGTGCGGCTTGTCCGGACATGCGCGGCAGCGGTTCGACACGGGCCTGCCATTCACGGATCGCGGACCGGGAGATGCCGGTCCGCCTGCTCGCGGAGCTGAGGCTGTGGCCTTGCGCGACGAGTGCCAGGGCGTTCTTGCGCGTGTCGAGGTCGTACATGCGACCGAGCCTGACCGGGTCTTGTCGGCTCAAGGTCGGAGCAGCGCCGCGTTCACGCGTTTACGTGAAATCCGACGGTTCTTCTGCGGCCTTCGAATCTAAGGAAAAGTGCCCCGAGTCGGACTCGAACCGACACTGGATGGGTTTTGAATCCATTGTCTCTGACCAATTGGACTACCGGGGCTCAGGGAATCGAAGATTGATCTCGACCCGCTGCGCGTCCACCATACCGCAGCTAGGTAGGCTCTTGGAGAGCTGTACCTGCCGTGGAACGAGGAGTCCCGTGACCACCCCCGAGTCGCCCCAGCCCGTCGCCGACGACGACGACAAGTCGCACGTCCCGCCGCTGACGACCCGCGTCGTCATCGCCGAGGACGAAGCCCTCATCCGCCTCGATCTCAAGGAGATGCTCGAGGAGGAGGGCTACGCGGTCGTGGGCGAGGCCGGTGACGGGCAGCAGGCCATCGAGCTCGCCCGCGAGCACCGGCCCGACCTCGTGATCCTCGACGTGAAGATGCCCGTCCTGGACGGGATCTCCGCCGCCGAGAAGATCACCGAGGAGTCCATCGCTCCCGTCCTCATGCTGACCGCGTTCTCCCAGCGCGATCTGGTGGAGCGGGCGCGGGACGCCGGGGCGATGGCGTACCTGGTGAAGCCGTTCAGCAAGAGTGACGTCGTACCGGCCATCGAGATGGCGGTGTCGCGGTTCACGGAGCTGAGGGCGCTGGAGGACGAGGTCGCGGACCTCACGCAGCGGCTGGAGACGCGGAAGCTGGTGGACCGGGCGAAGTCGGTGCTGCAGACGCAGTACGGGCTGACGGAGCCGGCCGCGTTCCGGTGGATTCAGAAGACGTCCATGGACCGCCGTCTGTCCATGCAGCAGGTGGCCGAGGCGGTCATCCAGGATGCCGAGGAGAAGAAGGCCGCCAAGGAGCAGTCCTCGTAGTTCCGCATTCCGCGGCGCCCGTGCGTCGGGGCCCGTACCGCCCGGTGGGCGGTACGGGCCCTTTTCGTTTGGGTGCGGACCGGGGGTGAGCAGGCCGTTCTCGTCGTGTCCGGCCTTCGGAGCGGTCCGGATCCAAGACGCCCTGATCTTGTACCGCATGAGCGACATGTCCGCTCACGGGTAAGGAGTGTTCTCTTTCCGGCACATGACCGAGGTCACAGGGCGATCACACATCCGTTCGTCACCTATGCGGGTGACGTGAAGGCTGAGTAGATTCCCCGCACATCACGCGGTGTTGTGCCGACGCGTGCACACGGGGGGTCAACTCCCCTTGTTTTACAAGATCGCTGTGGCTGCCCCAGGGGGTTCGTAGTGCTGAATAAAACTATCGTCAAGGTGGCTATTCCGGTGGTCATCGGCGCGTTGGCGCTGACTGGTTGTGCTGGGGACTCCGAGGCCGGTGACGGCGGCTCGTACAAGATCGCTTTCCAGGGTCCGCTCTCCGGTGACAACACCGCGCTGGGTGAGAACGAGGACAAGGGTGTCCGGCTGGCCATCGAGCAGGCGAACGCCAAGGGCGATCTGCCGTTCAAGCTGGAGTACCTGCCGGTCGACGACCAGGGTCTGCCGGAGAAGGCGACCGCCGCCGCTCAGAAGGCCATCGACGACCCGGACGTGATGGCGGTCGTGGGTCCGGCGTTCTCGGGTCCGACGAACTCGGCCGCTCCGCTCTTCGGTGACGCCGGGCTGACCGCGCTGTCGGCGTCGGCCACCAACCCGACCCTGACCGAACAGGGCTTCAAGACCTTCCTGCGCGGTGTGCCGAACGACAGCGCCCAGGGCGCCGGCATGGCGACGTACTACGCCAAGAAGCTGAAGGCGAAGACGGTCTACCTGCTCGACGACAAGTCGGACTACGGCGTGGGTCTGGCCGCCGTGGCCGAGAAGGAACTGAAGGCCGCGGGCGTCAAGGTCATCAAGAAGTCCGTTCCGGCGAAGACCCCGGACTACAGCGCGGCGGCCAAGGAGGTCGTCAACTCCAAGGCGGACGCGCTGATTTACGCGGGTTACTACCAGGACGGCGCGCCGTTCGCGAAGAAGCTGGACGAGGCCGGCTACAAGGGCGCGGCGATCTCCGGTGACGGCACGAAGGACGAGAAGTTCATCGAGCTCGCGGGCAAGGCCACCGAGGGCTGGTACCTGACGTGCCCGTGCACCGACGCCAACGTCGAGTCGGCGACCAAGGAATTCGCCACGGAGTACAAGAAGAAGTTCAAGGTGAACCCGGGTACGTACTCGGCCGAGGCGTACGACCTGGCGAACATGATCATCCAGGAGATGAAGAAGCTGGGCGACAAGGTCGACCGGGAGAGCCTGCACCAGGCGCTGCAGAAGGCCACGTACAAGGGTCTGACCAAGGAGTTCTCCTTCGACGACAAGGGTGAACTGAAGATCCAGAGCGTGTACCTGTACCAGGTCAAGGACGGCAAGATCGAGTACCAGGGCGCCGTCGAGGAGCTGGCCGGAAGCTGATCCGGCACGGGGCCGCGTCCTTCCCGGTGGGGGGACGCGGCCCGTTGTCACCCACCGCACCTGTCTGCTCAGCACGGCCGGTTCCGGTGCCGATCGCACCGGTCGGCCGGTCTGGTACAGCTCCCACAAGGAAGTCAGCTCGATGTCCCTCAATGAGTTCTGGGACTATTTGGTCCTAGGGGTGGTGCTCGGCTCGATCTACGCCGTCATCGCCATCGGTTACACCCTGGTCTACGGCGTGCTCCAGCTGATCAACTTCGCGCACAGCGAGGTTTTCATGCTCGGTGCGTACGGCGGCCTGATATCCCTCACGATCATCGCGCCGGGTGACAGCCCCTCGGCGCTCGCCTCGGTCGGTTATGTGGCGCTCGGCCTCGCGGCGGGCGGGCTCTTCGGAGCCGTCACCGCGTACGGCCTGGAGAAGGTGGCGTACCGGCCGCTGCGTCGGCGCGGCGCGCCGCGGCTGATCTTCCTGATCACCGCGATCGGCGCCTCGTTCTTCCTCTACAACCTGGCGGGCAAGCTCTTCGGGCGCGACCCGCTGCCGATGCCCGACGCGTACGAGAACAAGAAGGTCTTCACGCTCTTCGGGGCGGACCTGAACGTCACGCAGCTGCTGCTGCTCGGGGCGGCCGTGGTCATGATGATCGGTCTCGACCTGATGGTGAACCGCACCAAGCTCGGTTCCGGCATCCGTGCGGTGTCGCAGGACGCCGAGGTGGCCGGTCTGATGGGTGTGGACATCGACAAGGTGATCTCGCGGACGTTCGTCATCGGCGGTGTGCTCGGTGGTGCGGCGGGTTATCTGTACGGCACGTTCACGCAGGTCAAGTTCGACATGGGCTTCATCCCGGGCATCACGGCGTTCGCAGCGGCGGTGGTCGGCGGTATCGGCAACATCCGTGGGGCGATGCTCGGCGGGATGATGCTGGGCGTCGTGGAGACGCTGACGGTGCCGGTGTTCGGCGGCGAGTGGCGGCACGTGGGCGCGTTCGTCGTACTGATCGGTGTGCTGATGTTCCGGCCGACCGGCATCCTCGGTGAGCGAGTGGGGAGGACGGCATGAGCGCTGATGTGTCGGTGAAGGATCCGGCGGCCAGGGCGGCGCGGCTGCGCCGTGTGGCGTGGTACCAGCAGCCGCGGGTGAAGCGGCTCGGCGCGATGCTGGCGCTGGGTGTGGTGCTCACGATGATGGTGGGCGAGCAGGGCAACACGCGTGACATCTTCTACTCGCTGGAGACCAGCTTCACGGGTGTGAACCTGTGGGTGTGCGTGGGTCTGGCGGTGGCGATCTGGGCGGTGCGCGAGTTCGCGGGCGCGTCCGTGTCGAAGGCGGCGGGTTCCGCGGTGGCGGCCGGCCGTGCGCTGCCGGTGGACCGGGTGCGGACGCTGCTGCGTACGCAGCCGAAGCTGAAGTGGGCGCTGGTGGTGGCGGGGCTGCTGCTGGCGCTGTTCGCCCCGTACAACCTGACGGGTTACTGGCAGACGGTGCTGGTGGACCAGGTGGCGACGTACGCGCTGCTGGCCATCGGGCTGAACGTGGTGATCGGCTGGGCGGGTCTGCTGGACCTGGGGTTCGTGGCGTTCTTCGCGGTGGGTGCGTACAGCGCGGCGTTCTGGACCGGTGCGCTGCCGGTGGATCCGCCGGTGGTGCTGAACAACTTCCTGGTGATCCCGGTCGCGGTGCTCACCTGTCTGATCGCGGGTGTGCTGCTGGGTGCGCCGACGCTGCGGCTGCGCGGTGACTATCTGGCGATCGTGACGCTGGGCTTCCACGAGATCGTGTACATCGTGGCGAAGAACGCGGACGGTTTCACGGGCGGTTCGGCCGGTGCGCGGCAGATTCCGAAGTTCTCGGCGTTCGGGTACGAGTGGGGTCTGGAGCGGATGCCGTACTGGTATCTGCTGGTGACGGTCATCGTCGTTCTGATCATCGTCTTCGTGCGTCTCGAGCACTCGCGGGTGGGCCGGGCGTGGACGGCGATCCGTGAGGACGAGGTGGCGGCCGCCGCCAACGGTGTGGACACGGTGCGGTTCAAGCTGATGGCGTTCGCGATCGGTGCGTCGACGTCGGGCATCGCGGGTGTGGTGTACGCGAGCAAGGTGGGTTACTTCAACCCGGAGAACTTCGTCATCCTGAACTCGATCCTGGTTCTGGCGTACGTGATCTTCGGTGGCATGGGGTCGATCCCGGGTGTGCTGATCGGCGCGGCGATCCTGGTGTGGCTGCCGGAGGTGCTGCGTGACTACGTGGATCCGTCGGACCGGTACATGTACCTGGGTGCGCTGCTGGTGGTCATGATGATCTACCGGCCGCAGGGTGTGTGGCCGTCCAGGCGTCGTCAGCGGGAGCTGAAGATGGCGGAAGAGGGCTTGGGCGACGCGGATGCGATGTCCGAGCCGGTGGGAGGCAAGGTCTGATGTCCACCGATGTGACACATGGTGCGGGTGGTTCCGGGGCGGCTGCGGCCGCCGAGGAGGATCTCGTCCTCCGGACGTCGGACGTGACGTTGCGGTTCGGCGGGCTGACCGTGCTCGACAAGGTCGAGATGCAGATGCGGCGGGGCGAGATCCTCGCGGTGATCGGTCCGAACGGTGCGGGCAAGACGTCGTTCTTCAACTCGCTGACGGGGGCGTACACCCCGCAGGAGGGTCGGATCGCCTTCCTGCCGAAGGACGGCGGGGAGAGGTCCCTGCTGGGCAGCAAGCCGCATCTGGTCAACCGGTACGGTCTGGCGCGCACGTTCCAGAACATCCGGCTGTTCGGTGCGCTGACGGCTCTGGAGAACGTGAAGATCGCGGCGGAGACGCGGCTGAAGGCCGGTCCGGTGTCGATCATGCTGGGGCTGCCGAGCGCGCGGAAGGCGGAGCGGGAGAGCGACGAGCGCTCGATCCGGCTGCTGAAGTTCGTGGGGCTGCAGGACAAGCTCAACGAGGTGGCGGGGTCGCTGTGTTACGGCGATCAGCGCAGCCTGGAGATCGCACGGGCGCTGGCCACGGAGCCGCAGGTGCTGCTCCTGGACGAGCCGGCGGCGGGTACCAACCCGACGGAGAAGCTGGAGCTCGAGCGGCTGATCCGGCGCATCAACACCGAAATGGGTGTCAGTGTGCTGCTGATCGAGCACGACATGCGGCTGGTGATGTCGGTGGCGGACCGGGTGATGGTCCTGAACTTCGGCAAGAAGATCGCCGAGGGGACGCCGAGCGAGGTGCAGCAGCATCCGGCGGTGGTGGAGGCGTACCTGGGTACGTCGGCCGCCGACGCGGACGCGGTGCGGAACATCATTGCCGAGCAGCGTTCGGCGCCGGACGAGGAGAGCACTCAGTGAGCACGACGACCGAGCTGCAGAAGGAGACCGGCGGGCCGGTCGCGGTGCCGCTGCTGGAGCTGCGCGGGCTGCGGGTGGCCTACGGTGCGATCGAGGCCCTGAAGGGGATCGACCTGACGGTCGGCGAGGGTGAGATCGTGGCCCTGCTCGGCGGCAACGGTGCGGGCAAGACGACGACGCTGCGTACGGTCTCGGGGATGCTGTCGCCGCGTCAGGGTGAGGTGCGTCTGCGCGGGGAGCGGATCGACGGCATCAAGTCGCACGAGCTGGTCGACTTCGGGATCGGTCATGTGCCCGAGGGGCGCCGGGTGTTCGCGCGGATGAGCGTGCGCGAGAACCTGGAGATGGGCGCGTACCGCTTCAAGGGCGTGGACTCGGCCGACATGGACCGGGTGTACACGCTCTTCCCGAGGCTCGCGGAGCGCAGGAGCCAGCTCGCGGGCACGCTGTCGGGCGGTGAGCAGCAGATGCTGGCGATCGGCCGCGCGCTGATGAGCCGGCCGGAGCTGTTGCTGCTCGACGAGCCGTCGATGGGTCTGGCGCCGTTGATCGTGGAGCAGATCTTCGTGATCATCCGGGAGATCAACGAGCAGGGCACGACGGTGCTCCTGGTGGAGCAGAACGCCACCCAGGCACTGGGGCTCGCGCAGCGCGGTTATGTGCTGGAGACGGGTTCGGTGGCGGTCTCGGGGCCGGCGCAGGATCTGCTGGCGGACCCGCGGATCCGGGCGGCGTACCTGGGTGAGGTGGCCGCGTGAGGTGGTCGCTGGTGCGGGCGGGCCGTGTCCGTGCCCGGGCCCGCTGTCGCCTCTGATCGTCACCCCGGCCCCGGTCCGGACGCTCTCCGCGTCCGGGCCGGGGCCGGCGGCGTGTCGCGTGCGGCGTGTGGAGCCGCCCGGCCGCCCGGCGGTCAGCCCTGGGCGCCGTTGCCGCCCAGGTCGCGCAGCATGCAGGTCAGGCGGGCCGTGCAGACGCGCTTGTCCTGCTCGTCGGTGATGACGATTTCGTACGTCGCGGTGGAGCGTCCGCGGTGGACGGGGGTGGCCACGCCGGTCACCAGGCCGCTGCGGGCGCCCCGGTGGTGCGTGCAGTTGAGGTCCACGCCGACGGCGAGCTTGGAGGAGCCGCCGTGGAGCATGGAGCCGACGGAGCCGAGGGTCTCGGCGAGCACGGCGGAGGCCCCGCCGTGCAGCAGGCCGTAGGGCTGGGTGTTGCCCTCGACGGGCATGGTGCCGACGACGCGCTCGGCGGACGCCTCGACGATCTGCACGCCCATGCGGGTGCCGAGGTCTCCGGCGGAGAAGAGGGCGGGAAGGTCGACGCCCAGCCGGGCGTACTCGTCGATGACCTCTTGCGGGAACTTCACAGCTGTCTGCTCGCCCATGGGGGCCCGGCTCCGATCGTCGTACGGCGTCCATCGTCCTTGAGCGAACGCTTAGGCGGTGGGTGATTGTTCCAGACGTACGACCACGGACTTGCTCGCGGGGGTGTTGCTGGTGTCCGCGGTGGCGTCGAGGGGCACCAGCACGTTGGTCTCGGGGTAGTAGGCGGCGGCGCAGCCGCGCGCGGTCGGGTAGTGCACCACGCGGAAGCCGGGCGCGCGCCGCTCGACGCCGTCCTTCCACTCGCTGACGAGGTCGGTGTACGCCCCGTCGGCGAGGCCGAGCTCGCGGGCGTCGTCCGGGTTGACGAGGACGACGCGGCGGCCGCCCCTGATGCCCCGGTAGCGGTCGTCGAGGCCGTAGATGGTGGTGTTGTACTGGTCGTGCGAGCGCAGTGTCTGGAGCAGCAGCCGGCCTTCGGGCAGACGCGGGTGCTCCACCGGTGCGGCGGTGAAGTTGGCCTTGCCGGTGGGGGTGTTGAAGCGGCGTTCGTCGCGCGGGCCGTGCGGCAGGGTGAAGCCGCCGGGCCGGGCGACGCGCGCGTTGAAGTCCTCGAAGCCGGGGACGACACGGGAGATCCGGTCGCGGATGCTGCCGTAGTCCTTCTCGAAGTCCTCCCAGGGGGTGGCGGACGCGGGGCCGAGGACGGCGCGTGCCAGCCGGGCGACGATGGCCGGCTCGGACAGCAGGTGCGGGCTCGCGGGGGTGAGGTTGCCGCGGGAGGCGTGCACCATGCCCATGGAGTCCTCGACGGTGACGAACTGCCTGCCCCCGGCCTGTACGTCCTTGTCGGTGCGCCCGAGGGTGGGCAGGATCAGCGCGCGGGCGCCGGTGACGGCGTGCGAGCGGTTGAGCTTCGTCGACACGTGGACGGTCAGGCGCGCCTTGCGCATCGCGGCTTCGGTGACGGCGGTGTCGGGGGTGGCGCCGACGAAGTTGCCGCCCATGGCGAAGAAGACCTTGGCGTCGCCGTCGCGCAGCGCCTGGATGGACCGTACGACGTCGTATCCGTGGTGGCGTGGCGAGCTGATCCCGAATTCCTTGTCGAGGGCGTCGAGGAAGGCGGGGGCGGGGCGTTCGAAGATGCCCATGGTGCGGTCGCCCTGCACGTTGGAGTGTCCGCGCACGGGGCACACGCCGGCGCCGGGGCGGCCGATGTTGCCGCGCAGCAGCAGGAAGTTGACGACCTCGCGGATGGTCGGCACGGAGTGCTTGTGCTGGGTCAGGCCCATGGCCCAGCACACGATGGTGCGCCGGGAGGCGAGGACCATGGCGAGGGCCTGCTCGATCTTCGTGCGCTCCAGGCCGGTGGCGGCGAGGGTCTCGTCCCAGTCGGCGTCGCGGGCGGCGGCCGCGAACTCCTCGTATCCGTGGGTGTGTTCGCGTACGAACTCCTCGTCGACGGCGCCTTCCGCCTCGATGATCAGCTTGTTGAGCAGGCGGAAGAGGGCCTGGTCGCCGCCGAGGCGGATCTGGAGGAAGAGATCGGTGAGGGCCGTGCCCCTGATCATGCCCTGCGGGGTCTGCGGGTTCTTGAACCGTTCGAGTCCGGCTTCGGGCAGCGGGTTCACCGAGATGATCTTCGCGCCGGCGGCCTTGGCCTTCTCCAGGGCGCTGAGCATCCGCGGGTGGTTGGTGCCCGGGTTCTGCCCGGCGACGACGATCAGGTCGGCCCGGTGCAGGTCCTCCAGGGAGACGCTGCCCTTGCCGATGCCGATGGTCTCCGTCAGGGCCGAGCCCGACGACTCGTGGCACATGTTGGAGCAGTCCGGCAGGTTGTTCGTGCCGAATTCGCGGGCGAAGAGCTGGAGCAGGAACGCCGCTTCGTTGCTGGTGCGGCCCGAGGTGTAGAAGACGGCCTCGTCGGGGGAGCCGAGTGCCTTGAGCTCCTCCGCGAGGATCTGGAAGGCCCGCTCCCAGGTCACCGCGTCGTACCGGTCGGCGCCTTCCGCCAAGTACACCGGCTGGGTGATGCGGCCCTGCTGGCCCAGCCAGTACCCGCTGCGCGTGGCCAGGTCGGCGACGGGGTGCGCGGCGAAGAAGTCGGGTGTGACGCGGCGCAGCGTCGCCTCCTCGGCGACGGCCTTGGCGCCGTTCTCGCAGAATTCCGCCGTGTGCCGCTTGTCCTCCTCGGGCCAGGCGCAGCCGGGACAGTCGAAGCCGTCCTTCTGATTGACCTTGAGGAGCGTCTGCGCGGTGCGGCGGATCCCCATCTGCTGCCGGGCCATCTTCAGCGTGTGCCCGATGGCGGGAAGCCCTGCGGCGGCGTGCCGGGGTGCCGCGACCTGCGGAGCGTCCTGGACCGGGTCACCTGCGGGCGGCTTGGCAGCCATGGCGCTCCCCTTCGAGCGGGCGGTTCTGTTCCGTACGTCTTCGATCCTGTCACGCCCCACTGACACCGTGCGAGGGCGTGGGGCCGGATTGTCAGTGGCGGCGCCTAGGATCGGGGACGTGTCAGAGACAGCATCGAAGAAGACCGCAGACCACCGTCCTCGCCTGCTCCTCATGGACGGGCACTCCCTGGCGTACCGGGCGTTCTTCGCGTTGCCCGCGGAGAACTTCACGACCGCGAGCGGCCAGCCGACGAACGCCGTCTACGGCTTCGCGTCGATGCTGGCGAACACGCTGCGCGACGAGGCGCCCACGCATTTCGCGGTGGCCTTCGACGTGTCGCGCAAGACGTGGCGATCCGAGGAGTTCCCCGAGTACAAGGCGACCCGTTCGAAGACGCCCGACGAGTTCAAGGGGCAGGTCGAGCTGATCGGCGAGCTGCTCGACGCGATGCACGCGGACCGGTTCGCGGTCGACGGGTTCGAGGCGGACGACGTCATCGCGACGCTCGCCACCCAGGCCGAGGCGGCCGGCTTCGACGTGCTGATCGTCACGGGCGACCGGGATTCGTTCCAGCTGATCAGCGACCGCGTCACCGTGCTGTACCCGACCAAGGGCGTCTCGGAGCTGACCCGTTTCACTCCGGAGAAGGTCCAGGAGAAGTACGGACTGACCCCGCAGCAGTACCCGGACTTCGCGGCGCTGCGCGGCGACCCGTCCGACAACCTGCCGGGCATCCCGGGGGTCGGGGAGAAGACGGCGGCGAAGTGGATCAACCAGTTCGGTTCGTTCGAGGAGCTGGTGGCCCGCGCCGACGAGGTCAAGGGCAAGGCCGGGCAGAACTTCCGGGACCACCTGGAGGCCGTGAAGCTCAACCGCCGCCTGACCGAGATGGTGCGTGACGTCGAGCTGCCCAAGGGGCCGCTCGACCTGGAGCGCGCCCCGTACGACCGTGCGGCGCTGACCGGTGTCCTCGACGTACTGGAGATCCGCAACCCGAGCCTGCGCGAGCGCCTGCTCGCCGTCGACCCGGGCGCCGGCGAGGAAGAGGCCCCGGCCCCGGCCGCCGGTGTGGAGATCGACGGCACGGTGCTCGGCTCCGGCGAGGTCGCGCCCTGGCTGGAGCAGCACGGCGGGCAGCCGCTGGGGGTCGCCACCGTCGACGCGTGGGCGCTGGGCTCCGGCAGTGTCAGCGAGATCGCGCTGGCCGCGGCCGACGGTGCGGCGGCCTGGTTCGACACCTCCCAGCTCGACGAGGCCGACGACAGGGCGTTCGCCGCCTGGATCGCCGATCCCACGAAGCCCAAGGTCATGCACAACGCCAAGGGCGCCATGCGGGTCTTCCCCGAGCACGGCTGGCGGGTCGACGGCGTCACCATGGACACCGCGCTCGCCGCCTACCTGGTCAAGCCGGGCCGCCGTTCCTTCGCGCTGGACGCCCTGTCCGTGGAGTACCTCCACCGCGAGCTGGCCCCCGTGGCCGCCGCGGACGGGCAGCTCGCGTTCGGTGCGGACGAGCGGGCCGAGGCCGACGCCCTGATGACGCAGGCCCGCGCGGTCCTCGACCTCGGCGAGGCCTTCGGCGAGCGTCTCGACGAGGTCGGCGCCACCGACCTGCTGCACAGTGTGGAGCTGCCCACCTCCGTCCTGCTGGCCCGTCTGGAGCGGCACGGCATCGCCGCCGACCGCGCCCACCTGGAAGCCATGGAGCAGCAGTTCGCGGCGGCCGTGCAGCAGGCGGTGAAGGAGGCGCACGACGCGGCGGGGCGGGAGTTCAACCTCGGCTCGCCCAAGCAGCTCCAGGAGATCCTCTTCGGCGAGCTCGCGCTGCCCAGAACGAAGAAGACCAAGACGGGTTACACCACGGACGCCGACGCCCTGGCGTGGCTGGCGGCGCAGACCGAGCACGAGCTGCCGGTGATCATGCTCCGCCACCGCGAGCAGGCGAAGCTGCGGGTCACCGTCGAGGGCCTCGTCAAGTCCATCGTGCCGGACGGCCGGATCCACACCACCTACAACCAGACGGTGGCGGCCACCGGACGGCTCTCCTCCACCGACCCCAACCTCCAGAACATTCCGGTGCGTACGGACGAGGGCCGGGCCATTCGCCGCGGCTTCGTCGTCGGCGAGGGCTACGAATCGCTGATGACCGCCGACTACAGTCAGATCGAACTGCGGGTGATGGCCCACCTGTCGGAGGACGAGGGCCTGATCGAGGCGTTCCTGTCCGGCGAGGACCTGCACACCACCGTCGCCTCCCAGGTGTTCGGCGTGGAGAAGTCCCAGGTCGACCCGGAGATGCGCCGCAAGATCAAGGCCATGTCGTACGGACTGGCGTACGGCCTGTCGGCGTTCGGCCTGTCCCAGCAGCTGAACATCGACGCCGGTGAGGCCCGCGGCCTGATGGACACCTTCTTCCAGCGGTTCGGCGGCGTGCGGGACTACCTCCAGCGCGCCGTCGAGGAGGCCCGCGCCACGGGTTACACCGAGACGATGCTCGGCCGCCGCCGCTACCTCCCCGACCTCAACAGCGACAACCGCCAGCGTCGTGAGATGGCCGAGCGGATGGCGCTCAACGCCCCGATCCAGGGCACGGCCGCGGACATCGTCAAGGTCGCCATGCTGAACGTCGACCGGGCCCTGGAGGAGGCCGGGATGACCTCCCGGATGCTCCTCCAGGTGCATGACGAAATCGTGCTGGAGATCGCGCCGGGCGAGCGCGAGCCGGTGGAGGAGATCGTCCGCCGCGAGATGGCCGGCGCCGTCACGCTGCGCGCGCCGCTCGACGTGTCGGTGGGTGTGGGCCCCGACTGGGAGTCCGCCGCGCACTGACGCGCACTGTCCCCGGGACGCCCCACGGGCGTGCCCTCAGTCGCCGGACGGGCTTGACGTGCCTGCCCGGGCCGGAACGCCCGGCCCGTCCGTTCCGTCCGGCGACTGGGGCCCGGGGCCCGGGGCCGCGCCCTGTTCCGGCCCCCGGGCCGGCGCGGCGCGCAGCCACAGCCGCACTCCCACGGCGTACAGCACCAGCCCCACGGCGAGTCCCGAGCCGGCGCCGAAGCACACGGTCGGGACGTAGTCGAGCGGCTTCAGCCGCACGGTCTGCGCGGCGTACCAGCGCACGCACCGGTGCACGACGCCCATCAGCACGCACAGCGCGAGCAGCCCCCCGGCCGCCCACCTCCCGCGCGCGTCCAGCAGCGGTACGGAGGCGGGGGCGGGCCCGTCCGGGCGGCGCCGCAGCGCCGAGGCCGTGAACCACACGATCACCGCGAGGGCGACGGCCGAGCCGCCGTACTGCGCGTACCAGTACACCGGGAAGCCGGCGACGACCTCACCGAGCACCGGCAGGACCTCCGTGCCCCACCGGTCGAGATGCGTGAAGGTGTCCCAGAAGACGTGCGTGCACGCGCCGATGACCGCCGAGAGGAAGAATCGCCAGGCCAGCGACGGGAGTTGCAACCCGGTCCAGTCCTCGCCGCGCACGAAGCCGTGGAAGCGGGCCTGCCGGCGGCGCGGCACCAGGGCCAGCAGGGGTTCCCGCAGCAGCAGCCACAGGCCCACGAGCGCCGCCGTGATGAGCACGTCGACAGTGACCAGGCCCGGCAGGGAGTGGGTGACGTCCCCGAAGGCCATCGCGGCCGGGGCGGCGGTGGCCGCGAAGTAGGTCATGTCGGGCGCGAACGACCCGGCGACGAGCGCCGATGCGAGCAGCGGTCCGCGCGCGGTACCGTTCTGTCGGATGCCCGGCAGTACGGCCGCGGCATGGCTCAGTGTGAACGGCAAAAGTCCCCCTTGGCCCGCTTCTGATCGGTGACGATCAGTATGCCGTCCTGTGTTTCGAGATGTATTTCGGTGAACAACCGGTAATAAGGCGCGGGCGGCCGGTGTTCCGGCGCGGGGAGTTGTCGTAGTGTCGCCTGAGTCCTCGCGCTGGGGAGCGCGAACAGCCGTTGACGGGAGGGGCCAGACGTATGGCAGCGCAATTCGGTCGCAGGCTGCGCAAAGGAGCGACAGCCACCACGGTGGCGGCGCTCGTAGTGGCGGCGCTCTCCGCCTCGCAGGCGCCGGGCTCCACTGTGGGGCCCGGTGACGAGAGGGCCGCGAAGGCGACCGACCCCCCCGGCACCCCGGTGACGGGCAATTCGCCGTACTTCACCGCCCTCCCGCCCCTGAACACCCCGAATAAACCGGACACTTCGATCGATCTGCCCGTCGTCACCGGCCCGGCGGAAGCAGGCATACCCGCCACGGTCCTGACCGCGTACAAGCGTGCGGAAGGGACCGTCAAGGGCACCGACCCCGGCTGCCGCCTCCCGTGGCAGCTGCTCGCCGCGATCGGCAAGGTCGAGTCGGGCCAGGCGCGCGGCGGCCGGGTCGACGACGACGGAACGACGCTGACACCGATCCTCGGCCCGCAGCTCAACGGCGTCGGCTTCGCCAACATCTCCGACACCGACAACGGCGCGTACGACGGCGATTCGACGCACGACCGCGCGGTCGGTCCGATGCAGTTCATCCCGTCCACCTGGGCGACCTGGGGCCAGGACGGCAACGCCGACGGCCGCAAGGACCCGAACAACATCTACGACGCGGCCCTCGCCGCCGGCCGCTACCTCTGCGCCCACGACCGCGACCTGTCCGTCCAGGCCGATCTCGACCAGGCGGTCCTCGGCTACAACCGCTCGCGGGAGTACCTGCGTACGGTCATGTCCTGGTTCGACTACTACCGGCGCGGCAGCCACGAGGTGCCGGACGGCTCCGGAGTCCTGCCGGGCAGCGGCGAACCCGACAGCCACCACAACGGCCGCGGCGGCACCCTCCCCGGCGTTCCCGGCGGGACGACTCCGCCGGCCGGCCCGGGCGCTCCGGGAGTCGGCGGCGGCACCCCGACCCCGCCGACGACCACTCCGCCGACGTCCCCGCCCCCGACGACGCCGCCCCCGGTGACGAATCCCCCGACGACGCCGCCCCCGGTGACGAATCCGCCGACGACTCCGCCCCCGACGACTCCGTCTCCGCCCACGCCGCCCCCGGCCCCGGCGCCCGTCGCCGCCCTGGAGCGGCTCGGCACCGCGACCGTGACCGCCACCGAGGGCGAGAAGTTCACCGACCGGCTGCGCGTACGGGCCAAGACCTCCGCGGGCAAGACGGCGGTGGGCGCCCGGATCCAGTTCCGGATCGTCGGCGACACGGACGCGCGCTTCCCCGGCGCCCGGACCCGCTTCACCGTCATCACCGGCGCCGACGGCATCGCCACCGCCCCCACGCTCGGCGCGGGCCGGCGGACGGGCACGTTCACCGTGCGCGCCGAGGCGCTGGGCACCAGCGCCCCCGCCGCGGACTTCACCGCCGACGTCAAGGCCAGGCCGGCGCCGGCGCCGCGGTCCGACGCCCTGGTCCGTACCTCCGACAAGGAGCTGAAGGCAGAGGCCGGCGGCTCCTTCGCCGACCCGGTCGAGGTGAGGGCGACGTACAAGGGCAGGGCCGCGGCGGGTGTCGCAGTGACCGCGACGATGGTCACGGGCGACGCCGGCACGTCCGCGGAGAACGGCAAGGGCCCGTACTTCAAGGGCGCCGACGGCAAGGCGTTCCGTACCCTGACCGCTCTCAGGACGGACGCCAACGGCCTGGTGGCCCTTCCGAAGATCTACACCGACGGCAACGCGGGGACGTACAGGCTGCGTCTCACCACCGCCGACGGTGTGGTCCTCATGGTCGAACTGACCGTCACCGCGGCCACCACCGTGCCGTCGACCGACCCGACGACCGACCCGTCGAAGACCCCTCCGGCTCCCTCCGCTCCCTCTTCCTCCACCACCCCCGTCGCGTAACCGCTCCTCGGCCCTGCCGCCGCCGCCCCGTCCGGACCGTGTTCCGGACGGGGCGGCGGCACGTCACCCGGATCCGCCGGGCCACCCGGCCGGCGGAGTCGCCCCTGGATTCGACATGAGGGACGACCGTGAGGTGTGCCGGAACTTCATGGGCTCGCCAGCGCAGTGCCTGTGCCCCCCTGCCGGACGGACGCATCGCGGCCGTCACGTACACCGGGGTCCTCTGCCTAGGCTTCCCCGGACTCAACCCCGCCCGAGCCGCGCCTTCGTGTGACGCGTGGGCGCCGTCGTCGCGGGGTCCTCCGGCCACGGGTGCTTCGGGTAGCGGCCGCGCAGTTCGGCCCGTACCGCGCGGTACCCGTCCCGCCAGAAGGACGCCAGATCGGCGGTGACGGCCGCCGGACGCCCCGCCGGGGACAACAGGTGCACCAGCACCGGTACGCCGGCCGCCCGCGGCGTCTCGGCCAGCCCGAACATCTCCTGGAGCTTCACCGCCAGTACGGGCTGCTCACCGCCGTACTCCACGCGGATCCGCGACCCGCTCGGCACCTCGATCTGCTCCGGCGCCAGCTCGTCCAGCCGGGCCGCGTCGCCGGACGCCCACGGCAGCAGCCGGTTCAACGCCTGCCCCGCCTCGATCCGGCCGAGGTCGGCTCTCCTGCGCGCCCGTGACAGCTCCGGTTCCAGCCATGCGTCGGTACGGTCCGTGAGCGCCGCGTCCGACACGTCCGGCCACGGAGCGCCCAGCACCCGGTGCAGGAAGGCGAGGCGCTCGCGCAGCCCCCGCGCGTCCCGTGTCCAGCGCAGCAGACCGAGGCCCTCGCGCCGCAGGCCGTCGAGCAGTGCTTCCCGTACCCGCTCCGGATCCGGCTTTGCGAGCGCCCGCACGGTCAGTTCGACCGCACCCAGTCGCTCCACGTGCCGCGCGACGACGTCCCCGTCCTCCCAGTGCACCTCCTCGCCGGACACGAGCAGATGCTCGGCGGCCAGTTTCGCCGTGTCCTCGTCGATGACGGCGGCGAGGCGTACGCGCGCGGAGGCGGCGTGGACGGGACGGTCGGCGACGGCGACCGCCAGCCACGGAGCGGTGCGCAGCCGGGACCCGTCGCCGAGTTCGGCCCCGGTTCCGGAGGCCATGAGGAAGGTCCCCTCGCCCCGGCCCCTGGCGACCCGCTCGGGAAACGCGAAGGCGGCCACCAACCCGGCAACGGCGTCGTCACCACCGGCCCCGGGGGCCCCTGCCTCCGCGCCGGCCGTGCCGGAACCCCCGGCTGTGCCCGTCCTCCCAGAAGCCCCGGAACCACCAGCACTCCCAGCACTCCCAGCACTCCCGGAACCACCCGCCGCCGAAGCCAGCCGCCGTGCCTCCTGGCGCCACCGGGCCCCGTACGCGTCGTCGCCGCGGCGGGCCGCGCGCCAGGCCGCGGCCAGGTCGTCGCCGTACTCCCTCGGGGGCTCCTCGCTCAGCAGGGCGACCACCTCCGCCGCGCGGCGCGCCCCGACCTCCCGCGCGCCGTCGACGAGCGCCCGCGCGAGCCGGGGGTGCAGGCCGAGGCGGGCCATCCGTACGCCCCGTTCGGTCGCGCGGCCGGCACCGTCCACCGCGCCGATCGCGGCCAGTACCGCACGGGCCGCCGCCATGGCCCCGCCCGGCGGCGGGTCCAGCAGGGCGAGACCGCTCGCGTCGGGGTCGCCCCAGCACGCCGCCTGGAGGGCGAACGCCGTCAGGTCCGCGACCTTGATCTCGGGGGAGGGGAAGCGCGGCAGCCGTACGTCGTCGGCCCGGTCCCAGCACCGGTAGACCGCACCCGGCGCCTCGCGCCCCGCCCGCCCCGCGCGCTGCCGTGAGGCCGCCTGCGAGGCCCGTACGGTCGTGAGCGCGCCCAGCCCCCGCGCATGGTCCGTCCGGGGCTCACGCGCGAGCCCGCAGTCCACGACGACCCGTACACCGGGCACGGTCAGGCTCGACTCGGCCACCGAGGTCGCCAGCACCACCCTGCGCGCGCCCGCGGAACCGGCCAGTACGGCGTCCTGCACCGCGGCCGGAGCCCGCCCGTGCACCTGGAACACCTCGGCGCCGGCCCCGGACAGCTGTCCGGCCACCCGCGCGATCTCGCCCACGCCGGGCAGGAAGCACAGCACGTCGCCCTCCCGCTCGGCGAGCGCCCTGCGCACCACGGCGGCCACATGCGCCAGCAGCGCCGGATCCACCCGCATGCCGTGCGGCGGCCGCACCGGACGGGCGGGCGGCGCCCACACCGTCTCCACGGGGTGGGAGACCCCCTGCGCCTCCACCACCGGCGCGTCGCCCAGCAGCCGCGCCCAGCCCTCGGCGTCCGTCGTCGCGGAGGCGGCGAGGAGCCGCAGCTCCGGCCGCAGGGCGGCCCGTACGTCGAGGAGGAACGCGGCGACGGTGTCCGCGTCCAGGTGCCGCTCGTGGCACTCGTCCAGGACGACGACATCGACCCCGGCGAGCTCCTGGTCGCGCTGGAGGCGCTGGAGCAGCACACCGGTGGTCACGACCTCCACCACCGTGTCGCGCCCCACCACGCGCTCCCCGCGCACGGTGAAGCCCACGCGTCCCCCGACGCTCTCGCCCAGCAGCCACGCCATCCGCCGGGCCGCGGCCCGCGCCGCGATCCGCCGGGGCTCCGCGACGACGACCCTCCGCACGGGCCGTCCCCCGTCGAGCAGCCCGGCCAGCACCAGCGGCACCAGCGTCGTCTTGCCCGTCCCCGGCGGCGCGCACAGCACCGCCGTTCCGTGCGCGTCCAGAGCGCGCTCCAGGGCGGGCACAACGGTACGTACGGGCAGCTGCCCCAGAGCGTCGGTGCGGATCACGCCCCTAGTCTCGTACGCACACGAAAATCGCCGTTCCCGGGATCAGGTTTCCCCGCAGCGGGGACCAGCCGCCCCACTCCTGGCTGTTCCAGGAGGGCCACTCCGGCTCGACCAGGTCGACCAGGCGGAAGCCGGCCGCCACCACGTCCCGTACCCGGTCGCCGATCGTTCTGTGGTGCTCCACGTAGACCGCGCGCCCCTGGTCGTCCTGCTCGACGTAGGGCGTGCGGTCGAAGTAGGAGGCGGCGACCGACAGGCCCTCGGGGCCGGGCTCGTCGGGGAAGGCCCAGCGGACGGGGTGCGTGACGGAGAATACCCACCGCCCGCCGGGCCGCAGGACACGCCGTACCTCGCGGAAGACCTCCACCGGATCGGCGACGAAGGGCACCGCCCCGTACGCCGAGCACGCGAGGTCGAAGGACGCGTCCCCGAAGGGCAGCGTCGCGGCGTCCGCCTGCACCAGGGGTACGCCGGGAACACCGCCGCCGATCCGCAGGGCGTGCTGGAGCTGGCGGTGCGAGAGGTCCAGGGCCACCGGACGCGCGCCCTGCGCGGCGAGCCAGCGCGAGCACTGCGCCGCGCCCGCGCCGATCTCCAGAACGTCGAGTCCCTTCAGGGACGCCGCAGGCCCCAGGAGACCCGCCTCCGCCTCGTCCAGTCCTTCCGGGCCCCACACGAAACGGTCGTCACCGAGGAACGCTCCGTGTTCGCTCTGGTACGCGTCGGCGTTGCGGTCCCACCAGCCCCGGCTGGCCCGGCTGCTCTCGGCCTCCGAGGCCTGGCGCCGGGTCGCCTCCCCCTCGTCCGCACCGTCCGGGACGTAGGTGTCGAGGGCCTCGAAAGCGTCTGCGGCGTCTTTGCTGTGGCTCATTGCGCCCGTCTGTCTCGTCTGCGTAGGCTCCGTCGAACCGGTAGCCGCAGAGTGCGGTGCGGCCGTTGTGGCCTCGCCGAACCTTAGTTGTGCCGGGTATGGGACGTTCCGCCCCGGGTGTGCGCCTTCGCGCATTGACCCTGCCCGGCTGCCCCCGTATGCTACAAGTTGCGCTGCGAGCCTGCGCACCTCAGACAGAGCAGGCTGCGCTTGCACCGGTTGTATGTCCTCTCGGTTGTCGAGGCGTTTCCGTCACGCGGAATCGCGCCTCCTAGGCTGCCCGGCGTCAGCAGGTGCCGATACGGGCTCCCGGCGTAGCAGTACCTACGACTTACTGTCCGTACCGGAGCCCTTACCCACATGACGAGCAGCACCGAGACCACCGCCACCACCACCCCGCAGGTAGCGGTCAACGACATCGGTAACGAGGAAGCCTTCCTCGCCGCGATCGACGAGACGATCAAGTACTTCAACGACGGCGACATCGTCGACGGCGTCATCGTGAAGGTCGACCGGGACGAGGTCCTGCTCGACATCGGTTACAAGACCGAAGGCGTCATCCCCTCCCGCGAGCTTTCGATCAAGCACGACGTCGACCCCAACGAGGTCGTCAAGGTCGGCGACGAGATCGAAGCCCTTGTTCTCCAGAAGGAGGACAAGGAAGGTCGCCTCATCCTGTCCAAGAAGCGCGCGCAGTACGAGCGCGCCTGGGGCACGATCGAGAAGATCAAGGAAGAGGACGGCATCGTCACCGGCACCGTCATCGAGGTGGTCAAGGGTGGTCTCATCCTCGACATCGGCCTCCGTGGCTTCCTGCCGGCCTCCCTCGTCGAGATGCGGCGTGTCCGCGACCTCCAGCCCTACGTGGGCAAGGAGCTCGAGGCCAAGATCATCGAGCTGGACAAGAACCGCAACAACGTGGTCCTGTCCCGCCGTGCCTGGCTCGAGCAGACCCAGAGCGAGGTCCGTCAGACCTTCCTCACGACCCTGCAGAAGGGCCAGGTCCGCTCCGGCGTCGTTTCCTCGATCGTCAACTTCGGTGCGTTCGTGGACCTCGGTGGCGTCGACGGTCTCGTGCACGTCTCCGAGCTCTCCTGGAAGCACATCGACCACCCCTCCGAGGTTGTCGAGGTCGGCCAGGAAGTCACCGTCGAGGTCCTCGACGTCGACATGGACCGCGAGCGCGTCTCGCTGTCGCTCAAGGCGACGCAGGAAGACCCGTGGCAGCAGTTCGCCCGCACGCACCAGATCGGGCAGGTCGTTCCCGGTAAGGTCACGAAGCTCGTTCCGTTCGGTGCGTTCGTGCGCGTCGACGAGGGCATCGAGGGTCTGGTCCACATCTCCGAGCTGGCCGAGCGCCACGTGGAGATCCCGGAGCAGGTCGTCCAGGTCAACGACGAGATCTTCGTCAAGGTCATCGACATCGACCTCGAGCGCCGCCGCATCAGCCTCTCGCTGAAGCAGGCCAACGAGTCCTTCGGTGCCGACCCGGCCTCGGTCGACTTCGACCCGACGCTGTACGGCATGGCCGCGTCGTACGACGACCAGGGGAACTACATCTACCCCGAGGGCTTCGACCCCGAGACCAACGACTGGCTCGAGGGCTACGAGACCCAGCGCGAGGCCTGGGAGACCCAGTACGCCGAGGCGCAGCAGCGCTTCGAGCAGCACCAGGCCCAGGTCATCAAGTCCCGCGAGGCCGACGAGGCCGCTGCTGCCGAGGGCGCTGCCGCCCCGGCCGGTAGCGCTCCGGCTGCCTCCGGCGGCAGCGGTGGCGGCGGTTCCTACTCCTCGGAGTCGGCGGACAACTCCGGCGCCCTGGCGTCGGACGAGGCCCTGGCCGCGCTCCGCGAGAAGCTGGCCGGCGGCCAGAGCTGACGCTCTGACCTCCAGCTGGTAACCGGCTGAAAGCAAGGCCCGCTCCCCTTGGGGGGCGGGCCTTGCTCATGCCCGGGCCGAGGTCGTGGACGTCGGCGCGGGCACGCCGGCCCGGCAGCGGCGTACGGACCGGGGAAGGCGGACCACGGCCGTACGGGAGCCGGCAGACCGCGCGCTTCACCGAAGGGGGCGTGAACGGGAATGCCTGTGCCCTGCGGCACGTTCTTCCGTAGGAACACGAGGAGGAGCGGTAATCGTGCTTGAACCGCAGGATTTGTACGAGTGGGAGCCGAAGGGCGTGGCCGCTGTCGACATGGCGCTCGCGCAGGAATCGGCCGGACTGGTCATGCTCTACCACTTCGACGGTTACATCGACGCGGGCGAGACCGGCGAGCAGATCGTCGGGAAACTGCTGGACACCCTGCCCCACCAGGTCGTGGCCAGGTTCGACCACGACAGGCTGGTGGACTACCGCGCCCGCCGCCCGCTCCTGACCTTCCGGCGCGACAAGTGGTCCGAGTACGAGGCACCCGAGATCGACGTCCGGCTCGTCCAGGACGCGACCGGGGCGCCCTTCCTGGTGCTCTCGGGCCCCGAGCCGGACGTGGAGTGGGAGCGGTTCGCCCTCGCCGTACGGCAGATCGTCGAGCGGCTCGGTGTGCGGCTCTCGGTGAACTTCCACGGCATACCGATGGGCGTCCCGCACACCCGTCCCGTCGGCATCACCCCGCACGGCAACCGCACCGACCTCATGCCAGGCCACCGCAGCCCGTTCGACGAGGCGCAGGTGCCCGGCAGCGCGGAGGCGCTCGTCGAGTTCCGGCTCGCGGAGTCCGGGCACGACGTGCTCGGTGTCGCGGCGCACGTGCCGCACTACGTCGCGCGTTCCTCGTACCCCGACGCCGCGCTGACCGCCCTGGAGGCGATCACGGCGGCGACCGGTCTGGTGCTGCCCGGCGTCGCCCACGCGCTGCGTACGGAGGCCAGGCGCACCCAGGACGAGATCGACCGGCAGGTCGGTGAGGGCGACGAGGAACTCGTCTCGCTCGTGCAGGGCCTGGAGCACCAGTACGACGCGGTGGCGGGCGCGGTGGCGCGGGGCAACCTGGTCGCCGAACCCGTCGATCTGCCGTCGGCCGACGAGATCGGCCTCGAATTCGAACGCTTTCTCGCGGAGCGGGAGGGCGACGTCTAGGCCCGCCCCGGCCGCTGGTCTAGGCTTCCGCGCATGCTGAAAGTGGGCCTGACCGGCGGAATCGGCGCCGGAAAGAGCGAAGTGTCGCGGCTGCTCGTCTCGTACGGGGCCGTGCTGATCGATGCCGACAAGATCGCGCGAGAGGTCGTCGAGCCCGGAACACCGGGGCTCGCGGCCGTCGTCGAAGCTTTCGGCGAGGGCGTCCTCGCTCCGGACGGGACCCTGGACCGTCCGAAACTCGGCTCGATCGTCTTCGCCGACGCCGCCCGTCTGGCGACGCTGAACACGATCGTCCACCCGCTGGTGGGCGCCCGGTCGGCGGAGCTGGAGGGCGGGGCGGGCACGGACGCCGTCGTCGTCCACGACGTACCGCTGCTCACCGAGAACGGCCTGGCGCCCCTGTACGACCTGGTGGCCGTGGTGGACGCGTCCCCGCAGACACAGCTGGACCGGCTCGTACGGCTGCGCGGCATGACCGAGGACGAGGCGCGCGCCAGGATGGCCGCCCAGGCGACGCGGGAGCAGCGGCTGGCGATCGCGGACCTGGTGATCGACAACGACGGACCGCTGCCGGCGCTCGAGCCGCAGGTGCGCAAGGTCTGGGCGGAACTGACCGAACGGGCCGCGCGGCCGGCGCCCTGACAGAAGGCGGAAGACGGAATACAGCATACTGCCGGGGCCGTTGGAAAGGATTGAGGGGCGAGCGGAAGGATTTCAGCGTGCCCGAAAGCAGCCCGGAAACCCACATCATCGACTACCGCGCGGCGGAGCACCTGTTGGCCGCGCGTGATCCGCGCGGAGCCGTGAAACTCCTGGACTCGGTCATAGCGGCCCATCCGGAGAACACGGCGGCTCGGCTGTTGCGCGCCCGTGCCTTTTTCGCGTCGGCCCAACTGCGCTCCGCCGAGCTCGAATTCCAGCTCGTACTGGAGCGTGAGCCCGACAACGCCTTCGCTCATTTCGCCCTTGCGCGCACGTACGAGCGTGCCTCGCATGCGGACCGGGCGAAACGCCACTTCAGGCTGGCGGCGGCGCTCGACCCGAAGCCGGAGTACCTGGCGGCGGCGCGGTTCGACGCGGACGAGTGAGGCGAGTGGGCGGCCGTGCGGCCGCGCGCGTTCACGGGTGCGGCGGACGTCTTCACGGGTGCGGCGGATCGTACGGCGGGATGTCGCGGCCGGGCTGGTAGTGCGCGCCCTGACGGAGGTGGCGTACGACCGTCACCAGGTCCGCGGTGACCACGACGGCGAGGCAGCCACAGGCGACGGCCCAGCCGGTGCGGCCGGCGGCCGCGAGGGCGACCGTTCCGCCGACGGCCCAGAGCAGGCCCCACAGGCTCAGCCAGAGCCGCAGCCGGAGGGGGCTGCGTGCGGTTCTCGGTTCACTCCCGGTACGCATGATCATGATCAATCGCCTCTTCCCCACGATCCCCGCAGGCGGGTACCCGGTCCGCAGATTCACAGGCTGTCCGGCGATGAGTTCCGGGACGCGGGGCGGTCGGTATCTGTGAGAACACACGCCGCACCGCTTCCGGGGGAGACCACGATGTCCGACGCAACGACCACTGTCGCCGCCACCACCACCGCCTCCCGGGGGCCGGGTGACGCACCGGCCGCGCCGGGCCGACGCGTACGGATCACGGTGCGCGCCCTTCAGATCCTGCTGGCCCTGTTCTTCGCCGTGCCCAGCGCGGGTCCCAAGCTGGTCGGTCACTCCTCGGCGGCGGAGAGCTTCGACAGGATCGGCTTCGGCGACTGGTTCATGTACCTGGTCGGGGGCCTGGAGCTGGCGGGCGCGATCGCGCTGCTGATTCCCGTCCTGTCCGGGGTGGCGGCGCTCGCTCTCGGTGCGCTGATGGCCGGGGCGTTCTTCACCCAGCTGACGGTCTTCGACGGCGGGAACGCCGCGACGCCGTTGACCCTGCTGGTGCCGCTCGTCGCCGTCGCCTGGTCCCGCCGCCACCACAACGCGGAGCTCGTCGCACTGGTGCGTCGTCGGTCTTCGCGCTGACGGCTTTGACGGCGGCGGGGCCGCGGCACTCGTTCAGCGGCGCCCCCTTCGGCCCCAGTGGCCCCAGTGGCCGCGCCGGCTCCCGCTCTTGCCGTGCTCGTCGTGGCGGTGGGCGGACTCCTGGGCGCCCAGACTGGGCCACAGGGCGTCGCCGCCCTCGCCGTCGGCCTCCCCGCGCGGGGTCCCTCTCCGCCGTGTGGGGCCCCGACTGCTTGATCTCCTCCGCGAACCCGTCGGCGGCGGTGGCGGGTCTGTCGCGGTGTTCGGTCAATGGGGGTGCCCCTTTTCCCCGGACGACCGGATCGGTCCGGGCCGGGTGCCTCGTCCCGTGAGGTTCATGCGCACACCGTTCCCGCGCCCGCGCGGCGTCGGCCGGGGACCAGTGTCGGACCCCACCCGTAAACTCGCACGTGGACGGAGACGAGCGCGGCGAGCGGGACGCGGGATGTGCGGGACGGGGGGTGAAGCGATGGCAGGCATGGGACGACGCGCCGCGGTCTTCCTCCCCGCGGAGCTGCCGCGCGAAGGCAGGATCGCCCTCTGGGACCCCGAGGGCGGCACCCTGCCCGAGACCTCTGCCCTGCCCGAGGTTTCCGCGTTGCCCGAGACCTCCACGGAGATCACGGTCGTACGACGGCACGGGCTCCGGGGCACCGCCGTACGCCGCCACACCGTGCCCGCCGTTCTCCTCCCCCTCTCCGACGCGCTGCCGCTGCTGGTCCGGGCCCGCCACGATCCCGCAGCCCATCCCGCCGCCCGCTGCTGGGGCGCGGCGGCGCTGCACGCCCTGCACCTCGCCGCGCGGGGCCGGCTGCTGCCCGGCCTGACCTCCGGGGACCACGACGCCTGGCGTGCCGGGCCGCTCGACGCCGACGACGTCGCGCAGGTACGGGCCATCGCCGCGGCCATGCCCGCCGAGGCGCACGCGGTCCCGCTCGCCGGGCGGACACCGCTTCAGCTGCCCGACCCCGAAACCTTGGTGAAGGCGTTCCTCGACGCGGTCGCGGACATGCTGCCCCGGACGCCTTCCGCGGCGTACGCCGTGGGAGCGCCCTTCGCGGCCCGCGCCGCCCAGCACCTTCCGGAGCTGCGGGAGTGGGCGGCGGAGGTCGCGGCCGGGGTGGACGCGGGGGTGCGGGTGTCACTGCGCCTCGACCTGTCCCAGTTCCGGATCTTCGACAGCACGGACCACGACCACGGATCACCGGACGAAGCGGGCGGAGGAAGCGAGGAGACGGACAGGGCCGTCGACGGGGACGGCGGCGAGCAGCGCCGGGCGGGCGCGGCCCTGGTCCAGGTGCACAGCCTGGCCGACCCGACGCACGTCATCGACGCGGCCGCCCTGTGGGCCGACGGCGGCAGCGAAGGCTTCGGTCCCCGAGCCCGCGTCGACGCGGTGCTGGCGCTGCGCCGCGCGGCCCGTGTGTGGCCGCCGCTCGGCCGCCTCCTGAGCCGCCCGGTCCCCGACGTACTGCCGCTGTCGCAGGACGAGCTGTACGAGCTCCTGGGCCCGGCGGCGGCCAGACTCGGCGCTGCCGGCGTGGCCGTCCACTGGCCCCGCGAGCTGGCCCGTACGCTCACGGCCACCGCGGTCGTACGCCCCGCGCCCGGGTCCGCGACCGACGGCACCTCCTTCTTCGACGCGCAGGAACTCTTCTCCTTCAGCTGGCAGTTGGCGGTCGGCGGCGAGCCGCTCAGCGAGGCGGACATGGACGCGCTCGCCGAGGCGCACCGCCCGATCGTCCGCCTCCGGGACCAGTGGGTCGTCGTCGACCCGGAGCTCGTGCGCAAGGCGCGCAAGCGTGAACTGGGCCTGCTGCAGCCGGTGGACGCGCTGGTCGCAGCCCTCACGGGCAGTGCGGAGGTCGACGGCGAGCAGGTCGAAGCGGTCCCCGTGGGCGCCCTGGCCGCCCTCCGCGACCGCCTCGCGGCCGGCACCGGCGAGGGGGCGCTCGTGCCCCAGCCGCCCGGCCTCGACGCCACCCTGCGCGACTACCAGCTGCGCGGTCTCGCCTGGCTGGACCGGATGACCTCCCTCGGGCTCGGCGGCTGCCTCGCCGACGACATGGGCCTCGGCAAGACGATCACGGTCATCGCCCTCCATCTGCGGCGCGCCCGCAGCGCCCCCACCCTCGTCGTCTGCCCCGCCTCCCTCCTCGGCAACTGGCAGCGCGAAATCACCCGTTTCGCACCGGGCGTCCCCGTCCGCCGCTTCCACGGAGCGGCCCGCACGCTCCACGACACCGGCGGACCCGGCGGCGGTTTCGTTCTCACGACGTACGGCACGATGCGCACCAGCGCCCCCGAACTGGCCGCGCACACCTGGGGGATGGTCGTCGCCGACGAGGCGCAGCACGTCAAGAACCCGTACTCCTCCACGGCGAAGGCGCTGCGCACCATCCCCGCCCCCGCGCGCATCGCCCTGACCGGCACGCCCGTGGAGAACAACCTCTCCGAGCTGTGGGCCCTCCTCGACTGGACGACGCCGGGCCTGCTCGGCCCGCTCACGTCCTTCCGCGCCCGCCACGCGCGCCTGGTCGAGAGCGGCGAGGACGACGAGGCGGCCGAGCGCCTCGCCCGTCTCGTACGTCCCTTCCTCCTGCGCCGCAAGAAGTCCGACCCGGGCATCGTGCCGGAGCTGCCGCCCAAGACGGAGACCGACCACCCCGTCTCCCTCACCCGTGAGCAGGCGTCCCTCTACGAAGCGTCCGTACGGGAGTCCATGGCGGCCATCGAGGGGGCGGAGGGCATCGCGCGCCGAGGTCTCGTCATGAAGCTCCTCTCCTCCCTCAAGCAGATCTGCAACCACCCCGCGCAGTATCTGAAGGAGGACACCCGGCGCCTCACCGGCCGTTCCGGCAAGCTCGAACTCCTCGACGAGCTCCTCGACACGATCCTGTCGGAGGGCGGCTCGGTCCTGGTCTTCACCCAGTACGTGACCATGGCGCGCCTGCTCGCCGACCACCTGGCGGCCCGCGCGGTCCGTACCCAGCTCCTGCACGGCGGAACGCCCGTCGCCCGGCGCGAGGAGATGGTGGACCGCTTCCAGTCCGCCGAGGTTCCCGTCTTCCTGCTCTCCCTCAAGGCGGCCGGCACCGGACTGAACCTCACCCGCGCCGCCCACGTGATCCACTACGACCGCTGGTGGAACCCGGCGGTCGAGGACCAGGCGACCGACCGGGCGTACCGCATCGGACAGACCCAGCCCGTGCAGGTGCACCGGCTGATCGCGGAGGGCACGGTGGAGGACCGCATCGCCGAAATGATCGCGTCCAAGCGGGCGTTGGCGGACGCGGTCCTGGGCGGCGGGGAAGCGGCCCTGACCGAGCTCACCGACCGCGAGCTGGCCGACCTGGTCTCGCTGCGGAGGCCGGCATGAGCGCGAGCGGCGCCAAGCCCGGCAGCAGCTGGTGGGGCAGCGCCTGGACCGAGGCGCTCGAAGCGCTGTCGCTCGACCCGGCCCGCCTCGCCCGCGGCCGTACGTACGCCAGTGAGGGCAACGTCGGCGCCATCAGCGTGGCGCCGGGCCGGATCGTCACGTACGTACGGGGTAGCCGACCCCGCCCCTACCGCACGGAGATCCGCCTGCGCGCACTCGACGACGAGGACTGGGAACGGTTCCTGGCGACGGCGGCGGCCAACCCGGCCCACATCGCGGCCCTGCTCGACAAGGACATGCCGCACTCCCTGGTCGATTCGGCGGCCGAGGCGGGCGTGGACCTGCTGCCGGCCCCCGGCGACCTGGTGCCCTCCTGCTCGTGCCCGGACCGCGGCCACCCCTGCAAGCACGCGGCCGCTCTCTGCTACGAGACCGCCCGCCTGCTGGACGCCGACCCCTTCGTCCTGCTCCTGATGCGCGGCCGGGCCGAGCGCGACCTCCTCGACGACCTCGCCCGCCGCAACGCCGCCCTCTCCGTCCGCGAGAAGCCGGCGCCGCCGCCCTTCCCCGGCGTCCCGGCCGCCGCCGCCCTGGGCCCGCGCACACTCCCGCCGCTGCCGGGCCCGCTGCCCGTACCCCCGCACCCCGGCCACGCCTGTGGCGCGTACCCGGGCACCCGGGGCGCACCCGACCCGCTGACCCTGGACCTCCTGGTGACGGACGCGGCGGCCCGTGCCCACACGCTCCTGACCAGCGGCACCGACCCCGTCGCGACGCTCACCCCCTGGCAGGACGCGGTCCGCCTGGCGGCCGCCCAGCCCGGCTCGGGCCTGACAGCCGCCACCCGCACCCTGTACGCCGCACTCGCCCGCGCGACCGGCCGCACCCCCACCGACCTGGCCCGCGCGGTGGCCGCCTGGCAACAGGGCGGCCCGACCGGCCTGTCCGTCCTCGAAACCCCCTGGGACCCCCCGGCGGGCCCCTTCGACCGGGCCCGCCCGGCCCTGGCCGCCGCCGGCCTCCCCCGCCTGCGCCCGCACCGCAACCGCCTCGGCGACGCGGAACGCGGCATCCAGCTCCGTCTGGGCCAGGACGACCGCTGGTACCCCTACGAATCGGACCCCGGCACGGACGACTGGTGGCCGACCGGCACCCCGGACAGGGACCCGGTGGACGCGCTCACCGCGCTGCTCGACACCTGAGACGGCGCGGCGCAGTCGCCCCTGCGGTGGTCCCGCGGCCGACGAGGCGCACACGTCCACGACGGGCCGGCGGCGCTGGCGGGTGCGAGCCGCTCGCGCGGATCGGAAAGCCCGCGCGCACGGTGCACGTCGGGGTGCATGACGCGCGATGCGGCGTTTTCGCAGATCACCTCCGGCGTAGCACTGCTCCACTGCTTCTGTCCGTGCGCGTGGACGAACCGCTCGGTCAGCCGGAGGAACAGGCCGTTCGAGTGAGTCCCGGCGGCGCCGGCGGTGTTCGCCAGACGGTGAGGACCGCGTCTGTCGCGGCTGCCACCCTCGCCCGCGCCTTCCCTCTCGGTACGCCGCTCATCAGCAGCGCGTCGTACGCCGTGTCGACGTGCCGTACGGACGCCCGTACCGCCGCCGTCACCGCGCCCTCGTCCAGGGAGCGGCCCGCCGCGCTGCGGCCGACCCGGCCGCTGCCGCGTTCCGAGGTGTGGGTGGCGACCGCCCGGGCGCGGGACGGCGGGCAGGACGGGAAGAGGCGCAGGATCTCGGCGGCCAGGGCGGCGGTGAAGCGTACGTCCTCGGCCGCGCGGCGTGCCGCGTCGCGTTCGCGGCGGCGGGCGCGGGCGTCGGCGTCCGCCAGGCAGGCGGCCTCGGCACGGACCAGGGCCGCCTCCTCCACGAGGATGCCCTGGCGTTCGTACCGGGTGCGGCGCCTGTTGTGGCGGACGACGACCGCCCAGAGCGAACTGGACTCGCGGGCCCGGCGCGTGAGGGCCGCGTTGCCGCGCGGGAGGTGGACGAGGTGGCCCAGGTCGGCGCAGTCGAGGCAGTACGGGGCGTTGTGCTCCAGGACGAGGAGGGGGAGTGGGCCCCGGTGGCACTCCGCGCAGTGGAGGCGCGGTACGAGGGGAGCGACGACCACCGGCTCGGCGCCGGGCACGTCAGCGGACCCCCGGCGCCGCGGTCGCGATGAACGCGCGCACCGCCTCCTGCGCCTCTTCCGAGCGCAGCGAGCGCTCGGCCTCGTCCGTCGCCTCGTGCATGCGGTTCGTGGCTTCGAAGGCCGAGACCGCCAGGTCCACGGCGGCGTTGTCGTCGCACACCAACTGGACGCGGTAGAGCGCCTGCCGGGCGGCCACACGCAGCCGGTACGACTCCATGCGGGCCGATTCGGCGCTGTCGCTGCCCGGCGCCTCGCTCTGGCGGTGCCAGCGGTCGTTCTGGCCGCGCCGGTAGTCGACGACCGCGCCGGCGAAGGCGCTGTACGCGGAGATCCGCTCCTGACGGAGCTGTTCGGCGCGGGCCAGGGCGGCGGTGCGCTCTGCCGTCTGACGCTGGAAGAAGTGCGTCACCACCGAGCCGAGCAGGGTGCCTATGACGGCGACGAGGGCTGTCCCCATGTGCGTACTCCCCGGAAGTCCCAAATAATCGTTCGAGTGCGGGCAGGCGACGTTGTGGGCGTCGTGGACGTGGCGAAACTCAATCAGATCATCGCAGTGGAGAAAGGCGTCAAGGCCAAGGCGCAGCAGGACCTGACGGCAGCCCACCACGGGCTCCGGAAGCCGGCGCTGCTGACGGACACCTCATTCGCCGCCGATCGCCGTACCGACCGGGCCGGGGCCATGCGCGTCGAGATGCCGGTTCGATTCCGGCCCGCAGAGCTTCGATCAGGGCTCGGGGGCCGGCCATGTCCCCGGGTCCGCCTCCTTCGGGCTCGGGCGGGCCGAGGCGCGGCCGGTCGAAGCGTGTTCCCGATCTTTCGAAAACCGTCGTGCGCAACCCCTGGGGCGCGTGGTGGGTCTCGGATACGGTGAGGCGATTTCGGTGATTTCAGTGATCGCGGCGGCGGGGACTCCGATCGAATCCCTGGAATCTGCCCGGGAGTTGGAGGGTTTCGCATGGGATTCTTGGGATTCTTGGGGTTGATGCGGAGCGGTAAGCAGGTGCGGGGGCGCAAGGGCATGGTCTTTGGCGGGTGCCTGGCGGCGCTCGGCATGGTGCCGTCCGCCGCACTCGCGACGCCCGGGAGCGGAGTGAGCGGCACGGTGCTCGCCACCGGTACCTCCGCCGGGACGATGAAGGTGAAGACCAAGGGGCCCACCGATGTGGTCGTACGCACCATCACCATTGCTCCGGGCGGCTCCACCGGCTGGCACCACCACCCCGGACAGCTCATAGCCGTCGTGCAGAAGGGCACGCTGTCCCGGACGCTGGAGGACTGCTCCGTCGAGACGACGACAGCGGGCCAGTCCTTCATCGAACCGTCCGGAGTCAAGCACCGGCACATCGGGCGCAACCTGGGGAGCGAGCCTGTGGTGCTGTACGTGACCTACATGCTGCCCACCGGCAGTCCGCTCTCCGTCGACGCCGACGCGCCGGCGTGCGAGACGGGTGGGACGGGGACGGGGACGGCAGGGGAGTAGGCGACGCGTGGTGGAGGTGCTGCTCGGTGCTGCCCGGTGTTGCTCATGGGGCCGCGACTGCGGGCGTGGTGGCTGCGGCTAGGGTCGGTTGTATGACTTCGGACCTCTGGGCCTCGCTGCCCGCCGCCGTACGCGAGAAAGTCGACGAACTCGTCGTTCAGGGGCGGTCGGTCCAGGCCGTCTTCGCCATACGTTCCTCCGGCGTCACGCCGAGGCCGGGACTGCGCGCCTGTCAGGACGTGATCGCCGAGCGCGGTGTCGTGCTCGCCGACCGGTTCGACGAGCGGGGCGGGCCGGATGAGGCGGATGAGGCAGGCCGGCCCGTGCCGCCTGCATGATGGGGCTGTGCAGTTCGAAGCGATCACCTGGGAACGGTTGACCGACGCCCTCGCCGACCATCTGGGTCACAGGGGACACCTGGGACACGGGGGTGACCCGGGCGATCCGGGCCACCCGGGCAGTCCGGAGTCGGCGGCGGGCGGGGAGCCGTCGCCGTGGCTCAAGGCCGCCGTCGACGGCGCGCCCGCCGCCCGTACCGGCGAGATCGCCGGGCGCCTCGCCGAGGCGTTGCGGCTGCGCGGCCGGACGGTCGTGGTCGTCGGCGCGGAGGGATTTCTGCGGCCGGCGTCGCTCCGCTACGAGTTCGGCAAGGAGGACCCCGACTCGTACTACGACGGCTGGTTCGACGTCGGCGCCCTGCGGCGTGAGGTCTTCGGGCCCCTGGAGCCCGGCGGGACCGGGCGCGTTCTGCCCGACCTGTGGGACCCGGCCACGGACCGCGCGACGCGCAGTCCGTACGTACGGCTGCCGGCCGGTGGTGTGCTGTTGCTGCACGGGCCGATGCTTCTGCGGCACTGTTTTCCGTTCGACCTGACGGTGCATGTGCGGTTGTCCGCGGGGGCGTTGGAGCGCCGGACCGAGGAGAGGGCGAAGTGGACACTGCCCGTCTTCGCCCGTTACGAGCGGGAGGTGCGGCCGGGGGAGACCGCCGATGTGCTCGTACGGGCCGATGATCCGAGGCATCCGGCGTGGACGGGGCTGCGTGGTTAGGGCGTGTTCTGTCCGTCGGAGTCCCGGTTCGCGAAGAGGTGATGCGGGCCGTCACGGGGTGACGGGGTGCGGGGCGCCGTGGGTGCGGCGGACGCGGTGCGGGGTTCGGGGTTCGTCCGTCCGTCCACTTCCACTTCCGCCTCCACGCCGACCCTGTAGAGCCGTCCATAACTCTCGCTCTCACTCGACCGGGCAGCGCACGACACGGGCGTCCTCCCAGCCGTACCTCTGGCACCGGGCGGAAGAGGGCCCTGCCCGCCGGTCGCACGGCCGAGTCGAACACCGGCAGACGGCCACCGGAAGCGCTACGAGCCACCGCGAGCACAGCAAGCCACCGCGAGAGCGACGAGTCACATCAAAAGAGCCGGTTCACGGGAGAGGCGGTCGCCCGCCCACCACCGTCACGGCGTGCGCTCCGGCCGCGCATCCCGCCGCCGCGGCCTGCGCATCGTCCGCCCCGGCGAGGCGTGCCGCAAGGAACGCCCCGCTGAACGCGTCACCCGCGCCCGTCGAGTCCACCGCCTCCACCAGGGTGGCCGGGACGCGGTCCCGTACGCTGCCGGCTGCGGCCAGCAGCGCACCCCCGGAGCCCAGAGTGACGGCGACGAGTGGAAAACGGCGGCTCAACTCGGCTGCGGCGTCCGCCGCTTCCGGCAGTCCGGTGAGCAGCCGGGCCTCGTCCGCGTTGGGCAGCAGTACGTCCGCCCCCGCTGCCGCCTCCAGGAAACGGCCCGCCCCCAGCCCGGCGATGAACCCCGCCGACGCCGGGTCCACGCTCACCGTCACCCCTCGCTTCCGGGCCTCCAGAAGGGCGAGGCGGGCCGTCCGCCGGCTCGTATCCGCGAAGAAGAGGTAGCCGGAGAGATGGAGATGGGCGACGCCGTCCAGAAACGACGCGGACCAGTCGGCGGGAGAGAGCCGCAGGGCGGCGCCGCTGTCGGTGAGGAACGTGCGCTCGGCGGCGGCGTCGACCAGGGATATGACGGTGGCCGTCACCGCCTCCTCGTCGAGTACGACCTGCGGGCGCACCCGCGCACGCCGCAACCGTTCCTCGTGCCAGGCACCCGCGTCCGCGCCGACCCGCGCCAGCAGCCGTACGTCCGCGAGCCCCGAGTACGCCGCCCAGCAGGCCACGTTGGCACCCGCCCCGCCCGGCAGTGTCCTGATGTCCGCCGCCGTGTCGGTCGCCGGCGCGAGCGGTGCGCGGTGGCGGGCCACGACATCGGTGACCACGTCGCCGACCACCAGCAGTGCGCCGCCCGAACCGAAGCGCTTGTCCTCGGTCCCGTCCTCGTCGCCACCCTCGCTCGCACCTCCTCTCACACCTCCTCCCACGTTCCTTCCGGCACCTCCTCCCGCTGCCCGGCTCATGCCCGCGTCCACGCGGCCGCGATCTGCGCCGCCAGCCGTACGTTGCCGCGCACCGCCGCCAGATTGGCCTCCAGGGAGGCGCCCTCCGTGCCCCGCACCAGATGGTCCAGCAGGAACGGCGTGACCCCCTGACCCGCGAGTCCGCGCTCCCTGCACTCCTCCAGTGCCTGAGCCAGTACCCGGTCGTGCAGCGCCGGATCGAGCTGCTCGGCCTCCGGTACGGGGTTGGCGACGAGCAGCGCCGCTTCCGGCCCGCCGAGCGCGTCCTGGGCGCGCATCACCGCAGCCACCTCACCGGGCGTCCGCACCGTCCAGTCGACCGGTTCCCCCGAGCTGCTCAGATAGAACCCCGGAAAGCGCTCCGTGCCGTACCCGAGGATGCCGACCCCCAGCGTCTCCAGCCGCTGCAACGTCGCCGGGACGTCGAGGATCGACTTCACCCCCGCGCACACCACCGTGATCCGCGTCCGCGCCAGCAGCCCCAGATCCGCCGACTCGTCCTGCGTCTCGGTCCACTCGCGGTGTACGCCGCCGAGCCCGCCGGTGGCGAAGACGCGCAGGCCGGCCCGTGCGGCCAGGAACGCCGTCGCCGACACGGTCGTCGCCCCGTTCGCCCCCGTCGCCAGCGCCGGTGCGAGATCGCGATGACCCAGCTTGCGCACCGAATCGTCGTTCGCCACTTGTTCCAACTGGGCCTTGTCCAGGCCGACATGTGCCCTGCCGTCAAGGACGGCGATGGTCGCGGGAACGGCTCCGACGGTACGTACCACCTCCTCCAGCTCCTCCGCGACCCGCAGATTGCGCGGGCGCGGCAGGCCGTGCGCGATGATCGTCGATTCGAGGGCCACGACGGGGCGACGCCGTTCCAGCGCCTCCCGCACCTCCCCGGACAGCAGCAGCGTGGTGTCAGGCATGCCCCCATTCCTGGCGCACCGGCCGGGCCCGCAAACGTCCCGCGGCGCGTCCCTTGCGTCCGCCGACGATCACGCCGCAGCCTGTGTGGATGACAGAAACGCATCTCGATCACGTCGTGCTGTGGGTGAACGACCCCCTTGCCTCGCTGGAGTTCTACGAGAAGACCGTCGGCCTGACAGGCGTACGAGGCGCCGAGTTCGCGGAGGGCGAAGTGCCCTTCCCCTCCGTGCGCGTCTCCGCGCAATCACTGCTCGACCTCGCCCCGATCACCATGGCCGGGGCCATGGACGCCATCCCCGGCGCCGGGGGCACGGCAGGCCACCCGGTGAACCACGTCTGCCTCGCCATGGACAAGCAGGCGTTCGAGGCCCTGCACGGCCGGCTGGCGGACAGCGGCGTCGCCGTCTCGCCGTACTCCCACAACAGCTTCGGCGCTCGTGGTGCCGCTCCCCGCTCCTTCTACTTCCGCGACCCCGACGGGAACATCATCGAGGCCCGCCATTACGACGAGTGACGAGTGACGGGCAACGGGCAAGGGCGACGAGCAAGGGCTGGTGCGTGGCCTGCACCAGGCGCTTCATCTCGCCCCGCACCCGGTAGAGCCCGCCCTGCGAGGTGTGCAGCGCGTCCACGACATGGCGGGCACCGACCTGGCACACGGAGCGCGGGAACTGGACGTTCCAGGAGGGATCGCAACCGTCGGACACCACGTGGACCCGCAGCCGGCCGCCCGCCCCCCCGGACGCATTCGTCGACCACTCCGGCCCCCGGCGAAGGTACGGAACCGACCGTGGCAACGGTCGCCGTCGGCACATAAGCGGGCAGCGCCGCAGCCTGCTTGATGTCGAGGGCGACCGGCACCGAACCGGACTGGGCCGCCGAGATCGCCGCCTCGCTCGCGTCGACGCACGCCAGTGAGCCGTCGGTGGTGACGATGTACAGCTTCTCGTCGCGGTACTGCACGGACAGCGCCGAGCCGCTGCCCGTGCCGAGCTTCCACAGCCGGGTGCCGTCGGCGTCGAAGCAGTACACGGACGAGGACGAGTCACCCGCGAAGACGTAGCGGCCGCCGGGCGAGGTGGCACAGGACTACACCGACGTGTCGCACCGGTATGTCGCCTCGACCCGGCCGGTCGCCTTGGACAGCGGCTCGACGACGTGCCGGCCTGTGCCCGCGTGCACGGCGGTGTCCTCCTGCCAGCCGAACAGGACGTTCCCCGTGGTGGCGGTGTGTCACAACTCCCCACGGGAAGGCCGAGGTCTGCCGCTGTCCGTCCGCGCCGATCCGCCCGTACCGCACGGCCACGGTCGTCCCGTCCACGGTGATCTCGTAGAACTTGTGCGCGCCGCCGCCGTCCTGGGACAGCTCCAGATACGTCGTCTCCCGCGTTCCCCGCGCCGCAGCAGCGGACATGGCACACCCCTCCCCGAGGACCGTCCGTGGTGGCCGGTCTCCACTGATCCCAAAGTAGAGGCGACCACTGACAGTCGGCCCTCGGCGGGGAACCGGCATCGGCGCATGGACGCACGGCACATCACTTCTACGGCGGACTGCCCACACCTGGAACGAGCCGGACCGTACGTACGGGTTTCCTCCCGCCAGTACGGACGGCTGACCGGTACTGACAAATTCAGCGGCAATGACGCCCGCTAAGGTGGCGCGCCATGACGACAATTGATCAATCCCCCGCCTCGTTCTCCGTACACATTCCGGACGCCGACCTCCAGCCCGAGCCGCTCGACCCCGACCAGATCGTCTCCGGCGAGCCGGTGGTGACGGGCAAGGTGCTGTGGGAGTCGCCCGACGGCAAGCAACTGCGCGGCATCTGGCAGATCACGCCCGGCGTGGTCACCGACACCGAGGCCAACGAACTGTTCGTGGTGGTCAGCGGGCGTGCGACGGTCGAGGTGGACGGCGGCGACACCCTGGAGATCGGGCCGGGGGACGCGTGTGTGCTGCGCGAGGGGGACCGTACGACCTGGACCGTGCACGAGACGCTGCGCAAGGCCTACCACATCAGCCTTTAGCGGTCGGTTCCGCCGGTTCGGTCGGTTCCCCTGCTCCCATCGATGGAGTCGATCGGGTCGGCCGGGTCGGCTGTCCCGGTGGCGGCGGCCGCGCGGCTGCGGGCCGCCAGCAGGGCGAGCACGGCCATCGGCAGCAGCAGGCAGGCGCCGATCGCGTTGAGCCAGCCGTAGCCCGCCTGCGAGACGATCAGGCCGGCGGCCGCGCCGCCGATACCCGCCGCCGAGTTCATGGTCAGGTCGGACAGGCCCTGGGCCGCGGCGCGGGCGGGCTGCGGCACCGAGTCGGTGAGCAGGGCGGAGCCCGAGACCAGGCCCGCGGACCAGCCGAGGCCGAGCACGAAGAGACCGGCGGCGGTCTGGGCGTGGCTGGGGCCCGCCGTGCCGGCCAGCAGGGCGGCGAGGCACAGCAGTCCGGCCGCCAGGCCGATGACCGCGAGGCGCCCGCCCCGGTCGGACAGCCAGCCCATGACCGGGGAGAACGCGTACATACCGGCGATGTGACCACTGATGACAAGGCCGACGAGTTCCAGACGGGCTCCGTGGTGGCCCAGGTCGACCGGGGTCATCACCATGATCGAGACCATGACGGTGTGCGTGACGGCCACCGTCACCAGGGCGAGCCTGGCCCGTGGTGACGCGGCCACCGCCGCGATCCCGGCGCGCAGGGAACGGCTCTGCGCGGACTGTGACCCCTCCGGGGCCAGGGCCCTGGCGGTGAGGAGCGGATCGGGGCGCAGCAGTACGGCGACGACCAGTCCCGTGACGAGGAAGGTTCCGGCAGCCCACAGGAACGGACCCGCCGTCTCGGGTATGGAGGTGCCGGTGAAGGACCGGCCCGCCGGGGCCGCGATGTTGGGGCCGAGCACCGCGCCGATCGTCGTGGCCCAGACCACCGTCGAGATGGCGCGGGCACGCCGGTCCGGCTCCGCCAGGTCGGCGGCGGCGAAACGCGCCTGGAGGTTGGCCGAGGACGCGGCACCGAATCCGGCCATGCCGACCAGCAGCAGCGGAAAGCTCCCGATGACGGCGGCGACGACCACGAGCGCCGCGCCCAGTGCGCCGATCAGATAGGCGAGGACGAGTCCCGGGCGCCGGCCGCGCGAGGTCATCAAGGAGGCCAGTGGGATCGACAGCAGGGCCGTGCCGACGACGGAGGCGGTCGGAGCGAGTCCCGACACGGCTTCCGTGCCGCTGACCTCGACCGCCAGGACGGGCGCGAGGGCGATGCCGATGGGCACGCCGAGACCGCCCAGGATCTGGCTCACGACGAGTACGGCCGAGGTGCGCCGCTGGAGTGCGCGCAGTGCCTCGGGCCCGGGCACGGCCGCTGGCGCGGCTGTTGTGCCGGCTGTCCCGCCGGTCGTCTTGTCGGCCGTGCTCACCGTATGCACGCCTTTCCCCCGTCGGCCGCGAGCGTTGCGGCGATACGGCGGTTCGTGCTGCGCCGCTTCTCGTCGGACACCTTGGGCAACAGCCCCTCCCGGAGGGAGAGCGCGGTTTTGCGCAGCCGCATCATCCCGGCCGGGCGGCCGGGCAGCCAGAAGCGCAAGCGGGCCCCGCCGCCGCCCTTGCTGAGGTGTACGCGCGCGATGCCGCCCAGCGGCATGATCGCGCGCTCCACCCGCTGGAGCATCGGACCGACACCGGCGGCCCGGCCCGCAGGCAGGTCCGACAGGTCGTAGGGGCCGCGCGGCTGGAGCATCACGAGCGCGGGCAGTCCGAGCAGTCCGGAGGAACCCGGGGCCATGTCCACCCGCCCGTGCTCGTCCGCCCCCAGCACGTCCTCCACCGGCCGTCCGCACACCCCGCGGTCCTCGGGCCCGTCCTCGCCGTCGCGCGGGGGCTCGGGCAGCACGGGCGCCTGGAGGGGCTTGACCCGCATCTCCCCCTTCACCGGGGAGGTGTCCCCGGTGACAAAGGAATCCTCGGAGACCGGCAGGCTCTCACCGATCGGCAGACGGTCGGCGAAGGAACCGGATCCTGGCTCGTGCGCGGCAGGGAGGGCAGTCACCGCCGCAGTGTGCCAGCCCTTACGAACGTACGGAACCGAGAAAACCTCCGCGAAGTCCGCCCCGGCTCAGAACAGTGGTCGCGGCAGCACTCCTTCGAGAGCCAGCAGCGCCCGTTTGGTCTCCAGGCCGCCGCCGAACCCGCCGAGCCCGCCGTCGCTCTCCACCACCCGGTGGCAGGGCACCACCACGGGCAGCGGATTCGACCCCATCGCCGCGCCCACCGCCTGCGCCGCACCGGGCTGCCCGACCCGCCCCGCCAGATCGCCGTAGCCGACGACCGTGCCGTACGGAACACCGGTCGCCAGCTCGCGCAGCACCTGCCGGTTGAATCCGGAGGTGAGCGACCAGTCCAGCGGCAGGGTGAAGTCGCGCAGGTCACCCGCGAAGTACGCCGTGAGCTGCCGTATGGGCTCGGCCAGCCGCGCGGAGGCCGGTGCCTGCGCCACCTCGGCGCCCAGCCGCGCCCGCAGCCGGCCGAGCGTCTTCTCCCGCACCTCGGGACCGGCGTGGAAGACCACGCACACCAGCCCCTCACCGGTGGCGGCGAGCAACAGCGACCCGACGCCGCTGTCGCCACTGCCGACGACCGCCCATTCCACGAACTGCCCGTCGCTGTCCATGCGCACCACGGTACGGCCGGGCACTGACAGCCCGGCCGGTTCCGGACCTCACCGGCCGACGGCGTCCCGGACGATGTCGGGGTTGTTGGTGATGATCCCGTCCACGCCGAAGCCGTCGACCCGCGCCGCGGCCGCCGCCGTGTTCACCGTCCAGGTGTTGACCTGGAGCCGCTTGCCGTGTGCGCCCTTCAGCTTGTGCACGGCTGCCACGTAGTCGGCCGTGAGCGAGGTGTGCGTCGGGTTGATCTGGTCCGTGAACTCCGCGTACTTCGGCAGGTCGGCGACCGGGGGCGTACCGAGGAAGCCCGTCCTGACGTCGGGCCGCTGCTCGTGCACCGTCTCCACGCTGTCCGCTCCGAAGCTCTGGATGACGAGCTTGTGCTTGACGTGGTGGCGGTTCAGCCAGCCCTCCTCGCGCAGTACGCGCAGGGTGTCCTTCTCGATGCCCGGGTAGATCTCGGGCTTCTTGATCTCCAGGAGCAGCTTCTGGCGGTTGTGCTCGACCCGGTTCACGTACTGCTTCAGGGTCGGCACGCGCGCGCCCGTGAACTGCGGGCCGAACCAGCTGCCCGCGTCCAGCGCGGCGATCTCCGCCGCGGTGAAGTCCTTGACCTTCCAGGGCGACCGGCCGGGGAACACCTGTTCCACGTTGGTGGTCCTGGCGAGGCTGTCGTCGTGCACGACCACCAGTTCGCCGTCCTTGGTGCGGTGGACGTCGTTCTCGACCCACGCGAAGCCCATCCGGTCGGCCAGGTCGACCGCCGCCAGCGTGTTCTCGGGCGCGTACGCGGAAGCGCCCCGGTGGGCGATGACGGTGGGCTCGTCGTGGGGGCCGGCGGCAGTGGCTGTCTGTGCGGCCGTACCGGACAGCAGCAGTGCGGCGGCGCCCAGGAGTGCGGCGGCCCTGGCCGAGGCGGTGCGTGCGTACACAAGGACTCCTCACATCGAGTGATCACAGACAGTCCGAGAGTGACAGCAAATGACCAACGATGGACAGGCGAAGGATGGCCACGAAATGAACGAAACCACCCGTGTCGCGTCGCACCGCAGTCTTGCCCTCCATGAATTGCTGAAAGAAGGTGTGCGGGCCACCCGGCCCGGCCTACTCTCGCCCGACCGGGCCTCCGTACCACCGGCAGGGCTCTCTCCCCCCAGCCACCGCAGCCGAAGGGCACACAGGGCATGCAGGGCACTGTCGACGGATTCAGCCACGGCCTCGTCACCCCGGTCGCGGCGTACCTCATGGCGTGCCTCGGCGGCGCGCTCGGACTGCGCTGCATCGCGCGCTCGCTCATGCACGAGCGCGGCTGGAAGCCCGGCTGGCTCGCGCTCGGTGCGACCGCCATCGGCTCGGGCGTCTGGACCATGCACTTCATCGCGATGACGGGCTTCACGGTGCAGGAGACCCCGATCACCTACGACGCCTCCCTGACGTACGCCAGTCTCGGTGTCGCCGTCGTCATGGTCGGCATCGGCGTCTTCATCGTCGGGTACCAGGGGGCCACTCCGATGGGCCTGGTCACGGGCGGCGCCGTCACCGGCCTGGGGATCGCTTCCATGCACTACCTCGGCATGGCCGGAATGCGTCTGCGCGGCCGGCTCGAGTACGACACCCTCACCGTCGGGCTCTCCGTGGTGATCGCGGTGGTGGCCGCGACCGCCGCGCTCTGGGCCGCCGTTTCGATCCGCGGGCTCCTGCCCGGCCTGGGTGCCGGCCTCGTCATGGGCCTCGCCGTGAGCGTCATGCACTACACCGGCATGGCGGCGCTCAGCGTCCATCTCCACGAGTCCTCGGGCGCCGTCGGCGGCGAGGCGTCCCTCCTGCTCCTCGCGCCCATGCTGATCGGTCCGGTGATCTTCCTGTTCCTGGCGGGCGCGGTCGTGATGTTCGATCCGCTGATGCTGAGGGCACGCCCCGGCCGGCAGCGTCCGGCCGGAGCGGACGCCCTGCGCCCGGTCCCGGACGCGGCCTCGCGGCGCCGGTGACCCGGCCCGATCGCCGCGTGAGTGTCGGTGCCGGGCCGTACGGTTGATGCATGCGGCCCGTTTCCAAGATCGAACGTACGGTGGCGCCCTTCGAGGTCGTCAGTTCCTACCAGCCCAGCGGCGACCAGCCGGCGGCCATCGCCGAGCTGGAGCGGCGCATCCGCGCAGGTGAGAAGGATGTCGTCCTGCTCGGCGCGACCGGCACCGGCAAGTCGGCGACCACCGCCTGGATGATCGAGAAGCTTCAGCGCCCCACGCTCGTCATGGCGCCGAACAAGACCCTCGCCGCCCAGTTGGCCAATGAGTTCCGCGAACTCCTGCCGAACAACGCCGTCGAGTACTTCGTCTCCTACTACGACTACTACCAGCCCGAGGCGTACGTCCCGCAGTCGGACACCTACATCGAGAAGGACTCCTCGATCAACGAGGAGGTCGAGCGGCTGCGCCACTCCGCGACGAACTCGCTGCTCACCCGCCGCGACGTCATCGTGGTCGCCTCCGTCTCCTGCATCTACGGCCTCGGTACGCCGCAGGAGTACGTGGACCGCATGGTGCCCCTGAAGGTCGGCGAGCAGATCGACCGCGACCAGCTGCTGCGCCGCTTCGTCGACATCCAGTACACCCGCAACGACATGGCCTTCACGCGCGGCACCTTCCGGGTCCGCGGCGACACCGTCGAGATCTTCCCGGTCTACGAGGAACTGGCCGTCCGCATCGAGATGTTCGGCGACGAGATCGAGGCCCTCTCGACCCTCCACCCGCTCACCGGCGAGATCATCAGCGAGGACCGGCAGCTGTACGTCTTCCCGGCCAGCCACTACGTCGCCGGACCCGAGCGCATGGAGAAGGCCGTCAGGGGCATCGAGAAGGAGCTGGAGGAGCGGCTCGCCGAGATGGAGAAGCAGGGCAAGATGCTGGAGGCCCAGCGTCTGCGCATGCGCACCACGTACGACCTCGAGATGATGCGCCAGATCGGCAGCTGCTCCGGCATCGAGAACTACTCGATGCACATGGACGACCGCGCGCCCGGCACCGCGCCCCACACCCTCATCGACTACTTCCCCGAGGACTTCCTGCTGGTCATCGACGAGTCGCATGTCACCGTGCCGCAGATCGGCGCGATGTACGAGGGCGACGCGTCCCGCAAGCGGACCCTCGTCGACCACGGCTTCCGGCTGCCGTCCGCCCTGGACAACCGCCCCCTGAAGTGGGAGGAGTTCCAGCAGCGGGTGGGCCAGGCGGTCTACCTCTCGGCCACCCCCGGCGCGTACGAACTCTCGCGCTCCGACGGCTTCGTGGAGCAGATCATCCGTCCCACCGGTCTCATCGACCCCGAGGTGGTCATCAAGCCAACCGAGGGCCAGATCGACGACCTGGTGCACGAGATCAGGAAGCGCACCGACAAGGACGAGCGCGTCCTGGTCACGACCCTCACGAAGAAGATGGCCGAGGACCTCACCGAGTACTTCCTCGAACTCGGCATCCAGGTCCGCTACCTGCACAGCGATGTCGACACCCTGCGCCGCGTCGAGCTGCTGCGCGAGCTGCGCGCCGGTGAGTACGACGTCCTGGTCGGCATCAACCTGCTCCGCGAGGGCCTCGACCTGCCCGAGGTCTCACTGGTGGCCATCCTCGACGCCGACAAGGAAGGCTTCCTGCGCTCCGGAACCTCCCTGATCCAGACCATCGGCCGCGCGGCGCGCAACGTCTCCGGCCAGGTCCACATGTACGCCGACAGGATCACCCCGGCGATGGAGAAGGCCATCGACGAGACCAACCGGCGCCGGGAGAAGCAGATCGCGTACAACACGGAGCACGGGATCGATCCGCAGCCGCTGCGCAAGAAGATCAACGACATCGTCGCGACGATCGCGCGCGAACAGGTCGACACCGAGGAGCTCCTCGGCTCCGGTTTCCGGCAGGCGAAGGACGGCAAGGGCGCCAAGGCTCCGGTCCCGGCGCTCGGCGGCAAGGCGGCCAAGGCCGGCGGCAGGGCGGGCAAGAAGGGCGAAGTGCTCACCGACCGCCCGGCAGCCGAACTGGCCGCGCTCATCGAGGAGATGACCGAACGGATGCGGGCGGCCGCCGCCGAGCTGCAGTTCGAGGTGGCCGCGCGGCTGCGCGACGAGGTGGGCGAGCTGAAGAAGGAGCTGCGACAGATGAGGGAGGCGGGGCAGGCCTGACGGGACGGCACCTGGTGTGTTGCAAGACCGACACGAAGTACCCGCGGGTTGTGTCGGCCTCGGCGTGACTGCGTAGGGTGCTGGACAGCCGCACACACGGGCGGCGGTGGCGTTTGTGGAGAGGGGACAGCGCGTGACGGTCAACATGACCAAGGGTCAGGCCATCAGCCTGCAGAAGAGCGACGGGGGCACCCTGACCGCTGTGCGCATGGGGCTCGGGTGGCAGGCCGCGCCGCGTCGCGGGCTGTTCGGCTCGCGCACCCGGGAGGTCGACCTCGACGCCTCGGCGGTCCTGTTCGCGGACAAGCAGCCGGTCGACGTCGTCTTCTTCCGTCACCTCGTCAGCGACGACGGCTCGGTGAAGCACACCGGTGACAACCTGGTCGGCGGCGCCGGTCAGGGCGGGGACGACGAGGCGATCCTCGTCGACCTCCAGCGTGTGCCGGTCCACATCGACCAGATCGTCTTCACGGTGAACTCCTTCACCGGCCAGACGTTCCAGGAAGTGCAGAACGCGTTCTGCCGCATCGTCGACGAGACCAACGGCCAGGAGATGGCCCGTTACACGCTCGACGGCGGCGGCCAGTACACCGCCCAGATCATGGCCAAGGTGCACCGCGCCGGCGCCGGCTGGAAGATGACGGCCATCGGCAACCCCGCCAACGGCCGCACCTTCCAGGACCTGATGCCGTCGATCCTGCCGCACCTGTAAGCAGGCCTCTGCCGCAGTACACGCAGCTCCCGGAGGCACCGTGCCGCCGGGAGCTGCACCACTTGCCACCACCGGCCACCGCTGTGGCCGCCGACGATGTGACGCGGGGGAGACAGGCGATGACGGCCGAGCTGGTCCGGGGGCAGAACCACCCCCTGCCCCAGGCCCGTTTGGAGATCCGGGTGTCGGCCGGCAAGCCGGTCGTGGCCGGTGCCACCCTCGGCGACGAGCAGGGCACCGTACGCGGTACGGAGTGGGTCGCCCACCCCGGCTCGCCGAACCTCCCCGGGCTCGAAGTGTCCCGGCAGGCCGCGGCCGACCACCGGCTCGCCGTGGACCTCGGCGCACTGCCCGAGACCGTGCACCGGGTGACCATCCTGCTCGCCCTTTCCCCGGGCGCGGGCGGTCCGGACCGCTTCGGCGCCCTCGCGGCGCCCTTCGTCTCCGTCACCGGGCTCGACGGCTCCGAGGTGGCCAGTTACACCGTGACCGGGCTGGACAGCGAGTCGGCGGTCGTCGTACTGGAGCTCTACCGCAGGCAGGGCATCTGGAAGGTGCGCGCCGTCGGACAGGGCTACGCGGGCGGTCTCGCCGAGATGCTGGGCGACCAGGGCCTCGCACAGGCCCACGAGCTCGCCGCCGCCATCCAGGACGCGGTCAGCAGCGGTATGGCCCGCTCGGTCGCGGCGCCCCCGCCCCGCTCCCAGGACGGTGACCGGACACGCCGTACGCCGTCCCGGACGGCGAACGGCGGACACGACGCGCAGACCGACGCCCCGCCACCGCCCACAGCTGTTCCCGCGCCGCCGCACGCTCCCGCCCCCTCGCCCGCGGCGGCGAGCGGCCCGGACAGCGGTGCGCCGCAGACAGCGCCCGGCAGCCCCATCGACTACGCGCATCCGCGCCGCCGGAACACCGCGCCCCCGCCCCCGCAGCCCACCGCGCCGCCGGCCCCGCCGGGACAGCACCCGCAGCCCGTCGCGGGCGACGCGGCCGGCTGGTCCATGGACGAGCGGCTGTACAACCAGGTGTGGGGCATGTTCGAGGACCTGGCCCGCACCACCGCGGCGTACCGCAGCGCGGTGGACTTCGCCGAGTCCCGGATGGAGCAGGAGCTCGACAAGGCCCTCTCCGACCCGCGCAGCCGGATCGGCACCGCCGGTGACACCGCTCGCGCGACGGCCCGCGCCAAGCACGACGAACTCGTCGGCCGGGCCCGCGACGCACTGGAGCGCGACCTGTCCCAGCTCGCCGCCGAGTCCGACGTCGTCGAACCCGCCCTGCCCCCCGCCTTCGCCTCCTGGGACAACCCGGTCTGGCACGGCTACCGGGTCCCCATGGAGATCCCGATGGCGCTGCGCGTCGGCGACCTGCACCTGCCCGAACGCCCGGACCTGCGCATTCCCATGCTGCTGCGCCTGCCGCTGGAGCGCGGCCTGTGGATCGACAGCGGCCGCTCCGGTTCCGGGGCCGCGCTGATGCTGGAGTCCGACCAGCTGCGCAGGGCGGCCATGGAGTCGGCTGTCGCGCACGCGGCACGCCTGCTGGCGGTGTATCCCGCGGATGGCTTCACGGTCCATGTCATCGACCCGGCGGGCACGGGCGCCCCCGCGCTCGCCCCGCTGACCGAATCGGGGGTGCTCGACGCGCCGCCCGCGGCCGGTGCCCAGGGCGTGGCGGCGGTGCTGGCCGAGCTCACGCAGCGCGTGGACCTGGTCCAGATGGCGATCCGGGGCGGGGCGGCGGACTCACTCCCGCCCGGCCTGGACACGGCCGAGCAGCTCCTGATCGTCAATGACTTCCCGCACGGCTTCGACGACCGAGCCGTGACCCAACTCCGCTATCTGGCCGACGAGGGGCCGTCGGTCGGCGTGCATCTGATGATGGTTGCCGACCGCGAGGACGCGAGCGCGTACGGCCCGGTGCTCGACCCGCTGTGGCGGGCGCTGCTGCGTGTCACACCGGTGCCCGACGACCACCTGATCGACCCGTGGGTCGGTCACACCTGGACGTACGAACCGCTGCTGCCGCCAGTGGGCAGCCAGGTGGTACGGCAGGTGCTGGCACAGGTGGCGGCGGCGAGGCGATAACTGCAAACTCCCCACTGACCAGCGCTTTTGAGTTCCCCTTAGTCATCCCTTTACCTTCTCTTGGGTTTTCCTGTACCCTTCCAGGAGCGGAGGGGAGTACTCCCGGCTGCGACGTACTCGTCAATACGGACCGCCATCGGTCCCGGGGCGTCGGCCCGGGGCGCGGGAAGCGCCCGGGTGGAAGAGACCTCCGGCAGCGACGACGCTGAATGAGTTGCCGTAGCTACCTGCCGGAGGCGCAGTGGACGTTTCTATGACCCTTTGGGCACTGACCATTCTTGGTCTGGTCGCCCTGATCGCCGTCGACTTCCTCATCGGGCGCAAGCCCCATGACGTATCGATCAAGGAAGCCGGAACCTGGACGGTCGTCTGGATCGTCCTGGCCGTGCTCTTCGGCCTGGGGCTGCTGATATTCGGCACCGCGCAGGCGTCCGGAGAGTTCTTCGCCGGCTTCATCACCGAGAAGTCGCTCAGCGTGGACAACCTCTTTGTCTTCGTCCTGATCATGGCGAAGTTCTCGGTGCCGTCCCAGCTCCAGCAGCGCGTGCTGCTCATCGGTGTGCTGATAGCCCTGGTGCTGCGTGCGATTTTCATCGCCGCCGGTGCCGCGGTCATCGCCAACTTCTCGTGGGTCTTCTACATCTTCGGCGCGTTCCTGATCTACACCGCCTGGAAGCTCATCCAGGAGGCGCGCGCGGACGAGGAGGAAGAGGCTTTCGAGGAGAACCGTCTCCTCAAGTCGATCGAGAACCGCTTCGGTGTCGCCGACAGGTACCACGGCACCAAGCTCTTCATCCGGAACAACGGCAAGCGCGTTCTGACGCCCCTGATGGTCGTCATGCTCGCCATCGGTACCACCGATGTGCTGTTCGCGCTGGACTCGATCCCGGCGATCTTCGGCCTCACCCAGGACCCGTACATCGTCTTCACCGCCAACGCCTTCGCTCTCATGGGTCTGCGGCAGCTGTACTTCCTCATCGGCGGACTGCTCAAGAAGCTGGTCCACCTGAGCTACGGCCTGTCGGTCATCCTGGGCTTCATCGGCGTCAAGCTCGTGCTGCACGCCCTGCACGAGTCCGGGGTGCACGTTCCCGAGATCTCCATCCCCTTCTCGCTGACGGTCATCTGCGGCGTGCTGATCATCACCACGATCACCAGCCTCATCGCCAACAAGAAGACGGAACAGCGCGCCGCGGAGGCCGGGACGGCCGAGGCGGCCGACAAGGAGAGCGTCGAGTCCTGACCGCTCGCGACACCCGGGTTTCCCGCACCGGCCGGTGCGGGCGGAGCGATCCGCCCGCACCGGCCGCTGTGTGCAGGGGGCGCGGGGGATCAGGCCGGGGCGGCCTCCACCACCGGAGCGGGCACGGGCCTGGTCTCCGGCAACAGCGCGAAGCACGCCAGGCTCAGCAGTGCGAGGGCGGTGAGATACGCGGCGACGCCCCACGGAGGCCCTTCGCCGTGTGCCATCGCCGTCGCGACGAGCGGGGTCAGAGCGCCGCCGAGGACCCCTGCCAGGTTGTAGCCGACAGCCGCGCCCGTGCAGCGCACCCTCGGCTCGTACAGCTCCGGCAGATAGGCGGCGACCACCGCGAACATGGTGATGAAGGCCAGCATCGCCCCCAGGAAGCCGAGGAACATCAGCAGCGGCTCGGCGGTGTGCAGCAGCGCCACCATCGGGAACATCCACAGCGCTGCCGCCGTGCAGCCCGCCAGGCACAGTGGTTTGCGGCCGTAGTGGTCGCCGAGCATCGCGGCGAACGGAGTGGCCGCGCCCTTGACCGCCACGGCCGCCATGATGCAGGTGAGCATCACCGTACGGCTGACGCCGAGGTGCTCCGTGGCGTACGAGAGGGACCAGGTCGACACGGCGTAGAACAACGCGTATCCGACGGCAAGCGCGCCCGCCGTGAGCAGAACGAGCCGCCAGTGGCCGCGTACGACCTCGGTGAGCGGGGCACTCGCGCGCTGCCCCGTCTCGGCGAGCTGCTTGAACTGCGGGGTCTCCGGTACGGACGTACGCAGCAGGAGTCCGGCCGCGGCCAGCAGGCCGGCCGCCCAGAACGGCACGCGCCATCCCCACGCCGCGAACTGCGCGTCGGTCAGTGAGGCCGAGAGGGCCAGCATCACGCCGTTGGCCAGGAGGAAACCGACGGAGGGGCCGATCTGGGGGAAACTCGCCCACAGTCCGCGGCGGTTCGCGGGGGCGTGCTCGGCGGTCAGCAGCACCGCGCCGCCCCACTCGCCGCCGAGTCCCAGACCCTGCAGAAAGCGCAGCACCAGAAGGAGTACGGGCGCCGCGACTCCGATCGACCCGTACGTCGGTACGCAACCGACGGCGACGGTCGCGATTCCCGTGAGCAACAGTGAGGCGAAAAGGACAGGACGGCGTCCGTAACGGTCGCCGATGTGCCCGAAGACGACAGACCCGAGCGGTCGTGAAATGAAACCGACGGCGAAGGTGCCGAACGCTGCGAGCGTTCCCGCGAGCGGTGAAAAGGTCGGGAAGAAGAGCGGCCCGAGAACGAGCGCGGCGGCCGTTCCGTAGACAAAGAAGTCGTAGAACTCGATGGCTGTTCCGGCGAGCGACGCGGTGGCGAGGCGGGCCATGGAGGGAGGTCGTTCTTGGTGCATGCGGCCACAACTGCCCGCCGCGAACTGCGGTTACGGGGCGCGTGGAAGCAACGGAAGCAGTCCCACCGGTTCGTGAGGCACTTCACGAGCCGGTGCGCGCTCTACCAGCCGCGTTCGCGCCACTCGGGCAGGTGCGGGCGCTCGTTGCCGAGCGTGGTGTCGTTGCCGTGGCCGGGGTAGACCCAGGTCTCGTCCGGAAGCCGGCCGAACAGCTTCTCCTCGACGTCCCGGATCAGGCTCGCGAAGGCCGCCGGGTCCTTCCACGTGTTGCCCACACCGCCGGGGAACAGGCAGTCCCCGGTGAAGACGTGCGGGTGTCCGTGCGGGTCGTCGTAGACCAGGGCGACGGAGCCGGGGGTGTGCCCGGCCAGATGACGGGCGGTGAGCCTCACGTGTCCGACCTGGAGGGTGTCGCCGTCGTCGAGCAGGACATCGGTCGGGACGGGGATGCCTTCCGCGTCGTACCGGCCCGCGTACGTACGCGCCCCCGTCGCCTCGACGACCTCGGCAAGGGCCTGCCAGTGGTCGCCGTGCCGGTGGGTGGTGACGACGGACGTGATGCCGTCGTCACCGATCAGCCGGAGGAGGGTGTGCGGTTCGGCGGCCGCGTCGATCAGCAGCTGCTCGTCGGTCTCCCGGCAGCGCAGCAGATACGCGTTGTTGTGCATGGCCCCGACCGCGACCTTGGAGATCATCAGGTCCTTGAGCTCGTGCACATCCGCAGGACCGCCGACCCTGACCGCTCCGCTGTACGTCATGGAGTCAGCCTATAGCGGGGGCAGTGCCGGCAGCGGGGCCCCGGCGGCGTCGAGCGCGGCCCCGTCGCGGCGGCCCGCGAGCCAGCCCAGCAGACCGGGGGCGGTGCCGGTGACGGTCACGGGACCGCCTTCCGTGCTTCCCGTACGCCACTGCCGTCCGTCGGTGCTGTTCAACGCGATCGCGGGCACGTCGGGGTGCCCGGAGAAGCGTTCCGCGAGGAACGCGATCTCGCGTTCCGTGAAGTCTTCCGGCAGGTCCTCCAGTTCGTAGCCGACCCCCAGGTCGACATGGTGCAGCTCGACCTCGACGAGACGGCGGAAGGGGATGCGGGAGGCCGCGTCCGTGACGCCGTTGCGCAGGGCGACCGTGCGGGACCAGTCGGCAGGAGCGGCGGCCGCCTCCTGGAAACGCGCCGCGCTGTCGCGCACGTCCTCCAGCTGTGCGGCGAGCGGACGCGGGGCGCCCTGCTCGATGTCGGCGTCGCGGACCTGGGCGTCGGCGTACATGGGCCGGCCCTCGAGAACGTTCACGAGGGCGTCCGCGTTGCGGGCGACATGGGCCAGCACGTGACCGCGGGTCCAGCCGGGCAGCCGTGACGGTTGCGTCACAGCGGCGTTGTCCAGCTTGCCGGTCGCGGCGAGGAGCCGGTCGGTCGCTTCGCGTACAGAGACCAGGTCGCGCACGTGATCGTTCATGGCTCCGACGATAGTCCGGCCACACGATCGGGTGAAGCTGTTCGGGTGAGGCCGTAAATCGAATGCACGTGCTATAGGCTCGTCGGAGGCATCAGGAATCCTTACCACCTCGCTGTGGTTACCCCCATAGTCTGAGAACCGGGGGCTCAGTCCTCTCTGCCTCTCTCAAGAAAGGTGCGGACCGGCGTGGCCGACCGTCTCATCGTTCGTGGCGCTCGCGAGCACAACCTCAAGAACGTCTCGCTCGACCTCCCGCGTGACTCCCTCATCGTGTTCACCGGGCTCTCCGGATCGGGCAAGTCCTCCCTCGCGTTCGACACGATCTTCGCCGAGGGGCAGCGCCGGTACGTCGAGTCGCTCTCCTCCTACGCCCGTCAGTTCCTGGGCCAGATGGACAAGCCCGACGTGGACTTCATCGAGGGTCTGTCGCCCGCGGTGTCCATCGACCAGAAGTCGACCTCGCGCAACCCGCGCTCGACGGTCGGCACGATCACCGAGGTGTACGACTACCTCCGCCTGCTGTTCGCCCGTATCGGCAAGCCGCACTGCCCCGAGTGCGGCCGTCCGATCACGCGCCAGTCGCCGCAGGCCATCGTCGACAAGGTGCTCGAGCTGCCCGAGGGCAGCCGCTTCCAGGTCCTGTCCCCACTGGTGCGCGAGCGCAAGGGCGAGTTCGTCGACCTCTTCGCCGACCTCCAGACCAAGGGGTACAGCCGCGCCCGGGTCGACGGCGAGACCATCCAGCTGAGCGAGCCGCCCAAGCTCAAGAAGCAGGAGAAGCACACCATCGAGGTGGTCATCGACCGCCTGACGGTGAAGGACAGCGCCAAGCGCCGGCTCACCGATTCGGTGGAGACCGCCCTCGGGCTGGCCGGCGGCATGGTCATCCTCGACTTCGTCGACCTTCCCGCCGACGACCCCGAGCGTGAGCGGATGTACTCCGAGCACCTCTACTGCACCTACGACGACCTGTCGTTCGAGGAGCTGGAGCCGAGGTCCTTCTCCTTCAACTCGCCCTTCGGCGCCTGTCCGGACTGCACCGGCATCGGTACGCGCATGGAGGTCGACCCGGAGCTGATCGTCCCGGACGAGGACAAGTCCCTCGACGAGGGCGCGATCAGCCCCTGGTCCCACGGGCAGTCCAAGGACTACTTCGCGCGCCTCGTCGGCGCGCTCTCCGACGCCCTCGGCTTCCGTACGGACATCCCGTGGGCGGGACTGCCGCAGCGTGCCAAGAAGGCCCTGCTGCACGGGCACAAGACTCAGATCGAAGTCCGCTACCGCAACAGGTACGGGCGCGAGCGGGCGTACACCACGTCCTTCGAGGGCGCGGTGCCGTTCGTCAAGCGGCGCCACTCCGAGGCCGAGAGCGACTCCAGCCGGGAGCGCTTCGAGGGCTACATGCGCGAGGTGCCCTGCCCGACCTGCCACGGCACCCGCCTCAAGCCCCTGGTCCTCGCCGTCACGGTCATGGAGAAGTCCATCGCCGAGGTCGCGGCGATGTCGATCAGCGACTGCGCGGAGTTCCTGGGCAAGCTGACGCTGAACGCCCGTGACAAGAAGATCGCCGAGCGCGTGCTCAAGGAGGTCAACGAGCGGCTGAAGTTCCTGGTCGACGTCGGCCTCGACTACCTGTCGCTCAACCGCGCGGCCGGCACCCTGTCCGGCGGCGAGGCCCAGCGCATCCGGCTCGCCACCCAGATCGGCTCCGGCCTCGTCGGCGTGCTGTACGTCCTGGACGAGCCGTCCATCGGCCTGCACCAGCGCGACAACCACCGCCTCATCGAGACGCTGGTCCGGCTGCGCGACATGGGGAACACCCTGATCGTCGTCGAGCACGACGAGGACACCATCAAGGTGGCCGACTGGATCGTCGACATCGGTCCGGGCGCGGGCGAGCACGGCGGAAAGGTCGTCCACAGCGGCTCCCTCAAGGAACTGCTGGACAACAAGGCGTCCGTCACCGGCCAGTACCTGGCCGGCGAGAAGTCCATCGCCATGCCGGACGTCCGCCGCCCCGTGGACCCCGCGCGGCAGCTCACCGTCCACGGCGCCCGTGAGAACAACCTGCGCGACATCGACGTGTCGTTCCCGCTCGGCGTGCTGACGGCCGTCACCGGCGTCTCCGGGTCCGGAAAGTCGACGCTGGTCAACGACATCCTCTACACGCACCTGGCACGCGAGCTGAACGGCGCCCGTACGGTGCCGGGCCGCCACACGCGCGTGGAGGGCGACGACCTCGTCGACAAGGTCGTCCATGTCGACCAGTCTCCGATCGGCCGGACACCGCGGTCCAACCCGGCGACGTACACCGGTGTCTTCGACAACGTGCGCAAGCTGTTCGCGGAGACCATGGAGGCGAAGGTGCGCGGCTATCTGCCGGGCCGCTTCTCCTTCAACGTCAAGGGCGGCCGCTGCGAGAACTGCTCGGGCGACGGCACGATCAAGATCGAGATGAACTTCCTGCCGGACGTGTACGTCCCGTGCGAGGTCTGCCACGGGGCGCGCTACAACCGGGAGACCCTGGAGGTCCACTACAAGGGCAAGTCCATCGCCGAGGTGCTGGACATGCCGATCGAGGAGGCCCTGGACTTCTTCGAGGCCGTCCCGACGATCGCCCGTCACCTCAGGACCCTCACCGAGGTGGGTCTCGGGTACGTCCGTCTCGGCCAGTCGGCACCGACCCTTTCCGGCGGCGAGGCGCAGCGCGTGAAGCTCGCTTCCGAGCTCCAGAAGCGTTCCACGGGACGCACGGTGTACGTCCTGGACGAGCCGACCACGGGTCTGCACTTCGAGGACATCTCGAAGCTCATCAAGGTCCTGTCGGGCCTGGTCGACAAGGGCAACTCGGTGATCGTCATCGAGCACAACATGGACGTCATCAAGACGGCCGACTGGGTGGTCGACATGGGTCCGGAGGGCGGCAGCGGCGGTGGCCTGGTCGTCGCCGAGGGCACCCCCGAGCAGGTGGCCGCGGAGCCGGCCAGCCACACCGGCAAGTTCCTCCGGGACATCCTGGGCGACCGCGTGAGCGACGCGACGCCGGCGAAGAAGAAGGCACCGGCGAAGCGGGCGGTGGCGGCGGCGAAACCGGCCCCGGCGCGGAAGTCGGCGACGGTGAAGACGGGCACCGCGAAGAAGGCCCCGGGCGCGACCGCTCCGGCGAAGGCGGCACGCTCCCGCAAGGCATGACGCGCGTTTTCTCTGCGGCCCCTCGCCCGATCCCGGGTGAGGGGCCGCACGCGTGGACGGGCAGGGGGAAAGGCCGCCGGGCTCCGGCCCCATCGGCTCCTGGCCCCATCGGCTCCGACAACCTCGTCGGACGCCTCGGAAGCGCCGCCCTTACGGCGCCAGTTCCGTCGCGTACGGCGGATCCGCGCCCGGCCGGGAGCACGTGACCGCGGCCGCGCGGGCCGCGAAGGTCAGGATGTCGGTCCAGGCGGCCGTGGGCAGCGCCGCCGGCGCCCCCGCCGACAGCGCGCCGTGGGCCGAGAGCCGGTGCAGCAACGCCGCGTTCACCGTGTCGCCCGCACCGATCGTGTCGGCCACCTCGCCCCGTACCGCAGGGACGTCCAGGGCCGTCCCGCCCCGCGTCCGTACCGTCAGCCCTTCCGCGCCCCGCGTCAGCACCACCGCCGCGGGCCCGGCCGCCAGCCACTCCTCCACCGACCCGCCCAGCCACGCCGCGTCGTCCTCCGACAGCTTCAGCAGCGAGACGTACGGCAGCCAGCTCCTGAAGCGGGCCCGGTAGGCGTCCGGCTCCGGGATCAGGCCGGCCCTGACGTTCGGATCGAGCAGGGTGAACAGTCCGCGCTCCGCCTCACGCCGCAGCAGCGCCTCGTACGCGCTCGCCCCCGGCTCCAGCACCAGCGCACACGTGCCGAGCGCCAGCGCCCGTACGCCGGAGGGGAGCGGCGCGGCCGGCAGAGCGAAGAGGCGGTCCGCGCTGCCTTCGGCGTAGAAGCCGTACCCGGCCGACCCGTCGGCGCCCAGCGACGCCACCGCCAGCGTCGTCGGCTCCGGGCCGCGCTGCACGAGCGAGGTGTCCACCCCGGCCGCCCGCAACCCCTCGACGAGAGCCTCGCCGAAGCCGTCGGTCGAGACCCGGGAGCAGAACGCGGTACGGGCGCCCAGCCGCCCCAGGGCGACAGCGGTGTTGTACGGTCCGCCGCCGAGCCGCGGCGCCAGCGGTGCCAGCGCGCCCGCCCCCTGGGGCACCAGGTCGATCAGGGACTCTCCGGCGACGACGATCACGGGCCCGAACGTAACCCATCGCAGCCCGACGGGACAGCCCGCAGAACAGCTTGAGGGAAACCGCGGGACAGCCGCAGGACAGCCGGAGGACGACCGCAGGACGGCCCGCGCGAGAGCCGCCGGTCTCCGCCGGTATCGTCGGGTCTGTCACCCGTCTGCCGCACACCCCTGACCAGTGGAGATCGCATGTCCGGCCAGCCAGCCCCCCGCCGTACCGTGCTGAAGGGCGCCGTCCTCGCCGGCGCGGCAGGACTGGGCGTGGCGGCCTGCTCCACCGAGTCGAAGCTCGGCCACGCCGAGCCGCTGCCGTCCACGCCCGTGAGCCTCGGCGCGGCGGACGAGGTCCCGGTCGGCGGTTCCAAGCTCTACCGCGAGCAGCGGATCATCGTCAGCCGCCCGGCCGAGGGCGAATTCAAGGCGTTCAGCGCGCAGTGCACGCACGCGGGCTGCGTCCTGGACAAGATCGAGAAGCAGGAGGGCAACTGTCCCTGCCACGGCAGCCGCTTCGACGTGACGACAGGGGACGTGCTCCAGGGCCCGGCGACCGTGCCCCTGCCCGCGATACCGGTCAAGGTCGAGGGCGGCAAGCTCGTCGCAGGCCCGGAAGCCTGATCCGCCCCGCCCGCTCCGAACGCCCGCTCCCACCGCTCCGTCCGCCCCGCCCGCTCCGTCCGCCCCACCCGCTTTCCCACCCGCCTTCCCGGCCTCCGGTCGCACCGCGTTGTCACTGCCCGCAAGTAGGGTGTGTGGCATGGCAGACCCCTCCAGCTACCGCCCCAAGCCGGGACAGATCCCCGACTCGCCGGGGGTCTACAAATTCCGCGACGAGCACCGCCGGGTGATCTACGTCGGGAAGGCGAAGAGCCTGCGCCCGCGCCTCTCCTCGTACTTCCAGGACCTGGCCAACCTCCACCCGCGCACCCGCACCATGGTCACCACGGCCGCGTCCGTCGAGTGGACGGTGGTCTCCACGGAGGTCGAGGCGCTCCAGCTGGAGTACTCCTGGATCAAGGAGTTCGACCCCCGCTTCAACGTCAAGTACCGCGACGACAAGAGCTACCCGTCCCTCGCGGTGACGCTGGGCGAGGAGTTCCCCAGGGTCCAGGTCATGCGCGGCCCCAAGAAGAAGGGCGTGCGCTATTTCGGCCCGTACGGACACGCCTGGGCGATCCGCGAGACCGTCGACCTGATGCTCCGCGTCTTTCCCGTGCGCACCTGCTCGGCGGGCGTGTTCAAGAACGCCGCGAGGACCGGCCGCCCCTGCCTCCTCGGATACATCGGCAAGTGCTCCGCGCCCTGTGTGGGCCGGGTCACACCCGGGGAGCACCGGGAGCTGGCCGAGGAGTTCTGCGACTTCATGGCCGGGCGCACCGGCCAGTACCTCAAGCGCCTCGAACAGCAGATGCACGAGGCCGCCGAGGACATGGAGTACGAGAAGGCGGCCCGCCTGCGCGACGACATAGGGGCCCTGCGCCGCGCCCTGGAGAAGAACGCGGTGGTGTTCAACGACGCCACCGACGCCGACCTGATCGCCGTCGCCGAGGACGAGCTGGAAGCGGCCGTCCAGATCTTCCACGTGCGCGGCGGCCGGGTCCGCGGCCAGCGCGGCTGGGTCACCGACAAGGTCGAGGCCGTGGACACCGCGGGACTCGTCGAGCACGCGCTCCAGCAGCTGTACGGCGAGGAGCAGGGCGACGCGGTGCCCAAGGAGGTCCTCGTACCGGCCCTGCCCGAGGACGCCCCCGCGGTCTCCCAGTGGCTCACCGGACGGCGCGGCTCGAACGTGTCGCTGCGCATCCCGCAGCGCGGCGACAAGAAGGACCTGATGGCGACGGTCCTGCGCAACGCCCAGCAGGCCCTCGTCCTGCACAAGACCAAGCGCGCGTCCGACCTGACCACCCGCTCCCGCGCCCTGGAGGAGATCGCCGAGGCGCTCGGCCTGGACTCCGCCCCGCTGCGCATCGAGTGCTTCGACATCTCCCACCTCCAGGGCGACGACGTGGTGGCCTCCATGGTCGTCTTCGAGGACGGCCTGCCCCGCAAGAGCGAGTACCGCCGCTTCCAGATCAGGAGCTTCGAGGGCCAGGACGACGTCCGGGCCATGCACGAAGTGCTCACCCGCCGCTTCCGCCGCTATCTCCAGGAGAAGGAGAAGACGGGGGAGTGGACCGAGGAGAACGGGGCCACGGAGGCCCCCGCCGAACCGGAACCGAACGGGGAGGACGACGGCAGGCCCAGGCGTTTCGCGTACCCGCCGCAGCTCGTCGTCGTCGACGGCGGGCAGCCCCAGGTCGCCGCCGCCCAGCGCGCCCTCGACGAGCTCGGCATCGACGACGTCGCCGTCTGCGGTCTCGCCAAGCGCCTCGAAGAGGTCTGGCTGCCGGGCGAGGACGATCCGGTGGTGCTGCCCCGCAGCAGCGAGGGTCTCTACCTCCTCCAGCGAGTGCGTGACACGGCCCACGACTTCGCCATCCGCTACCAGCGCACCAAGCGCGCCAAGCGCTTCAGGGCAGGACCGCTCGACGCCGTCCCCGGCCTCGGTGAGACGCGCAAGCAGGCCCTGGTCAAGCACTTCGGTTCGGTGAAAAAGCTTCGGTCCGCGACAATCGACCAGATCTGCGAGGTTCCGGGGATAGGCCGCAAGACGGCCGAGACCGTCGCCGCGTTCCTCGCGCAGGCCACGCCGGCCGCGCCCGCCGTGAACACGGCGACAGGAGAGATCATTGAAGACGACGAGGAAGGTGTCGGGGAAGCAGCGGGCGCCGTCGCGCACGCATCCGCGGCCTCCCCGTCGGAACGGGGGCAGCAGGAATGACCGAGCACGACGGAGACGGAGCACACGTGAGTACGGGCACGACCGGGGAGACCGGGCAGACCGGGCACAACGGTGAGACGAACGAGCCGGCCATCCCCGAGCTGGTGATCATCTCGGGCATGTCGGGAGCGGGCCGCAGTACCGCCGCGAAGTGCCTCGAAGACCTCGGCTGGTTCGTCGTCGACAACCTGCCGCCCGCGCTGATCCCCACCATGGTGGAGCTCGGCGCCCGCTCTCAGGGCAATGTCGCCCGCATCGCCGTCGTCGTGGACGTCCGCGGCCGGCGCTTCTTCGACAACCTCCGCGAGTCCCTGGCCGACCTGGACGCCAAGGAGGTCACCCGCCGGATCGTCTTCCTGGAGTCCTCGGACGACGCCCTGGTGCGCCGTTTCGAGTCCGTACGCCGTCCCCACCCGCTTCAGGGCGACGGCAGGATCACCGACGGCATCGCGGCCGAGCGCGACCTGCTGCGCGAGCTGCGGGGCGACGCCGACCTGGTCATCGACACCTCCAGCCTCAACGTCCACGAACTGCGCGCCAAGATGGACGCCCAGTTCGCGGGCGACGACGAGCCGCAGCTGCGCGCCACGGTGATGTCCTTCGGCTACAAGTACGGCCTGCCGGTCGACGCCGACCTCGTCGTCGACTGCCGCTTCCTGCCGAACCCCCACTGGGTCCCGGAGCTCCGTCCCTTCACCGGCCTCAACGAAGAGGTCTCCGGCTACGTCTTCAACCAGCCGGGCGCCAAGGAGTTCCTCGACCAGTACACCGAGCTGCTCCAGCTCATCGCCGCCGGCTACCGCCGCGAGGGCAAGCGGTACGTCACCATCGCCGTCGGCTGCACGGGCGGCAAGCACCGCAGCGTCGCCATGTCCGAGAAGCTGGCGGCCCGGCTCTCCTCCGAAGGCGTCGAGACGGTCCTCGTCCACCGGGACATGGGGCGCGAGTGACCGGACGCAATTTCCGCCTGCGCCGGCTGCGCGGCAGTGATGCCGCGCGGCCGTTGCGCAAGCGCGGCGCCCAGCCCAAGGTCGTCGCCCTCGGCGGCGGCATGGGTCTCTCCGCGTCGCTCACGGCGCTGCGCCGCATCACCGGCGATCTGACCGCGGTGGTCACGGTGGCCGACGACGGCGGCTCCAGCGGGCGGCTCCGCGACGAGCTGGGCGTACTGCCACCGGGTGACCTGCGCAAGGCGCTCGCCGCGCTGTGCGGGGACGACGACTGGGGCCAGACCTGGTCGCGCGTCATCCAGCACCGCTTCTCCAGCCGCGGCGACCTGCACGACCACGCCGTCGGCAATCTGCTGATCGTCGCCCTGTGGGAGCAGCTCGGCGACCATGTCCAGGCCCTCGACCTGGTCGGCAAGCTGCTCGGCGCGCACGGCCGGGTGCTGCCCATGTCCGCCGTGCCGCTGGAGCTCCAGGCGCTCGTACGGGGGCACGATCCCCGGCGCCCCGACGAGGTGGACACGGTCCGCGGCCAGGCGACCGTGGCGCTCACCCCCGGCGAGGTGCAGTCCGTGCACCTGGTCCCGCAGGGCCCGCCGGCCGTCCCGGAGGCCGTCGCCGCCGTCCTCGACGCGGACTGGGTGGTGCTCGGTCCCGGCTCCTGGTTCTCCTCCGTGATTCCGCACCTCCTGGTGCCCGAGCTGCTCGACGCCCTCGTCGAGACGCGGGCCCGTCGGGTCCTGTCGCTCAACCTCGCGCCGCAACCCGGAGAAACCGATGGCTTCTCTCCGCAGCGTCATTTGGAGGTTTTGGGACGACACGCCCCTAAACTCGCCCTGGACGTGGTGTTGGCCGACGAGGCTGCCGTGCCCGATCGTGAGTCCCTCGCCGATGCCGCCAAACGGTTCGGAGCCGCGGTCGAGCTGGCGCCGGTCGCCGCGCCCGACGGTTCCCCGGTTCACGATCCGGAGCTGTTGGCCGCCGCGTACGACCGTATTTTTCGGATGCATGGAAGGATCGGCCCATGGCGATGACGGCAGCGGTGAAGGACGAAATCTCCCGGCTCCCCGTCACCCGGACCTGCTGCAGGAAGGCGGAGGTCTCGGCGATTCTTCGGTTCGCGGGCGGGCTGCACCTGGTGAGCGGCCGGATTGTGATCGAGGCGGAGCTGGACGTGAGCTTCGCCGCCCGCAGACTCAAGAAGGACATTCTTGAGATTTTCGGGCACCACTCGGAGCTGGTGGTGATGGCGCCGAGCGGACTGCGCCGCGGTTCCCGTTATCTCGTACGGGTGGTGGCGGGCGGCGACCAGCTGGCGCGCCAGACCGGCCTGGTCGACGGCCGCGGCCGGCCCATCCGAGGGCTGCCCCCGCAGGTCGTCTCCGGCGCCACCTGCGACGCCGAGGCCGCCTGGCGCGGCGCGTTCCTCGCCCACGGTTCGCTCACCGAACCCGGCCGTTCCTCCTCGCTCGAGGTCACCTGCCCGGGGCCCGAGGCCGCCCTCGCCCTGGTCGGCGCCGCCCGCCGGCTCTCCATCGGGGCCAAGGCGCGCGAGGTGCGCGGCGTGGACCGCGTCGTCGTACGGGACGGGGACGCGATCGGCGCCCTGCTGACCCGCCTCGGCGCGCACGAGTCCGTGCTGGCCTGGGAGGAGCGGCGGATGCGCCGCGAGGTCCGCGCCACCGCCAACCGCCTGGCCAACTTCGACGACGCGAACCTGCGCCGCTCCGCGCGGGCCGCGGTCGCCGCGGGCGCCCGGGTGGGGCGTGCGCTGGAGATCCTCGGTGACGAGGTGCCCGAGCACCTCGCCGCCGCCGGGCGGCTGCGCATGGACCACAAGCAGGCATCCCTGGAGGAGCTGGGCGCGCTGGCCGATCCGCCGCTGACGAAGGACGCGGTCGCCGGCCGGATCCGCCGTCTGCTGGCCATGGCCGACAAGCGGGCCCAGGATCTCGGCATCCCCGGTACGGAGTCCACGATCACCGAGGAAATGGCCGACGGGCTGATCGGCTGATCCGCCCCTGCCGTACGACTGGCCGCTGCCGGCGCCCCACGGGGTGCCGACAGCGGTTTTTCACACCCCTGACGCGCTATTGACATGACCATGGACTGTCATGAGCCTGGCGCTTGTTCACTTACGTGGCAGACAACAGCAAGGGTGGCTCATGAGACGCAGAGCGAGATCGGTCCTCGCAGCGGGCGCGTTGCTGCTCGGCGGTGTGGCGGTGGCACCCGTCGCGCAGGCGGAGGGGGCGGGGAACACCGGCTCGGGAAGCACCGGATCGGCGAGCGCCGGAGCGGACGGCGCCGACGCGGTCAAGGTGTTCAACGCGGACGTCACCAAGGAGCAGATCCCCCTGCTTCTGGCAGCCGGTCAGGACGCCCACGAGATGGGCGAACGGGCGCCGGAGAAGGGCACGGCGCGCGTCGAGCTCTTCCTCACCGACGCCCAGGCCCAGGACCTGGCCGCCAAGGGCGTCAGGAACCTCACCGAGCGCAAGGTCTCGGCGAGGACGCAGTCGCGCCTCGCCGCCGCCGGGGACGGCGTCTACCGCCCGTACAGCGGCAAGGGCAATCTCCAGGAGGAGATCGTCAGGACGGGGCAGGCGCACCCGGGCCTCACCCAGGTCGTCTCCATCGGCAAGACCCTCCAGGGCAAGGACATCCTCGCCCTCAAGCTCACCAAGGGCGCGAAGAAGACCAAGGACGGCGCCAAGCCCTCCGTGCTGTACCTGTCCAACCAGCACGCCCGTGAGTGGATCACCCCGGAGATGACCCGGCGGCTGATGCACCACTACCTCGACCGGTACGGCAAGGACCGCCGCATCACGAAGATCGTGGACTCCACCGAACTGTGGTTCGTGCTCTCCGCCAACCCGGACGGCTACGACTGGACCCACGACCCGGACGGCGACCGGCTCTGGCGCAAGAACATGCGCGACATCGACGCCGACGGCAAGTACACCGCGAGCGACGGCGTCGACCTCAACCGCAACTTCGCGTACAAGTGGGGCTACGACAACGAGGGCTCCTCGCCGAACCCCGCCAGCGCCACCTACCGCGGCGCGTCCCCCATGTCCGAGCCCGAGACCCGGGCGCTCGACCGCTTCCAGAAGCGCATCGGTTTCGAGTACGGCATCAACTACCACTCCGCCGCCGAACTGATCCTCTACGGCGTCGGCTGGCAGGTCGCCACCCCGACCCCCGACGACGTGCTCTACAGAGCGCTCGCGGGAACGCCCGAGAAGCCCGCCGTTCCCGGGTACCACCCGCAGGTCTCCTCCGAGCTCTACACCACCAACGGCGAAGCCGACGGGCACGCGGCCAACGTCAACGGCACGATGATGTTCACCCCCGAGATGACCACCTGCCAGACGGCGTCGAACATCGACCCCGACGACCGGTGGAAGCCGGAGGAATGCCAGTCCGGATTCAACTTCCCCGACGACGAGGAACTGATCCAGGCGGAGTTCGCCAAGAACGTCCCCTTCGCCCTCTCCGTCGCGGAGACCGCCGCCCACCCCGACCGGCCGTCCTCGCCCGTCGGCATGGACGCCCCCGACTTCACGCCCGACACCTTCACGACCTCCTACGCGACACGCGGCGGTGACCAGGAGGTCGCCGTGACGGCCCGCAGGTCCGTACGCGACAAGGAGCTCAACTACCGCGTCAACGGAGGCCGTACGCAGGACGAGGACCTGGAGCGCTGGAAGGGCGGCGAGACGTACGGCGGCGAGGACAACCTCTGGTTCGACGAGTACCGCGCGGAGGTCGAGGACGCCGGACCGGGCGACACGGTGGAGGTCTGGTTCACCGGCCGCACCAGGGCGGGCAAGCGCACCTCCAGCGAGCACTTCACGTACACGGTCGCCGAGCGTTCCCGCGCGGACACCCTGGTGATCGCCGAAGAGGGCGCACCCGCGCAGCACGCCCAGAAGTATGTCGACGCCCTCAGGGCGAACGGCCGCACCGCCGCCGTCTGGGACGTCGCCGCCCAGGGAGCGCCGCACGCCCTCGGCGTCCTCTCCCACTTCCGCACCGCTGTCCACTACACCGGTGCCAAGGCGCCCGCCGGCCCCACCCAGCTGGCCGTACGCGCCTTCCTCAACGAGGGCGGCAAGCTGATCGAGGCCGGTGAGATGGCGGGCGGCAACGCGGTCGTCGGTCCGGCCGTCACCAACGACTTCAGCCAGTACTACCTGGGTGCCTACGGGCGTACGAACGCCGGCGGTGCCACCGGATTCACCGGCGCGGGACCGCTCGCGGGAACGGCCGGCCCGCTCACGGGAGCGCCCGGAAACCCGCTGGACGCGGCGGGCGCGTACACCGTCACCTCGGACACGCTGCCGGCGGAGCGGTTCCCGCAGTTCCGGAGCGCGCAGGCGGGCCGGTACGCCGGAATCACCAACCCGTACGCCCCGCACACGGGCCAGTGGATGGCGGCCGCCGCGCACGAGGACGGCGACTGGAAGCGCCTCGCCCGTACGGTCGACCTCACCGCGGTGAGCGCCGCCGACAAGCCGCAGCTGCGTCTCGCCCTCAACTGGAACACCGAGGACGCCTACGACCACGCGGTCCTGGAGGCGCACACCGAGGGCGCCGAGGACTGGACGACGCTCCCCGAGGCGGGCGGCGCCACCAGGACGACCGTCCCGGCCGAGTGCGAGCAGGGCTACTTCATCAACGGACACCCCTTCCTGCGGCACTACCTCACCCTGGAGGCGGGCGGCTGCAGGGCGACCGGCACCACCGGTGCCTGGAACAGCCTCACCGGCTCGTCCGGCGGCTGGAAGCAGGTCTCCTTCGACCTCAGCGCCTACGCGGGCAAGAAGGTCGAGCTGGCGCTCAGCTCCATCACCGACCCCGGCAGCGGCGGCCGCGGCGTCTTCGTGGACGACGCGCGGCTGGCCGTCGGCGGGGCCGACAGGGAGAGCGAGGGCTTCGAGACCTCGCTCGGCGCCTGGACGGTTCCCGGGGCCCCGGCCGGAAGTCCGGCTGTCGGGGGCGACTGGGCCCGGTCGGGAGAGCTGTTCAAGTCCCATGCAGCAGTCACTACGCGTGACACCGTTCTGTTCGGGTTCGGCCTGGAGCACGTGCCGGACGCCGCGGAGCGGAACGCGCTGCTGGGCAAGGCGCTGGCTTCGCTGCGGCGCTGACCCCGCAACGGTTGTGCGCTGACTCTGCGTAACCGGTCCCGGAAGGACCGCAGGTCCCGGCGGTCCGTACTCCTACTGGGGAGTACGGACCGCCGGGCCGCGTCCGGGTCCGCTCGATGTCACCCACAGCGCCACGTAGAGGTAGGGTCGGAAGCGGTCGGGGACATCCCATACATCTCGCCGGCGTCGAAACCCGGCGTACCAACGAGGAGATCGGTTTCGTGACGATCCGCGTAGGCATCAACGGCTTCGGCCGCATCGGGCGCAACTACTTCCGGGCGCTGCTGGAGCAGGGTGCGGACATCGAGATCGTGGCTGTCAACGACCTGGGTGACACTGCGACCACGGCACACCTTCTGAAGTACGACACCATTCTCGGCCGCCTCAGGGCCGAGGTGTCGCACACGGCGGACACCATCACCGTCGACGGCCACACCATCAAGGTGCTGTCCGAGCGCAACCCGGCGGACATCCCGTGGGGCGAGCTCGGCGTCGACGTCGTGATCGAGTCCACCGGCATCTTCACCAAGAAGGCCGATGCCGAGAAGCACCTCGCAGGTGGTGCGAAGAAGGTCCTCATCTCGGCTCCGGCCAAGGACGAGGACATCACCATCGTGATGGGCGTCAACCAGGACAAGTACGACGCGGCCAACCACCACGTCATCTCCAACGCCTCCTGCACCACCAACTGCGTGGCGCCGATGGCCAAGGTTCTCGACGAGAACTTCGGCATCGTCAAGGGCCTGATGACGACGGTGCACGCGTACACCAACGATCAGCGCATCCTGGACTTCCCCCACTCCGACCTGCGTCGCGCACGCGCCGCCGCCGAGAACATCATCCCGACCACCACGGGTGCCGCCAAGGCCACCGCGCTGGTCCTCCCGCAGCTCAAGGGCAAGCTCGACGGCATCGCGATGCGCGTCCCGGTCCCGACCGGCTCGGTCACCGACCTGGTCATCACGCTGGAGCGCGAGGTCACCAAGGACGAGATCAACGCGGCCTTCCAGAAGGCCGCCGAGGGCGAGCTCAAGGGCATCATCGAGTACACGGTCGACCCGATCGTGTCCTCCGACATCGTCAACGAGCCGGCGTCCTGCACCTTCGACTCCTCGCTGACCATGGCCGAGGGCACCCAGGTCAAGGTCATCGGCTGGTACGACAACGAGTGGGGCTACTCCAACCGCCTCGTCGACCTCACGGTCTTCGTCGGCAGCCAGCTCTGACCCGTCCGGCAGGCACCTCGATGTGAGCACAGGGCTCGGCCAGCGCAACGCGGCGCTGGCCGGGCCCTGTCACGTGTCTTGTCTCCCAAGGAGTCCAGTAACAGATGAAGACGATCGACGAACTTCTCGCCGAAGGGGTCGAGGGCAAGCGGGTATTCGTCCGCGCCGACCTCAACGTGCCGCTCGACGGCACCACCATCACCGACGACGGCCGCATCCGGGCCGTCCAGCCGACGATCGAGAAGCTCGCCGCCGCGGGCGCCCGCGTCGTCGTCGCCTCGCACCTGGGCCGCCCCAAGGGCGCCCCGGAGCCGGCCTTCTCGCTCGCCCCCGCCGCCGCGCGCCTCGGTGAACTCCTCGGTACCGAGGTCGCCTTCGCGACCGACACGGTCGGCGAGTCCGCCGAGGCCGTCGTCGCGGGCCTCGGCAACGGCAAGGTCGCCGTCATCGAGAACCTCCGCTTCAACGCCGGCGAGACCTCGAAGGACGACGCCGAGCGCGGAGCCTTCGCGGACCGGCTGGCCGAGCTCGCCGATGTGTACGTCGGCGACGGCTTCGGCGCCGTGCACCGCAAGCACGCCTCGGTCTACGACCTTCCGGCCCGCCTCCCGCACGTCGCCGGCGGCCTCATCGCCACCGAGGTCGGCGTCCTGAAGAAGCTGACGGAGGACGTCGAGCGGCCGTACGTCGTGGTCCTCGGCGGCGCCAAGGTCTCCGACAAGCTCGGCGTGATCGACCACCTGCTGGAGAAGGCCGACCGCATCCTGGTCGGCGGTGGCATGGCGTACACCTTCCTCAAGGCCCAGGGCCACGAGGTCGGCATCTCGCTGCTCCAGGAGGACCAGGTCCCGACGGTCCTGGAGTACCTGGAGCGCGCCGAGGCCAAGGGCGTGGAGTTCGTGCTCCCCGTCGACGTCCTGGTCTCCGCGGAGTTCCCGGACCTCAAGACGAAGGCTCCGGCCAACCCCACGACGGTCGCCGCGGACGCCATCCCGGCCGACCAGGAGGGTCTGGACATCGGTCCCGAGACCCGCAAGCTGTACGCATCGAAGCTCGCCGACGCGGCCACCGTCTTCTGGAACGGCCCGATGGGCGTCTTCGAGCACCCCGACTACGCCGAGGGCACCAAGGCGGTCGCCCAGGCCCTCGTCGACAGCCCCGCCTTCACGGTGGTCGGTGGTGGCGACTCCGCCGCCGCCGTCCGCATCCTGGGCTTCGACGAGAACGCATTCGGCCACATCTCGACCGGTGGCGGCGCCAGCCTCGAATACCTCGAGGGCAAGACGCTTCCCGGTCTCGCCGCACTGGAGGACTGACCCTCAATGACTGTTATCGGCCAAGGCCGCACCCCGCTGATGGCGGGCAACTGGAAGATGAACCTCAACCACCTCGAGGCCATCGCGCACGTCCAGAAGCTCGCCTTCGCGCTCACCGACAAGGACTACGACTCCGTAGAGGTCGCGGTCCTGCCCCCCTTCACCGACCTGCGGTCCGTGCAGACGCTGGTGGACGCCGACAAGCTCAAGATCAAATACGGCGCCCAGGACATCTCGGCGCACGACTCCGGCGCGTACACCGGTGAGATCTCGGGAGTGCTGCTCGCCAAGCTCAAGTGCGCGTACGTCGCCGTCGGGCACTCCGAGCGCCGGCAGTACCACAACGAGACCGACGAGGTCTGCAACGCCAAGGTGAAGGCCGCGTACAAGCACGGCCTGACCCCGATCCTGTGCGTCGGCGAGGGCCTCGACGTCCGCAAGGCGGGCAACCAGGTCGCGCACACGCTCGCCCAGCTCGACGGCGGCCTCGAGGACATCCCGGCCGAGCAGGCCGAGTCCGTCGTGATCGCGTACGAGCCGGTGTGGGCCATCGGCACCGGCGAGGTCGCCACCCCCGAGGACGCGCAGGAGGTCTGCGGAGCGATCCGCGGCCGTCTCGCGGAGCTGTACTCGCAGGAGCTGGCCGACAAGGTCCGCATCCAGTACGGCGGCTCGGTCAAGTCCGGGAACGTCGCCGCGATCATGGCGCAGCCGGATGTCGACGGGGCCCTGGTGGGCGGCGCGGCGCTGGACGCAGACGAGTTCGTCAAGATCATTCGGTTCCGCGACCAGTGAGTAGGCCGTAGAGCCGATCCGTCGTACCCTGGCGGGGGCCGGGGCTGTTACGCAACAGCCGTCCGGCCCCCGTTGTCCGTCTCCGAAGTCCGAAGTCCGAGGAAGTTGGTCCAGCCGTGGTTATGGGGTTCTCGATCGCCCTGATCGTCTTCAGCCTGCTGCTGATGCTGCTGGTTCTGATGCACAAGGGGAAGGGCGGCGGTCTCTCCGACATGTTCGGTGGCGGCATGCAGTCGTCCGTCGGTGGGTCCTCGGTCGCCGAGCGCAACCTCGACCGCATCACGGTGGTAATCGGCCTGATCTGGTTTGCCTGCATCATCGTGCTCGGTCTGCTGATGAAGCTGGACACCTGACCCGTAGTCCGGTACGCAGACGGGAGCGCGGCCTATCATGGACCCGGCGGCTCGCGTTCGCGGGGCGGGGGCGCAACTTCAGTCCCTGGACGCGCGTTGGGCCCTGCGTAGAGTGGGGCGCTCGCAGCTGAGCTGTTTGACGACTCCGCGGCGGTAGCCGCTGATTGATGCAGCGCAGCACCATCACGCAGGGAGTTACGACCGTGGCAAGTGGCAACGCGATCCGGGGAAGCCGGGTCGGAGCGGGGCCGATGGGTGAGGCCGAGCGCGGCGAGTCCGCACCCCGTCTCCGCCTCTCCTTCTGGTGCTCCAACGGGCACGAGACACAGCCGAGCTTCGCCCATGACGCTCAGGTTCCGGACACGTGGGACTGCCCGCGCTGCGGGTTCCCGGCCGGACAGGACCGGGACAACCCGCCGGCCCCGCCGCGCACGGAACCGTACAAAACGCATCTCGCGTACGTACGGGAACGGCGCAGCGACGCGGACGGTGAGGCGATTCTCGCCGAGGCGCTCGCGAAACTGCGGGGCGAGATCTAGGAATTGCGATCCGGCCGGACACCTTCGGGTGCCCGGCCGGACTGCTTCCCCGGACTGCTTCCCCGGGCCGGTTGTCAGTGGCACCCTCTACGGTCCTTGAATCACGGGAACGGAAGGGGGAGTTGTGACGACGAACGAGGCCGCGGCCGCGCAACCGGCGGTGGAAGAGGCGCGGGCCCCGGCCTGGCGCGGGGGGTTCGGCCGGCTGTGGACCGCGGCTGTCGTCTCGAAGTTCGGCGATTCGCTGCGTACGGCCGCGATGCCGCTGCTGGCAGCCTCGCTGACGTCCGACCCCGTGCTGGTGGCGCTGGTGACGGCGTGCGGTTACCTGCCGTGGCTGCTGTTCGGACTGCTGGGCGGAGCGGTGGCGGACCGGGTGGACCAGCGACGGGCGATGTGGGCCGTGGACCTGGTGCGGGCCGCGCTGATGGCCGCCTTCGCGGTGGCGGTCGCCCTCGGCCACGCCTCGATCGCGCTGCTCGTCGCGCTCGCCTTCGCGCTCACCACCCTCCAGACCCTCTTCGACAACGCCGCCACGGCCCTGCTGCCCTCGCTGGTGCCCAAGGCCGCCCTGGGCAGCGCCAACGCCCGGCTGCTGACCGGACAGCAGATCGCGGGAGGCTTCCTGGCCGCCCCGCTGGTGCCGGTGCTGCTGCTGGCGGGCGCGGCCGTGCCGTACGCCGCGGACGCCGCGACATACGTCCTGGGGGCCGTGCTGATCGCCTCGCTGCGGGTGACGGCGCCGGAGCGGGCACCGAGACCCCCGGGCAGCACGCTGCGCGGGGACATCGCGCAGGGGCTGCGGGCCCTGTGGCGTGACCGCGTGCTGCGCGGGCTCTGCGTCGCCACCACGCTGTGCAACATCGGCATGGCCGCGCTCATCGCCACCCTGGTCCTCCAGGTCACCGGCTGGCTCGGCGCCGGACACGGCGGTTACGCGGCGGCCATCACGGCGTACGGCGTGGGCAGTGTGGCGGGCGGGCTGCTGGCCGGCCGGCTCTCCCGGCGGATCGGGCGGGTACGCAGTGTGTTCGTGGCCGGAGCCGTGCAGATCTGCTGCCTGGCGGCGCTGGGACTCGTCCGCGAGCTGTGGGTGACGGTCACGGCGATGGCGCTGTTCGGACTCATGGGGCTGGTGTGGAACACCAACCAGGTGACGCTGATGCAGGAGCGCAGCCCGGAGGCCATGCTGGGAAGGATCGGTTCGGCCTTCCGTACGCTCGCGGTCGCCGGCGCGCCGCTCGGCGCACTGCTGGGCGGTGCGGCCGCCTCCGCCTGGGGTCTGAACACCCCCGCCCTGCTGGCGGCGGCGCTCTTCGCGGCGGCCACAGCATCGCTGGCCGCCCTGATCAATTAGGTTGGAGGAGCAGCGGGGCATGCACGCAGGTACGAGAAGAAGTGGGCTGATGTCCGAGATGAACGCAGAAAGCCGTACCAGGCTCAACCGGATGCCCGAGTGGACCGCTCTCGCGAAGCACCGCGAGCAGCTGGGCCAGACGCATCTGCGCGAACTGTTCGCCGCCGATTCCGGGCGCGGTGCCGGATACACCGTCAAGGTCGGGGACCTCTACCTCGACTACTCCAAGCACCTGGTGACGGACGAGACGCTGGGGCTGTTGCGCGACCTGGCCCGCGGAGCCGGGGTCGCCGAGCTGCGGGACGCGATGTTCCGCGGCGAGAAGATCAACACCACGGAGGACCGCGCGGTGCTGCACACCGCCCTGCGCGCGCCGCGCGACGCGGTGATCGAGGTCGACGGGGAGAACGTCGTCCCCGCCGTCCACGCGGTGCTCGACAAGATGGCCGGCTTCGCCGACCGGATCAGGTCGGGGGAGTGGACCGGCCACACCGGCAAGCGCATCAAGAACGTCGTCAACATCGGCATCGGCGGTTCCGACCTCGGTCCCGCCATGGCGTACGAGGCGCTGCGCTCCTTCACCGACCGGGATCTCACGGTCCGCTTCGTGTCGAACGTCGACGGAGCCGATCTGCACGAGGCCGTGCGGGACCTGGACCCGGCCGAGACGCTGTTCGTCATCGCGTCCAAGACCTTCACCACGATCGAGACCATCACCAACGCCACGTCGGCGCGCGACTGGCTGCTGACGAACCTCCGCGCGGACAGCGGCGCCGTCGCCAAGCACTTCGTGGCGCTGTCCACGAACGCCGAGAAGGTCGCGGACTTCGGCATCGACACGGCCAACATGTTCGAGTTCTGGGACTGGGTCGGCGGGCGGTACTCGTACGACTCGGCCATCGGCCTGTCCCTGATGATCGCCATCGGGCCCGGCCGCTTCCGTGAGATGCTCGACGGCTTCCACCTGGTCGACGAGCATTTCCGTACCGCGCCGGCCGAGGAGAACGCGCCGCTGCTGCTCGGTCTGCTGGGCGTCTGGTACGGGGAGTTCTTCGACGCGCAGGCGCACGCCGTCCTCCCGTACAGCCACTACCTGTCGAAGTTCACGGCGTACCTCCAGCAGCTCGACATGGAGTCCAACGGCAAGTCCGTGGACCGTGAGGGCAACCCGGTCGACTGGCAGACGGGACCGGTGGTGTGGGGCACGCCGGGCACCAACGGGCAGCATGCGTACTACCAGTTGCTGCACCAGGGCACGAAGATGATCCCGGCCGACTTCATCGGCTTCGCCAGGCCGGTCGCCGATCTGATGCCGGGCCTGGAGGCGCAGCACGACCTGCTCATGGCGAACTTCTTCGCCCAGACGCAGGCACTGGCCTTCGGCAGGACACCCGAGGAGGTGCGGGCGGAAGGCGTGGCCGAGGAACTGGTGCCGCACAAGACGTTCCGCGGCAACCACCCGACGACGACGATCCTCGCGGACGAGCTCACCCCGTCCGTGCTGGGCCAGTTGATCGCGCTGTACGAGCACAAGGTGTTCGTCCAGGGAGCCATCTGGAACATCGACTCGTTCGACCAGTGGGGCGTCGAACTCGGCAAGGTCCTCGCCAAGAAGATCGAGCCGGTCCTGACGGAAGGCACAGGCGGCGAGCAGCTGGACAGCTCGACCGCGACCCTGGCCGCCGAGTACCGCACCCTGCGCGGTCGCTGACCGGCCGACGGACGGGAGACGGGGCCGATGGACGGGGGGACGGGGAGTGCGCGGCTCAGGCCGCCGAACAACACGCTCGACCGGCGGGTCATCGGCTGGTGGCGGACGCAGTGGCTGCTGCTGACCGCGGTCCCGGTGGCGGTACTGGCCGTGCTGGGCACGCTCGTCGTGCCCGCACGGCCGTGGCTGCTGCTGTCCGCCGGCGTGCTCGCGGTGCTCGGCACGGCCACCGCGGTGTTCCTGCCGCTGTGGTGGTTCCGGGTGCACCGCTGGGAAGTCACCGGCGACGCGGTGTACGTGCGTACCGGCTTCTTCTGGCAGGAATGGCGGATCGCGCCGATGTCGCGGATCCAGACCGTGGACACCGTGCGCGGGCCGCTGGAACAGGCGTTCAGACTCGCCACGGTCATCGTCACCACCGCGTCCTCCAAGGGCGCGGTGAAGATCGAGGGGCTCGACCACGAGCTCGCCGCGGAGCTGGCGGAGCGGCTGACCCTGATGACGCGGGCCACCCCCGGGGACGCGACGTGAGCGCCCCGGGAGGTGCCCCCGGAGATGGGGCGCGGCCGAGCGGCGGCTGGCGGCGACTGGCCCCGCGCACCGTCCTGGCCGCCGCGCTGGTCATGGCGGGCATCGCGGTGGGCGCCGGAGTGCCGGCCTTCCTCGGGCTGGCGGGGAGCAGGCCGGTGGGGCAGGCGTTCGCCTGGGTGGGGACCGGAGCCGTCCTGCTGATCGCGGGCGGCACCGCGCTCGACTACGTGCGCTGGCGCAGGACGCGGTACCGCATCGGCGCCGAGCGCGCCGAACTCCACACGGGCCTGCTGCTGGTCAAGCGCCGCTCGCTGGCCCGTGAGCGCATCCGCAGCGTCGACCTGACGGCCAATGTGCTGCTGCGGGTCCTCGGCCTCGTGAAGGTCCGTATCGGCACCGGTGAGAACACCGGCGGAGGCGAGTCCACGCTCGAACTCGAGCCGGTGACGCGGGAGGAGGGCGAACGGCTGCGCAGGGAACTGCTGTACCGCGGGACCACCGCGGGCCCCGGCCCCCACCGGGAGGGTGAACTGGCCACGATCGACCCCGCGTGGATCCGGTACGCCCCGCTCTCCTTCGTCGCCCCCGCACTGGGCGGCGCGGCGGCCGGCGGACTGATGCAGGTCAGCGAATGGTTCGGCGCGCAGGGGGAGGTGATCGAGTGGGTGCGGGACCGGTTCCACGACACGCCGGTCGTCTGGATGGTCGTGGTGCTCGTCGCCGGAGCGTGTGCGGCGGGGGTCGTGGGGGCGCTCGGCCTGTGGGTCGAGATGTGGTGGAACTACCGGCTGGAGCGCGAGCCGGGAGGCACGCTGCGGGTCCGCCGCGGCCTGTTCACCACGCGGTCGATCTCCATCGAGGAGCGCAGGCTGCGCGGTGTGGAGCTCGTCGAGCCGCTCGGGGTGCGGACGCTGGGGGCGGCGCGGGTGGACGCGGTCGCCACCGGGCTGGCGGCGGACGTGGACAGCCGGCACGCCGACCACAAGACGCTGCTGCCGGCCGCGCCCCGGGCCACCGCGGAGCGGGTGGCGGCGTACGTCCTGCGCGAGGCCGTCTCACCGACGGGCGCGGCCGGCCTCACGCCGCACCCGCCGGCCGCCCGTACGCGCCGGCTGCGCTGGGCGGTGGGCGCGGCACTGGTCCCGGTGCTCGCCCTCGCCGTCCTCGGCGCGGTGCTGACCGACGTCCTGCTGCTGTACGCCGCCGGGGCGTGCGCGGTGGTGCTGCTGCCGCTCGCGGTGCTCCTGGCACTGGACGCGTACCGCAGCCTCGGGCACGCCATCAGCGGTGGCTACCTGGTGGCGCGGTCGGGAACGGTGCGGCGTACGACGGTCGCGCTCCAGCGGGGCGGAGTCGTCGGGTGGACGGTGAAGCAGTCGTACTTCCAGCGCCGGGCCGGCCTGATCACGCTGACGGCGACCACCGCGGCGGGAGCGGGGGCTTACTCGGTCTACGACGCGCGGGAACCGGAGGCGCTGGCCTTCGCGGAGGCGGCGGTGCCGGGACTGCTGGAGCCGTTCCTGGAGCGGCCGGGGTAGCGGAGGCCGGGCGGCAGGGTCCGCTGCGCGGAGTTTTCCCCGTGCCCGCCCCCTCCCGGTCCGGGGCGCCGCCCCGGGAACCGGAATCCCATGCCGTCCGGCGATTGAGGACAACACCCGCAGGGCGTCCGGGCACCGGGGGCCGCCCCCGCTCCGGGAAGGGGCGGACACGGGAGAAAAGCTGCGGCCCGGCCGCCCGAGGGCGAACCGGGCCGCAGCGGCGGATCAGGCCGAAGCCGGCGGGTAGAGGTCGCGCGGGAGCTGGGAGGCCGCCGCGTCGTCCAGGAGCCACAGCGTCCGGCGGCGGCCGTACGCGCCCGCCGCCGGGGCCTGGATCTCCCCGGCGCCCGACAGCGCGACGACCGCGGCCTTCGCCTTGTCCTCGCCCGCCGCCAGCAGCCACACCTCGCGCGCCGCGCGGATCGCGGGCAGCGTGAGGGTGATGCGGGTGGGCGGCGGCTTGGGGGCGCCGTGGACGCCCACCACCGTACGGTCCGTCTCACGGACCGCCGGGAGCTCCGGGAAGAGCGACGCCACGTGCGTGTCGGGACCCACGCCCAGCATCAGGACGTCGAACGCCGGGACGGGGCCGTGGTCCTCGGGCCCCGCCGCCGCGGCCAGTTCGGCGGCGTACGCAGCGGCCGCCGCGTCCACGTCCGCCCCGAACCGGCCGTCCGAAGCCGGCATCGGGTGGACCCGGGCGGGGTCCAGCGGCACCGCGTCCAGCAGTGCCTCGCACGCCTGGGTGTGGTTGCGCTCCGGGTCCCCGGCGGGGAGGAAGCGCTCGTCGCCCCACCACAGGTCCAGACGCGACCAGTCGATCGCGTCCCTGGCCGGGGCCGAGGCGAGCGCGGCCAGCAGGCCGTTGCCGTTGCGGCCGCCCGTCAGCACCACCGACGCCGAGCCGCGCGAGGTCTGGGCGTCCACGACCTTCGTGATCAGCCGCGCCGCCGCGGCCTGCGCCATCAGCTCCTTGTCGTGGTGGACGACGAGCTGAGGTGCCCTCACTTCGACGCCGCCTTCTTGGAGGCCGAGGAGGAAGCCGGGGCCGAGGACGGCGCCGACTTCTTCGCGGGCTTGGTGGCGGCGGGCTCGTCCGCTTCCGCCGCCGGCGAGGCCGCCTTGCCCTTCGCCCCCTCACCGAGCCGGTCGACACCGAACCTCAGCGTCGACGCGTACGTGTCGTCCGGGTCCAGCCTGCGCAGTTCCTCGGCGATCAGCTCGGAGGTCTCCCGCCGCTTGAGCGCCACCGCGCGGTCCGGCTGCCCCTCGATGGACAGGGAGGCCAGCGAGCCGTCCGCCCGGTCGAGCTTGATCGGGCCGCAGTTGGTCTCCATCTGTACGCCGGTCAGGCCCGGGCCGGAAGACACCGAACGCTTCACGGGTACGTGGAGCCGGTCGGCGAGCCACATGCCGAGCAGTTCCACGCTCGGGTTGAACTCCTCGCCCTCCACCTCCACCGAGGTGACCTCGCACTCCACCTGGTCCAGCGCGGCCGCGAGCATCGAGCGCCACGGCGTGATGCGCGTCCACGACAGGTCGGTGTCGCCCGGTGTGTAGGCCTCGGCGCGCGCCCTCAGCTCATCGACCGGGTGCTCGGCGGCGTACGTGTCCGTGACGCGACGCTGCGCGAGCGCGCCGAGCGGGTCGTTCGCCGGGTCGAGCGGCGCGTTGGCCGCCCACCACACCACGACGGGCGCGTCCGGCAGCAGCAGCGGCAGTACCACCGACTGCGCGTGGTCGATGACCTCGCCGTACAGCCGCAGGATCACCGTCTCGCCGGTGCCCGCCGCGGTGCCCACCCGCACCTCGGCGTCGAGGCGCGCCTTGGCGCGGTCGCGCGGCGAGCGCGAGACCCGCTTGATGACGACGAGGGTGCGCGAAGGGTGCTCGCGGGAGGCCTCGTTGGCCGCCTTGAGCGCGTCGTACGCGTTCTCCTCGTCGGTGACGATGACCAGCGTGAGGACCATGCCCACGGCCGGCGTGCCGATGGCGCGGCGGCCCTGGACGAGAGCCTTGTTGATCTTGCTGGACGTGGTGTCCGTCAGGTCGATTTTCATGGCCGACGCCAGCTCCGTCCGTCTCGTGCGAGCATTTCGTCCGCCTCGACCGGGCCCCAGGTACCGGCCGGGTACTGCGCGGGCTTGCCGTGGGTGTCCCAGTACTCCTCGATCGGGTCGAGGATGCGCCAGGACTGCTCGACCTCCTCCAGACGCGGGAAGAGGTTGGCGTCGCCGAGCAGGACGTCCAGGATCAGGCGCTCGTACGCCTCGGGGCTGGACTCGGTGAAGGACTCGCCGTACGCGAAGTCCATCGACACGTCCCGCACCTCCATCGAGGTGCCCGGGACCTTGGAGCCGAAACGGACCGTGACGCCCTCGTCCGGCTGGACGCGGATGACCAGGGCGTTCTGCCCCAGCTCTTCCGTGGCCGTCTGGTCGAAGGGGGAGTGCGGGGCGCGCTGGAAGACGACCGCGATCTCGGTGACGCGGCGGCCGAGGCGCTTGCCGGTACGGAGGTAGAACGGGACGCCCGCCCAGCGGCGGTTGTCGATCTCCAGTTTGATCGCGGCGTAGGTGTCGGTCTTCGACTTGGGGTCGATGCCCTCTTCCTGGAGGTAGCCGACGGCCTTCGCGCCGCCCTGCCAGCCCGCCGCGTACTGTCCGCGTACGGTCTCCCGGCCCAGGTCCTTGGGGAGCTTGACGGCGCCGAGCACCTTGGTCTTCTCGGCGACCAGCGCGTCCGCCTCGAAGGAGGCGGGCTCCTCCATGGCGGTCAGCGCGAGCAGCTGGAGGAGGTGGTTCTGGATGACGTCGCGGGCGGCGCCGATGCCGTCGTAGTAGCCGGCGCGGCCGCCGATGCCGATGTCCTCGGCCATCGTGATCTGGACGTGGTCGACGTACGACCGGTTCCACAGCGGCTCGAACATCTGGTTGGCGAAGCGCAGCGCCATGATGTTCTGGACCGTTTCCTTGCCCAGGTAGTGGTCGATCCGGAAGACCTCGTTGGCCGGGAAGACCTCGTGGACGATCCGGTTCAGCTCCTGCGCGGAGGCCAGGTCGTGGCCGAAGGGCTTCTCGATGACGGCCCGCCGCCAGGAGCCTTCCCTCTGGTCGGCCAGGCCGTGCTTCTTGAGCTGCTGGACGACCTTGGGGAAGAACTTCGGGGGCACGGACAGGTAGAAGGCGAAGTTGCCGCCGGTGCCCTGCGCCTTGTCGAGTTCCTGAATGGTGGACTTGAGCGTCTCGAACGCGGCGTCGTCGTCGAAGTCGCCCTGGACGAAGCGCATGCCCTGGATCAGCTGCTGCCAGACTTCCTCGCGGAAGGGCGTGCGGGCGTGTTCCTTGACGGCGTCGTGGACGATCTGGGTGAAGTCCTCGTTCTCCCAGTCGCGCCGGGCGAAGCCGATGAGGGAGAAACCCGGTGGCAGCAGGCCGCGATTGGCCAGGTCGTACACGGCGGGCATCAGCTTTTTACGGGACAAATCGCCCGTGACGCCAAAGATGACCAGGCCCGACGGCCCCGCGATACGCGGGAGCCGTCGGTCCTGAGCGTCACGCAGCGGATTGCTGCTGGACAATTTTTAGGCCTCCGAAGGGGCGAGGCGCTTGAGCTCCGCCTCGGTCGACTTGAGCAGGTCGTTCCAGGACGCCTCGAACTTGTCGACGCCCTCGTCTTCGAGCAGCCGCACCACGTCGTCGTAGGCGATCCCGAGCTTCTCGACGGCGTCGAGCTCGGCGCGCGCCTGCTCGTAGGTGCCCGCGACCGTGTTGCCCGTGATGTTGCCGTGGTCGGCGGTCGCCTCCAGCGTCGCCTCGGGCATGGTGTTCACCGTGCCGGGGGCGACGAGGTCCTCGACGTACAGCGTGTCCTTGTAGGCCGGGTCCTTGACGCCGGTCGAGGCCCACAGCGGACGCTGCTTGTTGGCGCCGGCCCGGTCCAGAGCGGCCCAGCGGTCCGAGGAGAAGACCTCCTCGTACGCCTGGTACGCCAGACGGGCGTTGGCGAGGGCGGCCTTGCCCTTGAGCGCCTTGGCCTCGTCCGTGCCGATGCCGTCGAGACGCTTGTCGATCTCGGTGTCCACGCGGGACACGAAGAACGAGGCCACCGAGTGGATCTGGGAGAGGTCCAGGCCCGCGGCCTTCGCCTTCTCCAGACCGGTCAGGTAGGCGTCCATGACCTTGCGGTAGCGCTCCAGCGAGAAGATCAGCGTCACGTTGACGCTGATGCCCAGACCGATGGTCTCGGCGATCGCCGGGATGCCCGCCTCGGTGGCGGGGATCTTGATCAGGGTGTTCGGACGGTCCACCAGCCAGGCGAGCTGCCTGGCCTCGGCCGTCGTCGCCTTGGTGTTGTGCGCCAGGCGCGGGTCGACCTCGATCGACACGCGGCCGTCCTGGCCGCCGGTCGCGTCGAAGACCGGCCGCAGGATGTCGGCGGCGTCCCTCACGTCAGCCGTCGTGATCATGCGGATGGCTTCTTCGACCGTGACCTCGCGGGCGGCCAGGTCGCTGAGCTGCTGGTCGTAACCGTCGCCCTGCGAGATCGCCTTCTGGAAGATCGACGGGTTGGTGGTGACGCCCACGACGTGCTGCTGGTCGATCAGCTCGGCGAGGTTGCCGGACGTGATCCGCTTGCGCGAAAGGTCGTCGAGCCAGACCGCCACGCCTTCGTCGGAGAGGCGCTTGAGTGCGTCTGTCATGAGAATTGCATCTCCTACTTGTCGTTGTACCGGCGTCAGCGGGTGGCGGCAGCCAGCGATTCCCGGGCCGCGGCCGTGACCGCGTCCGCGGTCAGGCCGAACTCCCGGAAGAGCACCTTGGCGTCCGCGGAAGCGCCGAAGTGCTCCAGCGAGACGATGCGGCCGGCCTCGCCGACGTAGCGGTACCAGGTCAGGGCGATGCCCGCCTCGACCGCTACCCGGGCCTTGACGGACGGCGGCAGCACGCTGTCGCGGTACCCCTGGTCCTGCTCCTCGAACCACTCGATCGACGGCATGGAGACCACACGGGTCGGAATGCCGGCGGCCTGGAGCTGCTCGCGGGCCTCGACGGCGAGCTGGACCTCGGAGCCGGTGCCGATCAGAACGACCTGCGGGGCGCCGCCCTCGGCCTCGAAGAGCACGTATCCGCCGCGCGCGGCGTCCTCGTTGCACTCGTACGTCGGCACGCCCTGACGGGTCAGCGCCAGACCGTGCGGGGCGTCGTTGCGCCGCAGGATCTCGCGCCAGGCGATCGCGGTCTCGTTGGCGTCGGCCGGGCGGACCATGTTCAGGCCCGGGATGGCGCGCAGCGCGGCCATGTGCTCGACCGGCTGGTGCGTCGGGCCGTCCTCGCCCAGACCGATGGAGTCGTGCGTCCACACGTAGGTGACCGGCAGCTTCATCAGCGCGGCGAGGCGGACGGCGGGGCGCATGTAGTCGGAGAACACCAGGAAGGTGCCGCCGTAGACGCGCGTGTTGCCGTGCAGCGCGATGCCGTTCATCGTCGAGCCCATGGCGTGCTCGCGGATGCCGAAGTGGACCGTACGGCCGTACGGGTCGGCCTCCGGCAGCGGGTTGCCGGCCGGCAGGAACGACGACGTCTTGTCGATCGTCGTATTGTTCGAGCCGGCGAGGTCGGCGGAGCCGCCCCACAGCTCGGGGATGACACCGCCGAGCGCCTGGAGGACCTTGCCGGACGCGGCGCGGGTCGCCACGGCCTTGCCGGCCTCGAAGACCGGGACCGACTTCTCCCAGCCCTCGGGCAGCTCGCCCGCGGCGATGCGGTCGAACGTGGCGGCGCGCTCGGCGTTGGCGTTGCGCCACTCCTGGAACTGCTTGTCCCAGGCGGCGTGCGCCTCACGGCCGCGCTCGGCCGCCTTGCGCACGTGCGCGAAGACGTCCTCGTCGACCTGGAAGTGCTGCTCGGGGTCGAAGCCCAGCACGCGCTTGGTGGCCGCGATCTCCTCCTCGCCCAGCGCCGAGCCGTGCGAGGCCTCGGTGTTCTGCGCGTTGGGGGCGGGCCAGGCGATGATCGTGCGCGCCGCGATGAGCGACGGGCGCCCGGTCTCGTCCTGCGCGGCCTTCAGCGCCGCGTGCAGCGCCTGGACGTCGAAGTCGCCGTTGGCGCTCTGCTCGATGCGCTGGACGTGCCAGCCGTACGCCTCGTACCGCTTGAGGACGTCCTCGGAGAAGGCGGTCTCGGTGTCGCCCTCGATCGAGATGTGGTTGTCGTCGTACAGGGCGACGAGGTTTCCGAGCTTCTGGTGGCCCGCGAGCGAGGACGCCTCGGCCGAGACGCCCTCCTCCAGGTCGCCGTCGGAGACGATCGCCCAGATGGTGTGGTCGAACGGGGAGGCGCCGGCGGCGGCCTCCGGGTCGAACAGACCGCGCTCGTAGCGGGCGGCCATCGCCATGCCCACGGCGTTGGCGATGCCCTGGCCCAGCGGCCCGGTCGTGGTCTCGACCCCGGTCGTGTGCCCGTGCTCGGGGTGACCCGGCGTCAGGCTGCCCCAGGTACGGAACGCCTTCAGGTCGTCCAGCTCCAGGCCGTAGCCGGCCATGTAGAGCTGGATGTAGAGCGTCAGGCTGGTGTGACCGGGAGAGAGAACGAACCGGTCGCGGCCGGTCCAGTTCGCGTCATTGGGGTCGTGCCGCATCAGCTTCTGGAACAGCACGTACGCGGCCGGGGCCAGGCTCATGGCCGTACCAGGGTGGCCGTTGCCGACCTTCTGTACGGAATCCATGGCCAGGACGCGGGCGGTGTCGACAGCCCGCTGGTCCAATTCGGTCCACTCGAGATCTGTGGTGGTCGGCTTGGTGCTCACCCTGAGTCAGGGCTCCTCTCCACATGTCGAATCCCGGTACTGGATAGGCGCACCGGGCGATGTCGAGCCTACCCCCGCAAGAACCCGCTCATTTCGGCCCTGCGTCCTCCAAAAGAGCGGGTACGGCCCAGGGTGCAGGGCGTTCCCGTTCTTCGCCTCCCGGCGGGCCGGGCAGCCTGCCGGGAGGCCGGTGGAGACCGCACCCAACACGACCCCACCCCGGCGGAGAACGACGTATGGGCAACGTCTAGAGTGGCGTGGTACGCGCAAGTCTTTACCGGGCCTTCACGTCCGGAGCTTGCTGGAATTTCTCTGTCAGGGGTGTGCGTGACGGCCGTCGAGTCCCGACCCGCAGGGGTCGCCTTGACTCCCAGCCCGGGAGGCCACCGGCCGTTCGGAGCCCGGGTCAAGGCGTTCGTGGCGCTGACCAAGCCTCGGATCATCGAGCTGCTGCTGATCACCACCGTCCCGGTCATGTTCCTGGCCGAACAGGGTGTGCCCGACCTGTGGCTGGTCCTGGTGACCTGCCTCGGCGGTTACCTGTCGGCCGGCGGTGCCAACGCGCTGAACATGTACATCGACCGCGACATCGACGCCCTGATGGACCGCACCTCGCAGCGGCCCCTGGTCACCGGCATGGTCAGCCCGCGCGAATGCCTCGTCTTCGGCATCGGCCTCGGCGTGGTCTCGACCCTCTGGTTCGGCCTCCTCGTCAACTGGCTGTCCGCCGCGCTGTCGCTCGGCGCCCTCCTCTTCTACGTCGTCGTCTACACGATGATCCTCAAGCGCCGTACCGCGCAGAACATCGTCTGGGGCGGCATCGCCGGCTGCCTGCCGGTGCTCATCGGCTGGTCCGCGGTCACCAACTCGATGTCCTGGGCCGCCGTCATCCTGTTCATGGTCATCTTCTTCTGGACGCCGCCGCACTACTGGCCGCTGTCGATGAAGGTGAAGGAGGACTACGCGCGGGTGGGCGTCCCGATGCTCCCCGTCGTCGCCTCCAACAAGGTCGTGGCCCGCCAGATCGTCGCCTACAGCTGGGTGATGGTCGCCGTCTCGCTGCTGCTGACCCCGCTGGGTTACACCGGCTGGTTCTACACCACGGTCGCCCTGGTGTCCGGCGGCTGGTGGCTCAAGGAGGCGCACGGGCTCCAGTCCCGCGCGAAGTCCGGGGTGACCGGCGGCAAGCTCAAGGAGATGCGGCTGTTCCACTGGTCCATCACCTATGTCTCGCTGCTCTTCGTCGCCGTCGCGGTGGACCCCTTCCTGCGCTAGAGAACCTGCCCTGGACCCCTGATCTACCCGTCGGTAGCATCGTGGGCATGGCAGACACGAAGCAGGCAGAGCGCAAGGCGGCGAAGCTCGCCAAGGAGATCACCGCCTTCGCCAAGCGGCACGGCGGCGCCGAGGGCCAGCTCGCGTACCTCGGACAGATGGGCACCCGCATCGTGCTCGTCGGCGGGGACGGCGGCTGGGGCGACCTCGTGGCCCCCTCCCACGCCGTCGCGCGGAGCGCCGCCGAGAAGGCCGGGATCACGCTCCACGAGTCCTTCGACGGCGACTTCGCGGCCAAGGTGCGCACGGGACCGTACGAGTGGAGCCGCATGGCCGGCATCCAGGTCGGCGGCCCGTCCAACGACCTGCCGCGCAGCGCCTAGCAACACCTGACGCGGGGGTCACCCGTTAGAGCCTGTGGAAGTACGTCCACCACAGGAGCCCCGGATGATCGAAACGCCTCCCCTGGTGGACCAGTACTGCCACGGAGTGCTCCGTACGGAGCTGGGCCTCGGCACCTTCGAGACCCACCTCGCCACGACCCCCGCGCCACCCGCACCCGGCACCACCTTCTTCGACACCCAGACGGGCTTCGCCGTACGCCGCTGGTGCCCGCCGCTCCTCGGCCTCGAACCGCACTGCCCGCCCGCGCGCTATCTCGCGCGCCGCCGGGAGCTGGGCGTACTGGAGAGCGCAAGGCGGCTGCTCAGGGGCACCGGGATCGCCACCTACCTGGTGGACACCGGGCTGCCGGGGGACCTCACGGGGCCCGCCGAGACAGCGGCGGCCGGCGCGGCCCAGGCCCGTGAGATCGTGCGCCTGGAACTGCTCGCCGAGCAGGTCGCCGACACGTCCGGAACCGTCGGGAACTTCCTCGTCAACCTCGCCGAGGGCGTGCACAGCGCGGCGGGAACCGCCGTGGCCTTCACCTCCGTGGCAGGCGTACGGCACGGACTCGCCCTCGCGCCGCATCCGCCGGGCCCCGGCGAGGTGCGCGGGGCGGCGGGGCGCTGGCTGGCCGGACGCCGGGCCGGGGGCCGGCTGACCGACCCCGTGGTGCTGCGGCACCTGCTGTGGATCGCCGTCGCCTCCGGGCTCCCCCTGCAGCTGCACGCGGGTGCCGCGGATCCCGGTCTGCGCATCGACCGCACGGACCCGGTACTGCTCACAGACTTCGCGGCCGCCACCGCGGGCCTCGGCACCGACCTGGTGCTGCTGCACGGCTATCCGTACCACCGGCACGCCGCCCACCTGGCGAGTGCCTTCCCGCATGTGTACGCCGATCTGGGGCCCGCACTCGCCCACACCGGGGCGCGGGCCGCGGGTGTACTCGCGGAGATCCTGGAGCTGGCGCCCTTCGGCAAGCTGCTCTTCTCCAGCGGCGCGCGGGGGCTGCCGGAGCTGCACGTCGTCGGCGCCCGGCTGTTCCGCGAGGCGCTGGGCAGGGTGCTCGGCGGCTGGGTCGGCGACGGGGCGTGGTCGCGGACGGACGCCGAGCGGGTGGCGGGGATGATCGCGGCGGGCAATGCCCGCCGCGTCTACGGGCTGGCCTGACCGGGGGCTGCCCGGCCGGGGGCGGCCGTCAGACGGCGGCGGTCACCGATGAGCCGGGCCGAGCGGCGGCGGGCAGCGGAGCCGCGCCTTCGAGCGGGCGCTCGCGCAGGCTCAGCGCCAGCCGCAGTACCGCGATCCACATCAGCGACGAGCCGAGCATGTGGACGCCGACCAGGATCTCGGGGACCTCGGTGAAGAACTGGACGTAGCCGACGGCGCCCTGGGCCAGCAGGACGACCAGCAGGTCGCGGGCGCGCGCCCGGGTGTCGCCCGGGGCGTCCACCACGCGCAGGACGAACCACATGGCGATGGCCAGCGCGCAGACGACCCAGGCGGCCACCGCGTGCACGTGAGCGGCGTCGATCCAGTCCCACGGCATGCGCGCCACGTCGCTGCTGTCACCGGCGTGCTTGCCCGAACCGGTCACCGTCGTACCCAGGGCGATCAGCAGCCCCGAGGTGACGAGGAGCGCCCAGGACAGCTTGCGGACGGGGCGCGGGACGCGCGGCCGGGGGGCGGTGTCGCCCTCGCGGGTGCGCTGCCAGGTGATCACGGCGACCGTGAGCAGGGCGTTGGCCAGGAGGAAGTGACCGGCGACGGACCACGGGTTGAGGCCCGCCCAGACCGTGATGCCGCCGATGACGGCGTTGCCCATCACGATCCAGAACTGGAGCCAGCCGAGGCGGGTGAGACCGCGCCGCCAGGGCTTCGTGGACCGGGCCGCGACGATCGCCCAGCCGACCGCGGCCGACAGGACGTACGTCAGCATGCGGTTGCCGAACTCGATCGCGCCGTGGATGCCCTGGGCGGGCGTCGCGAAGAGACTGTCGTCGGTGCACTTGGGCCAGGTGTCGCAGCCGAGGCCGGAACCGGTCAGCCGTACCGCGCCGCCCGTGACGATGATGACGACGGTCATCACGACGGCGGCGAGCGCGGCGCGCTGGAGCGTGCGGGGGGTGGGCGTCCAGCGCCGCGCGATGAGGGCGAGGGGGGTCAACACGGCAACCATCGTAGGACGGGGCTTGTGCAGGAATTCACGAGGGGGTGCGGAACGGGGCGTTTCTCACTCCCAGCGGAAGAAACGGGCGGCCGCGCCCAGTCCCAGGACCGCCCACGCCGCGAGGATGCCGAGGCCGCCCCACGGAACGGCCGCGCCGTGCTGGAGCACGTCGCGCAGGCCGTCCGACAGCGCCGAGATCGGCAGCAGGCCGAGGACCGGTCGGACCGCGTCCGGGAACTTGTCGAGCGGAACGATCACACCGCCGCCCACCAGCAGCAGCAGGAAGACCAGGTTGGCGGCGGCCAGTGTCGCCTCGGCCCTGAGCGTGCCGGCCATCAGCAGGCCGAGGCCGGAGAAGGCCGCCGTGCCGAGGACGAGGAGGAGGAACACGGCGAACGGGCTGCCGTGCGGGGACCAGCCGAGGCCGAAGGCGATCGCGGTGAGGAGGACCACCTGGAGGACCTCGGTGACGAGTACCGACAGGGTCTTCGCCGTCATCAGCGCCCAGCGGGGCAGCGGGGAGGTGCCCAGCAGCTTGAGCACGCCGTACCGGCGCTCGAAGCCGGTCGCGATCGCCTGCCCGGTGAATGCGGTGGACATGACGGCGAGCGCGAGGACGCCGGGGGCCAGGAAGTCGACGGCCTCGCCCGTACCTGTGTCGATGATGTCGACGGACGAGAACAGCACCAGCAGCAGCGCCGGGATGACCACCGTCAGCAGCAGCTGTTCGCCGTTGCGCAGCAGCATCTTCGTCTCGAGGACGGTCTGCGCCGCGATCATCCGGGGCAGCGGGGCCGCCCCGGGGCGCGGTGTGTACGTACCGATGCTCATGAACGGAGGTCCTTACCGGTCAGCTCGAGAAAGACGTCCTCCAGGGAGTGCCGCTCGACGGAGATGCCGCTGGGCATCACGCCGTGCTGGGCGCACCAGGAGGTGACGGTGGCCAGCAGCTGGGGGTCGACCTTGCCGGTGATCCGGTACGTCCCGGGCGTCAGCTCGGCCGCCAGGGTGTCCACGGGCAGCGCCTTGAGCAGGGACGCGACGTCGAGCCCGGGGCGCCCGGTGAAGCGCAGCGTGTTCTCCGCGCTGCCGCGGCACAGCTCCTCGGGGCTGCCCTGGGCGATGACCCGGCCCGCGTCGATGATCGCGACGTCGTCGGCGAGCTGTTCGGCCTCGTCCATGAAGTGGGTGGTGAGGACGGTGCTGACTCCGTCCTCGCGGAGCTCGCCGACGAGGTCCCAGGTGGACCGGCGGGCCTGCGGGTCCAGACCGGCGGTCGGCTCGTCGAGGAAGACCAGTTCGGGGCGGCCGACGACGGCCATCGCCAGGGCGAGCCGCTGCTGCTGTCCGCCGGAGAGCCGCCGGTACGTCGTACGGCCGCAACCGCCGAGCCCGAGGCGCTCGATCAGCGCGTCGACGTCCAGCGGGTGGGCGTGCAGGGCGGCCATGTGGCGCAGCATCTCGTCGGCCCTGGCGCCCGAGTACACGCCGCCGGACTGGAGCATCACCCCGATCCGGGGACGCAGCCGCGCCGCGTCGGCGACCGGGTCGAGGCCGAGGACGCGTACGGTCCCGGCGTCCGGCCTGCGGTAGCCCTCGCAGGTCTCGACCGTGGTGGTCTTCCCGGCTCCGTTGGGGCCCAGGACGGCGGTGACGGTGCCCGCGCGGACCTCCAGATCGAGGCCGTCGACCGCGGTCTTGGTTCCGTACCGCTTGACCAGTCCTGTGACCTGGACGACGGGCTCGCTTCTCATGACGTGAAGTCTAAGGAGGGGGCCAGGTCCCGCTGCGAGGGGCTCCGGAGCACCCGCTCTGACCAGGCGTTCAGCGCCCCGGTGCCACCGCGCGGCCGAGGCCGGACTGATCATTTCCGCAGGTCAGGTTAGGTGTACCTAAGTGATGCACCCCACCGGAGCTTGATCAGGACGTGGGTTGTCACCCTCCTCCGAATTACGCAACAATGGCGTTGTGAAAAACGTGGGCGAGGCTCCGCAGGAGGAACTCGCGACCGGTGAGCGCTCCACGCGCAACCGGATCGCGCGGTCCGTCCTGGACCACGGCCCGTCCACCGCCGCCGATCTCGCGAAGCGCCTCGGCCTCACCCAGGCCGCCGTCCGCCGTCACCTCGATTCGCTCGTCGCCGAGAACGTCGTCGAGCCCCGCGAGCAGCGCGTCTACGGCGCCAGGACCCGGGGCAGGCCCGCGAAGGTGTTCGCACTCACCGACTGCGGCAGGGACGCCTTCGACCAGTCCTACGACAAGCTCGCCGCCGACGCGCTGCACTGGATCTCCCAGGCGGCGGGCGGCGGCGAAAAGGGTGAGGCGGCGGTCACCGCCTTCGCCCGCGCGCGGTTCGCCGCCCAGGCCGGGGCGTACCGCGAGGCGGTCGGGGCGGCTGCCCCCGAGGAGCGGACCGAGGCGCTTGCCAGGGCCTTGTCGGACGACGGGTACGCTGCCACGGCGCGCAGCGCACCGGTCGGAGAGCAGCTCTGCCAGCACCACTGCCCGGTCGCCCATGTCGCCGAGCAGTATCCGCAGCTGTGCGAGGCGGAGACCGAGTTCTTCTCCGAACTCCTCGGGACGCATGTGCAGCGTCTGGCCACCATCGCCCACGGCGACGGGGTCTGCACGACGTTCATTCCGCGTAGCGGCACAGCACAGACCACTCATTCAGCATCTGCAAGTACGGCCGGGAGGAACCCCGCATGACTCTCCCCACGGAGACTGCCCACCCCGAACTCGAGGGCCTGGGTACGTACGAATTCGGCTGGGCCGACTCCGACGCGGCCGGCGCCGCCGCCAAGCGCGGCCTCTCCGAGGACGTCGTACGCGACATCTCGGCGAAGAAGAACGAGCCGGAGTGGATGCTGAAGCTGCGGCTCAAGGGCCTCAAGCTGTTCGGCAAGAAGCCCATGCCGAGCTGGGGCTCCGACCTGTCGGGCATCGACTTCGACAACATCAAGTACTTCGTGCGGTCCACCGAGAAGCAGGCCGAGTCCTGGGAGGACCTGCCGGAGGACATCAAGAACACGTACGACAAGCTCGGCATCCCCGAGGCGGAGAAGCAGCGCCTGGTCGCCGGTGTCGCCGCGCAGTACGAGTCCGAAGTGGTCTACCACCAGATCAACGAGGAGCTCGAGAAGCAGGGTGTCATCTTCATGGACACCGACACCGCGCTGAAGGAGCACCCGGAGCTCTTCCAGGAGTACTTCGGCACGGTCATCCCGGTCGGCGACAACAAGTTCGCGTCGCTGAACTCGGCCGTGTGGTCCGGCGGATCGTTCATCTACGTACCCAAGGGTGTGCACGTCGACATCCCGCTCCAGGCCTACTTCCGCATCAACACGGAGAACATGGGCCAGTTCGAGCGGACGCTGATCATCGTCGACGAGGACGCCTACGTCCACTACGTCGAGGGCTGCACCGCCCCGATCTACTCCTCCGACTCGCTGCACAGCGCGGTCGTCGAGATCATCGTGAAGAAGGGCGGCCGCTGCCGCTACACGACGATCCAGAACTGGTCGAACAACGTCTACAACCTGGTCACCAAGCGCGCCGTGGCGTACGAGGGCGCGACCATGGAGTGGGTCGACGGCAACATCGGCTCCAAGGTGACGATGAAGTACCCGGCCGTCTACCTGATGGGCGAGCACGCCAAGGGCGAGACCCTGTCGATCGCCTTCGCGGGCGAGGGCCAGCACCAGGACGCCGGCGCCAAGATGGTCCACATGGCGCCGAACACCTCCTCCAACATCGTCTCCAAGTCGGTGGCGCGAGGCGGTGGCCGCACCTCCTACCGCGGTCTGATCGAGATCGGCGAGGGGGCCCCGGGCTCCAAGTCGAACGTGCTCTGCGACGCGCTGCTCGTCGACACGATCTCCCGCTCGGACACGTACCCGTACGTCGACGTGCGCGAGGACGACGTGTCCATGGGCCACGAGGCGACCGTCTCCAAGGTCTCCGAGGACCAGCTCTTCTACCTGATGAGCCGCGGCATGACCGAGTTCGAGGCCATGGCGATGATCGTGCGCGGCTTCGTCGAGCCGATCGCCAAGGAGCTGCCCATGGAGTACGCCCTGGAGCTCAACCGGCTGATCGAGCTCCAGATGGAGGGTTCGGTCGGCTGAGGCCCCGTACCCCCCCCGCAGCGACTTACCTCACGACCCAGAGAGAGAGCACTACGACAGCCATGGCTGAGGCTCAGAACGCCCCCAAGGACCTTCGGCAAGCTACGGTCCAGGGGGGACCCCCACCGGTGGGCTCCACCACCGCCGGCTCGATCGCGGTGGCCGCCGAGTCCACCGTCGCCACGCGCATGAGTGCGCCTCCGTCGTACGACGTGGCGGCCTTCCCCGTCCCGCACGGCCGCGAGGAGGAGTGGCGGTTCACCCCGCTGGAGCGCCTGCGCGGACTGCACGACGGGACCGCGGTCGCCGACGGCGGCATCCGCGTCGAGGTGACCACCCCCGCGGGCGTCACCCAGGAGACGGTGGACCGTGACGACCCGCGTCTGGGCAGGGCCGGCAAGCCGGTGGACCGGGTCGCCGCCCAGGCGTACTCGTCGTTCGAGAAGGCCTCGGTCGTGACCGTCCCCAAGGACACGGTCCTCGACGAGCCGATCCGCATCGCCGTGCACGGCGAGGGCGGGACCGTCTTCTCCCACCAGGTCGTGGAGCTGGGCGCCTTCGCCGAGGCTGTCGTCGTCATCGACCACACCGGTGACGCCGTGCTCGCCGCCAACGTCGACTACGTCCTCGGCGACGGCGCGAAGCTGACCGTCGTGACCGTCCAGGACTGGGACGACACGGCCGTGCACGTCGCGCAGCACAACGCGCTGATCGGCCGCGACGCCTCGTTCAAGTCGGTCGTGGTGACCTTCGGCGGCGACGTGGTACGTCTCCACCCGCGCGTGAGCTACGCCGGCACCGGCGGCGAGGCCGAGCTGTTCGGCCTGTACTTCACCGACCGGGGCCAGCACCAGGAGCACCGCCTCCTCGTCGACCACAACGTGCCGCACTGCAAGTCGAACGTCGTGTACAAGGGCGCGCTCCAGGGCGAGGGCGCCCATGCCGTGTGGATCGGTGACGTCCTCATCGAGGCCGCCGCCGAGGGCACCGACACGTACGAGATGAACCGCAACCTCGTCCTCACGGACGGCGCGCGCGTCGACTCGGTCCCCAACCTGGAGATCGAGACCGGCGAGATCGTCGGCGCCGGCCACGCCTCGGCGACCGGCCGCTTCGACGACGAGCAGCTCTTCTACCTCATGTCGCGCGGCATCCCGGCCGGTGAGGCCCGCCGTCTCGTCGTCCGCGGCTTCTTCGCGGAGCTCGTCCAGCAGATCGGTCTGCCCGACGTCGAGGAGCGCCTCCTCGCCAAGATCGACGCGGAGCTGGAGGCGTCCGTCTGATGGCCTTCGTCAAAGCCTGTGCGCTGAGTGAGCTGGAGGGCGACACCCCGAAACGGGTGGAGCTCGACGGCACGCCGGTGTCCGTCGTCCGCACCGAGGGCGAGGTGTTCGCGATCCACGACATCTGCTCGCACGCGAACGTCTCCCTCTCGGAGGGCGAGGTGGAGGACTGCATGATCGAGTGCTGGCTGCACGGATCGAGCTTCGACCTCCGCACCGGCAAGCCCTCCGGCCTTCCCGCGACGCGCCCCGTCCCCGTATACCCCGTCAAGATCGAAGGGGACGATGTGCTCGTCTCCGTCACCCAGGAGTCCTGAGACACCCATGGCAACGCTTGAAATCCGCGACCTGCACGTTTCCGTCGAGGCCGACCACTCCACCAAGGAGATCCTCAAGGGCGTCGACCTGACCGTGAAGCAGGGCGAGACCCACGCCATCATGGGCCCCAACGGCTCCGGCAAGTCCACCCTCGCGTACTCGATCGCCGGTCACCCCAAGTACACGATCACCAGCGGCACCGTCACGCTCGACGGCGAGGACGTCCTGGAGATGTCCGTCGACGAGCGCGCCCGCGCCGGCATGTTCCTCGCCATGCAGTACCCGGTCGAGGTCCCCGGCGTCTCGGTCTCCAACTTCCTGCGTACGTCGGCGACGGCGATCCGCGGCGAGGCCCCCAAGCTGCGCACCTGGGTGAAGGAGGTCAAGTCCGCGATGGAGCAGCTCCAGATGGACCCGGCCTTCGCCGAGCGCAACGTCAACGAGGGCTTCTCCGGCGGCGAGAAGAAGCGCCACGAGATCCTCCAGCTGGAGCTCCTCAAGCCGAAGATCGCGATCCTCGACGAGACCGACTCCGGCCTCGACGTCGACGCCCTGCGCCAGGTCTCCGAGGGCGTCAACCGCGTCCACGCGAGCGGCGAGGTCGGCACGCTGCTGATCACGCACTACACGCGCATCCTGCGCTACATCAAGCCGGACTTCGTGCACGTCTTCGCCAAGGGCAGGATCGTCGCGTCCGGCGGTCCGGAGCTCGCCGACGAGCTCGAGGCCGAGGGCTACGAGAAGTACACGAAGGGTGGCCCCGTGAGCGGGGCGAACTCGGAGGAGGACGTCGCGTGACACAGCTGCCGGGCCTTCTCGACACCGAGGCGATCCGCAAGGACTTCCCGATCCTGGATCGCACGATCCACGACGGGAAGAAGATCGTTTACCTGGACAACGCGGCGACTTCGCAGAAGCCGCGCCAGGTCCTCGACGCGCTGAACGCGTACTACGAGCAGAGCAACGCCAACGTCCACCGCGGCGTCCACGTGCTCGCCGAGGAGGCCACGGCGCTGTACGAGGGCGCCCGCGACAAGGTCGCCGCCTTCATCAACGCGCCGAGCCGCGACGAGGTCATCTTCACCAAGAACGCCTCGGAGTCGCTCAACCTCGTGGCGAACATGCTGGGCTGGGCCGACGAGCCCTACCGCGTGGACGCCGAGACCGAGATCGTCATCACGGAGATGGAGCACCACTCCAACATCGTGCCGTGGCAGCTGCTCTCGCAGCGCACGGGCGCGAAGCTGAAGTGGTTCGGCATCACCGACGACGGCCGCCTCGACCTGTCGGACATCGACGAGATCATCACCGAGAAGACGAAGATCGTCTCCTTCACGCTGGTCTCGAACATCATGGGCACGGTCAACCCGGTCGAGGCGATCATCCGCCGCGCCCAGGAGGTCGGCGCGCTGGTCTGCATCGACGCCTCGCAGGCCGCGCCGCACATGGCGCTCGACGTGCAGGCGCTCCAGGCCGACTTCGTGGCCTTCACCGGACACAAGATGGTCGGCCCGACCGGCATCGGCGTGCTCTGGGGCCGCCAGGAGCTCCTTGAGGACCTTCCGCCGTTCCTGGGCGGCGGCGAGATGATCGAGACCGTGTCGATGAGCTCGTCGACGTACGCTCCGGCTCCGCACAAGTTCGAGGCGGGTACGCCCCCGATCGCCCAGGCCGTCGGCCTCGGCGCGGCCGTGGACTACCTCACCGCGATCGGCATGGACAAGATCGCCGCGCACGAGCACGCGATCACCGAGTACGCGATCAAGCGGCTCAAGGAGGTCGAGGGCCTGCGGATCATCGGCCCGGCGACGGCCGAGGACCGCGGGGCGACGATCTCCTTCACGCTCGGCGACATCCACCCGCACGACGTGGGCCAGGTACTCGACGAGCTGGGCATCGCGGTCCGGGTCGGACACCACTGCGCGCGGCCCGTCTGCCTGCGGTACGGAATTCCTGCGACCACGCGAGCGTCGTTCTATCTGTACTCCACGCCGGCCGAGGTCGATGCCCTCGTCGAAGGCCTGGAGCACGTCCGGAACTTCTTCGGCTGAGGGCTGGGACCGTGAAGCTTGATTCGATGTACCAGGAAGTCATCCTGGACCACTACAAGCACCCGCACGGGCGGGGCTTGCGGGACGGCGACGCCGAGGTGCACCACGTCAATCCGACGTGCGGCGACGAGATCACGCTCCGCGTGAAGTACGACGGTGACACCGTCGAGGACGTCTCGTACGAGGGCCAGGGCTGCTCCATCAGCCAGGCCAGCGCCTCCGTGCTGAACGAGCTGCTGGTCGGCAAGGAGCTGGCCGACGCGCAGAGGATCCAGGCGGCCTTCCTGGAGCTGATGCAGTCCAAGGGCCAGATCGAGCCGGACGACGCGATGGAGGAGGTGCTGGAGGACGCGGTCGCGTTCGCCGGTGTCTCGAAGTACCCGGCGCGTGTGAAGTGTGCTCTGCTGAGCTGGATGGCATGGAAGGACGCGACGGCCCAGGCACTGGGCGAGAGCGCCGAGAGGAAGACCGCATGAGCGAGAACGCGACACCCACCGCTGCGACATCCGCCGAGACCGGGACCGAGGTCGTGACGACCGCCCCGGCCACCGAGGAGGAGGTCCGCGAGGCGCTGTACGACGTGGTCGACCCGGAGCTGGGCATCGACGTCGTCAACCTCGGCCTGATCTACGGGGTCCACATCGACGACTCGAACATCGCCACGCTCGACATGACGCTGACGTCCGCGGCCTGCCCGCTGACCGACGTCATCGAGGACCAGGCGAAGTCGGCGACCGAGGGCATCGTCAGCGAGCTGAAGATCAACTGGGTCTGGATGCCGCCGTGGGGTCCGGACAAGATCACGGACGACGGCCGCGAGCAGCTTCGCGCGCTCGGCTTCAACGTCTGAGAGCGGTACAGCAGCAGTACACAGGGCGAGAGGCCCCCGGCGGACTCCGCCGGGGGCCTCTCGGCGTGCTGCCGGAAGCGGCCGGGCGGAGTCGTCGGTCCGCCGCGGCCCCGGCGAGGACCGGGGCCAGGTCCTCCTTGCGGATGCGCCGGCCGACGTAGAGCAGACCGGTCACCGGCTGGGGGAAAGGGGTGGCGACGGTCTGGCTGACGGCGCTGCCCGGCAGGACGGACACCAGGTACGTGCCCATCGGGGCGATGACCTCCGTGACACCGGGTTCGGGGCCGAGGCCCGCCGTGCCGGGCATGCTCGACATCGCGCCGATGACCGTGAGCGGGAACGGGACGATGCAGCCCGCGGCCACGGCGATGGTCCAGGCCGGCATGGTGATGCCGGAGATCCGCCACCAGGAGCCCTTCACCAGGAGGGCCGAGCGGCGCAGCGCGGCGACGGGGAGCCCGCCCGGCGGCCGAGGACTCCGGGACGGGGCGGAGCCGGGCCCCCCGCGAGCCGACGCCCACGGGTCTTCCGGAGGCGTCGGCGCCCGGCATCCGGGACCGGTTCGCCTCGGCGTGCCGGTCCCGGTTAGCGTTCGGGCATGACCGATACGACTGCTACTCGCACCACCGGCGCCGTCGCCGCCGGCCTCGCCACCATCGCCGCGGACGGTACCGTCCTCGACACCTGGTTCCCCGCCCCCGAGCTCGTCGCCGAGCCCGGCCCCGCCGGCACCGAGCGCCTCACCGCCGAGCGCGCCGCCGAACTGCTCGGCGCCGCCGCGCCGAAGGCCGCAGGCCCCGACGCCCGCCGCGGCGTGGAGGTCGTCGCCGTCCGTACGGTCATCGCCTCGCTCGACGACAAGCCGCTGGACGCCCACGACGCGTACCTGCGCCTCCACCTCCTCTCGCACCGCCTGGTCCAGCCGCACGGCCAGAACCTGGACGGCGTCTTCGGCCTCCTCGCCAATGTCGCCTGGACCTCGCTCGGCCCGGTCGCCGTCGACCAGCTGGAGACGGTACGGCTGAACGCCCGCGCCGAGGGCCTGCACCTCCAGGTCACCTCGGTCGACAAGTTCCCGCGCATGACGGACTACGTCGCCCCCAAGGGCGTCCGCATCGCCGACGCCGACCGCGTCCGTCTCGGCGCGCACCTCGCCTCCGGAACCACCGTCATGCACGAGGGCTTCGTGAACTTCAACGCCGGCACGCTCGGCACCTCCATGGTCGAGGGCCGCATCTCGGCCGGCGTCGTCGTCGGCGACGGCTCCGACATCGGCGGCGGCGCGTCCACCATGGGCACCCTCTCGGGCGGCGGCAACGTCCGCATCACCATCGGCGAGCGCTGCCTGGTCGGCGCCGAGGCGGGCGTCGGCATCGCGCTCGGCGACGAGTGCGTCGTCGAGGCGGGCCTGTACGTGACGGCGGGCACCCGCGTCACGATGCCCGACGGCCAGGTCGTCAAGGCCCGCGAGCTGTCCGGCGCGAGCAACATCCTCTTCCGCCGCAACTCGGTGACCGGCACCGTCGAGGCCCGCCCGAACAACGCGGTCTGGGGCGGCCTGAACGACGTACTGCACAGCCACAACTGATCACCGGCGGCCATGACCTGCGGCCGCCCCTTCGACCGACACTCCGACCCGCTGCCGAGCTGTCGCCGGCTGTCGACGCCGGTCACCATCGAGCGCCCTTCCGCGTCCCCAGGACGGCCCGGGAGGGCGCTCGTGCGTGGAGTACCGCATGAGGAGTCCGGCCGGGGCCGGTGCCGGCCGCTGTGGTCCCCCGTCATGACGACCGGGCAGGGGTGCTCGTGATCGCCCCCCTGTCGGGCGCCGTCGACGTCAGTCATGGATGTTTCGAACCGGTGCGAGAGGTGAGGGGACCGGCGGACACCCGATGGCGAGTGGCCTGCGTGAGACTCGTTCGCCGAGGGCGGAGAACCCTGGGCTTCGCGGCACGGGGCTGCTCCTGTCGAGGCGCGCGGGCCCGGGGCACCTCCGGGCCGACCGCGTCCGTGTAGGCCGTACTCGCCGCCGTGAACCGCACTCTGACGGGTGAACCCGCGTGACTTCCGGGCCGTTCGGGTGGATAAGCAGGTCGGCACATTGGACGAAGAGTCACAAGAGTGACAAGAGTTACGGCGAAGGAGCGGTATGAAGGAGCGGCAGGTACGGGCGCTGGCCCGGTGGATCACCGGATGCGGTGCGGTACTCATGGCGGTGGGGCTGCCCGCCGGGGCGGCGCACGCCGACGAGACGCACAACAACTCGCACAACGCACCCCGCGTGATGCTCTTCTCCACCGGCCAGATCGACGACCCGGCGGAGGACGTGCTGGAGCACGCCGCCATCCTCGGGCGGACCTACGTCTGGGACTGACCTGCACCCGGGGCCGGTCCGGTCCTGTCGGTTCCGCGCATTCCGAGAGTTCCCCGTACGCCGTGAGCAGCCCGTCGACCGTGGTCAGGTCGGCGGGCCGCAGCGGTTCCCTGACCGGGCCCGCCGGCAGGCCGCCCGGCCTCCGGCTTCTCCCCGGCCTGGTCTCCGGCCTCTCCCGGCCTCAGAGGGCGAGCCTGAACCCCTCGTGGCTGCGCGAGAATCCGAGCGAGGTGTAGAAGCGGTGCGCGTCGCCGCGCCGCTTGTGGCTGGTGAGCTGGACCAGCGTGCAGCCACGCTCGCGGGCCCGCTCGACGGCCCGCGTGATGAGCTCACGCCCGAGCCCCTCCCCGCGCCGGTCCGCCCTGATCCGTACCGCCTCGACGAGGACCCGCTCGTCGCCGTGCCTGCCGAGGCCCGGTATGTACGTCGCCTGGAGGCAGCCCAGCACCGTGCCGGACCCGTCGGTCAGCACCAGCATTTCGTTGCGGCTGTCGCTGTCGATCGCCGCGAAAGCCTGCTCGTGCACCGCGTCGACGACGACGGACGCCGGGTCGACGGCCTTCTCCTCGTCGGCGAGGAGGACCAGGACGGCGGGCAGGTCCTGGCGGGTGGCGGTGCGGAAGATCATGGCCCGGATTCTGGCACAGCCGTAGTGGGCGGTTCGCTTGACCTCGACCAGACTTCAGGTTTCAGCATGGTGGGCACGAGGACGCGCCCCGGTGGTGCGTCGGACGAGGAGGAGCCACCATGTCCGTGCGGAACATGCGGAACGTACAGGTCGACACGCTTCCCCGGGTGGGGCGGCCGGACGTCGGCGTCGTCATGTCCAGTACCTGGCGGGTCGGTACGCCCGAGCGGCAGCGGGCCGCCGTCGAGGCCATCGCCGAGGCGTGGCAGAGCCGGCCCTGGCCGGACGCCGGGCTGCTCTCGTACAGCGTCTACGTCGGAGAGGACGGCGACACGCTGCTGCACTACTCGCAGTGGCGCGGCATGGAGGACTACCGGGAGTTCTTCCGTACCTCCAGGGACGACCGCAACGCCGCGGTCGACGCGGCCGTGCCCGGGATCGAGCGGGCCGGGCTCCACGCGTACGAGTTGTACCGGAGCACGCCGCTCGCGCCCGGCGCCGGGGAGCGCGAGCCGGGAGCCGTCGTGATCGTCGACGTCGAGTTCGACGGGCCCGACGAGGCCCGGCAACGGGACTGGATCGACACCGTCTTCGAGGCGCTCCGCACCGATCAGGGCCTCCACCCCGGCGGAATCGCCGGTCACTTCCACGTGAGTACGGACGGGACGCGCGTGCTCAACTACGCGGAGTGGGAGAGCGTCGAGGCGCACATCGAGGCGCTGGGCGGGCCCGTCGGAGTGGGTTCGGTGACGCCGCAGTGGCGGAAGGTGCACGGCTACCCGGGTGTGACGGGCGGCGGGGTGAAGCGGTACACGCCCGCGCTCAGCCTGAGCGCGGGCGGGTAGGAGGCTTCCCGGGACTACGGGCGGAAGCGGATGACCTGGGGGTCGTGGTCGCTGTTCTGCTCGGCGAACTCCGCGTTGATGTGGACGCTGTCGTAGCTGAACCTCCCGATCGACGGGCTGGTCAGGATCTGGTCCAGCACCTGGCTGTTGCCCTGGAAGACGTACGAGTAACGCTCCGGGCGGGGCAGCGACTCGACCGCCGGGTAGAGCGCGCCGTCCGCCGTCAGCGCCTTCGTCGTCGCCGAGAACTCGAAGTCGTTGATGTCGCCGAGGACGAGCACGTCGGCGTCGCGCTGCGCCTTCAGGATGTCCTTGACGAAGGCGTTCACCGACTGCGCCTGCTCCAGCCGCTTGGCCTCCGACTTGCGCACCGGCGGCTGGTGGTGCGAGGTCAGGCCCTCGTCGCCGCCCTTCGAGCCGAAGTGGTTGGCGATCACGAAGACCGTACGGCCGCGGAAGGTGAACTCGCCGGCGAGCGGCTTGCGGCTGTTCTCCCAGGCCGCGTTCGCCGGGTCGATCCGGCCGGGGGAGTGGGTCAGGGCCGCGCGGCCCCTCTCCCGTACGACACCGGTCGCGGTGGTGGCGTCGCCGGCCCCGCGGTCGGTGAAGGAGACCCGCTCGGGGTTGAAGAGGAAGACCTGGCGGATGTTGCCGCCGGGCTCGCCGCCGTCCTTGTTGTCGACCGGGTCGACCGTGCGCCACGCGTAGGCCGGGCCGCCGGCCGCCGCGATCGCCGCCGTGAACTTCTCCAGCGTCTCCCCGGCGGAGACCGTGCCGTCGTTCTTCGCTCCGTTGTCGTCCTGGATCTCCTCCAGGGCGAGGATGTCGGGCGAGGCGAGGTTGTCCACGACCGCCGCCGCCAGCGCGTCGAACTTCTCCTGCGGGTCGCCGGGGTCCAGGTTCTCGACGTTGTACGTCGCCACCGCCAGCTCGCCGCGGCGCTGCGGCCGGGTCGACTCGCGCTCCAGGCCGCGGTCGGTGACCGTGCCGAGGGTGCGGGCCGTGAGCGTGTAGCCGCCGTACTGGTTGAAGTCCAGGGGCCCTTCGGTCGTGCCCGACAGCACGTCCCCGACGTTCGCCTCGGGGAACGGCTGCTGGGAGACCGGCGCGAGCTGCTGGATCTGGAGCCGGCCGGTGTTCTGGGAGGTGTACGAGCCGTACACCGCGCCGCCGCGCCGGTTGTCGTTCTCCCCGGGCTTCACCGTGACCCACAGCTCCGCGTGCGGGTCGGTCGCGCCGACCACGCGCGACGACCCGATGCGGATGCTGGTGCCCTCCAGCGACTCGTAGTAGTCGAGGGCGTACGCCGACGGGTCCAGCGGCAGCGCGTTGATGCTGCCGCCCGCCGCCGGGTCGCCTTCGGGGGCGTACGCGGAAGGAACGGACTTCGCCGAGACGGTGACCGGAGCGGGCAGCGCGTTGCCCGAGGAGACGACGGTCACGACCGGCTTGGAGATCTGGGTGAGCGACTGGTTGCCGGACGAGGTGCCGCCGGGGACGTACTCGCCGACCGTGCCCGACACCTTGACGGCGTCGCCGACGGCGACGGTCGGCGCGGAGCCGGTGAAGACGAAGACGCCCTCGCTGGTGGCGGCGTCGGCGTCGGCCTGCGGGTCCTGGAACCAGAAGCCCTTCGAGCCGTACGTCCGCACACCCGTGACGATGCCGGACACGTCGGTGACCCGCTGCCCCACGAGCGGGGATATCCGGGTGGTGCCCTGGATGTCGTGGATCCGTACCTCCGCGGTGGCGGACGCGGACGCGTTGGCGGAGGCGGAGGCGGACGCGGAGGTCGAGCCTGCCAGCAGTCCGCCCGCCAGTGCGGTGGCTACGACGGCCGCGACTGCGGCGGATCTCGGGAGGGAGGAGGAACGGGCTGTCATCACGTGGCTCCGGGTGCGAGGGAGGAGGGGGCCGATCGAAGTTCTACGCGCGTCAATCTCTTGCGTGGGCCCGGGGGTTGTCAAGGGGCTCAGGATGTACGGATCTTGACGGGTACATGAACCCGGTGGCATGGGGGCAAATACGTCTACGCTGGGGGCCGCCCGACCCGCATGCGCCCAAGGAGAACCCCCAGATGTCCGGAGAACGCCCCACCCTGCCGCCGGCGCGGCTCCACTCCGACGCAGAGCTGGCGCGTGAGGCGCTCACCTCGCCCCTGCTCGCGCGCGCCGCACGGCTCGCCCGGTGGGCGGGGCCCGCGACCCGGGTCGGCGCGGGTGGTGAACTCGCCGACGAGCAGCTGCCCGAGGCCGCCGAGCACCTCGGCCTCGCCGCCGACGAGGACGGTGCGGCCGAGGCGAGCGAGGCCTGGCGGCTCGCCGTCGATACGGGACTTGTCGACGTGACAGACCCCGCTGAGGGCGCCGATGGCTCCGAGGGCGACTCCGGGGCCACCGGAACCGCCGCGGCCGGCGAGAACCTGGCGCTGCTCACCTCCGGGAGCCCCCAGGACGTACTCGCCGTCTGGCTCGACGCCTTCGACGCCGTCTTCGCCGACGCCACCGCGCCCGTCCTGGACGACCTCGCCGGGATCGTCGACGAGGACGGGCAGATCGACTTCGAGGCGCTGGAGTGGGACCCGGAGGCGGAGGCCGAGTTCCTGGAGGGCGTACTCGGCAACCTGTATCTGCTGACCGTCTCCGAGGGTGTGGCGGACGGGCCGGTGCCGCTGCCCGCGCTCGCCGCCTCGATGATCGTGCCCGACGACATGGGCGAGCCCACCGACGACGTACTGGAGCAGGTGTCGGACGCGATGATGCGCCTCGACGACCAGTTCAGGGTGCTGGAGCCGATCGGCCTCGTCGCCTACCGGCCGGTCGACGAGGCGCTGATGGCGGAGGAGGGCGCGGAGCCCGAGCCGCCCGTCGACGACGAGGACGTCTCCCGGTACGGAATGGTCGCGCTCACCCCGCTCGGTCTGTACGGGGTACGGGCCCGCATGCTCGAAGCGGGCGTCGACGCGCCCGCCGTCGGCGATCTCACCGAAAAGGGCGCGGAGGCGCTGCTCGACGGCATCGCCTACTTCCCCGAGGCCGCGGCCGGCGCCGAGACCCAGCTGTGGCTCGCCCGCCGCGGACCGGCAGAGGCGGCACGGGAGCTGCTCGCCGCCGCGCGCGGCGCCGACGCCGGCGCGCCGCTGCGCAGGCTCCGCAGCCAGCAGGCACTGTCGCTGGTCGGCCCGGAGGCGGAGGGCGCGGTCCGCGAGGTGCTCGACGACGCGGAACTGGGCGGCCTGGCCCGGGTCTGGCTCGCCGAGTACGGCGCTTCGGACGTGCCGCCGCCGCCCGAGACGATGATCTTCTGGCTCGCGATCGACACCATCGCCGCGCAGCTGGACGCGGACGGCGAACCGGACGAGCTCCAGGGGCTGGTGGCGGGTCTGACCGGCCGGCACAGCGGCTTCTTCGACGCGGCCTGGCGGGTGGAGCACCCGGCGACGGCGGACGTCCTGGAGGCGATGGGGCGGCTGCACCCGGACAAGAAGGCGGCGAAGGAGGCGCGGAAGGCGGCGTTCAAGGCGAGGTCGCGCCGGGCGGGTTGAGGGGGCGACGGGTTTGCGGGTGACGGGTCGGGGTGCGGCGTGCGGGGCCCTGCGGGGCTGTTCCCCTGCCCGTCCCTTCCCGAAACTGGGGCAGGCCCCCAGGTCCCCGGACGCCCTTCGGGCGTGTCCTCAAGCGCCGGACGGGCTGAAGGTTGCCGCAACGCGGCAAACTCAGCCCCTCCGGCGCTTGAGGAGCGGGGTCTGGNGGACCCCCGGCCGGGGAAGGGGCGGACAGGGGAAAGCCCCGCAGGGTCGCCCCCGGGCCCCCGGGCCCCCGCCCCCCCGCCGACCTCAAGTCCGCAAGTACGAAGCACCGTTCAGGTCCAGCACCGCCCCCGAAGACCACTCCGCACCCGGCGACGCCAGCCACACCACCGCGCCCGCGATCTCCTCCGCCGACGCCACCCGCCCGAACGGGCTCTGCGCCCGGATCGCCTCGCCCTCCGCGCCGTTCAACCGGTCCGCCACCCGCTCCGTCTCGAAGAACCCCGGTGCGACGGACGCCACCCCGATGCCGTACGGCGCGAGGGAGACCGCCAGCGACTGGCCGAGCGCGTGGACCGCGGCCTTCGTCGCCCCGTACGCCGGGTGGTCCGGCTCCCCGCGGAAGGCGCCGCGCGAGCCGATGCTGACGATCCGGCCCCCCGTGCCCTGGTCGATCATGCGGCGGGCCGCGAGATGGCTGAGGTTGGCCGTGGCGAGCAGGTTGACGGCCACGTGGCGCTGCCACACCGCCGCCCACTCGTCGTACGGCGTCTCGGTGAGGGGGTGGCGTTCGTTGACGGCGGCGTTGTTCACCAGGACGTCGATGCCGCCGAGCCCCTCCGCCGCCAGGTCCGCCACGGCGGCCGCGCCCGCCGGGTCGGACAGGTCGCCGCCCACCAGCACGTGGCCCGTACCGGCGAGTCCTTCGAGGGTCCGCTCGGCGTCCTCGCGCCGGGAGCCGTAGTGGACCGCGACGCGGTCGCCGCCCGCCGCGAAGGCGTGGGCGACGGCGCGGCCGAGACCGCGCGACGCGCCGCTGACGAGTACGCGGCGGCCGGAAGGGGGAGCTTGCGGGGGCACGTGCATGACGGTGGCCTCTCGGACGTCGGACGCTGTTCAGCCCTCGTTTATACGCGCGCGGAAGCCTGGGGCCGAAAGCACGTGCCCCTCACGGGCCTCAGGAGGTACGCATGACGATCACCCGCAGGGACTTCGCCAGACGCTCCGCGCTCACGGGCGCCTCGGTCGCGCTCGTCGGCAGCGTCGGCGCGCTCGCCACCGCCCCCGGGGCCCTCGCCGCCGACGACCCGGCGGAGAGCGGGGGCGCCGGCGACGAGGCCGGAAAGGGCGGGCACGGCCCCGGCTACGGGCCGCTCGTCCCCGACCCCGAGGGCGTCGTCGCCCTGCCCGCGGGTTTCTCGTACCGGATCATCACGCACTCCGGTGTCACCAGGCTGGAGTCCGGCGAGTACACGCCGTCGAACCACGACGGCACCGCGGCCTTCGAGGGGCCGCGCGGTGTGACGCTCCTCGTCAACAACCACGAGCTCAAGGGCGTGCGCTCCCAGTGGAAGCACCCGGTGCCGCTCGCCGAGGGCCTGGTGTACGACCCGGCCGCGTCCGGCGGCTGCACGGTCGTCGAGGTGCACCGCGGCGGCGAGGTCGCCGAGTGGGTCGGCATCGCGGGGACCTCGACCAACTGCGCGGGCGGGCGCACCAGTTGGGGCACCTGGCTGACCTGTGAGGAGAACTCCGACCGGGCCGGCGAGAACGGCATGACCAAGGACCACGGCTACGTCTTCGAGGTCGACCCCCACGACCGCCGCGCGAACCTCCACCCCCGGCCCGTCAAGGCGTTCGGCCGCTTCGACCACGAGGCCGTCGTCATCGATCCCCGGCGCGGCCACGCCTACCTCACCGAGGACGCCTCGACCCCCAACGGGCTGCTCTTCCGCTGGGTCCCGCCGCACGGCTTCACGCACGGTCGCGGGCAGCTCCGCGAACTCGCCGACGACGCGGGCACCCTCCAGGCCACCAGGTGCTTCGACTCCGGCGGCCGGTTCGTCGACGACCTGTCGCGCGCCACGCGCATCGGCACGGTCTACGGCGTCGACTGGATCGACGTGCCCGACCGGGACGGCAGGACGGTCCCGGTGCGCGAGCAGTTCGACGACGGGGACATCACGCGCGCCCGGAAGCTGGAGGGCATGTGGTGGACCGACGGCGGTGCGTACATCGTGTCGTCGTACGCCCGTGACGAGAGCCCGGGGGAGCCGCACGACGGGCAGGTGTGGTTCTACGATCCCAGGCGCCGCACGCTCACGCTGAAGGTGCTGCTCGGTACGGGCGGGCGGTTCGACGGCCCCGACAACATCACCGTCTCGCCGTACGGCGGCCTGGTCGTCGCCGAGGACGGCGACGGCGGCCAGCACCTCTTCGGCGCCACGGAGAGCGGCCGTACGTACCCGATCGCCCGCAACGAGCTCAACGTGGGGAGCGAGGCCGAGCCCGAGTTCAGCGAGTTCGCCGGGGTCGTCTTCTCGCCCGACGGGAAGACGCTCTACGCCAGTATCCAGAAGCCGGGCATCCTGCTCGCCATCACCGGTCCGTGGCGGCGCCGTCGCCCTCGCTGACCGCGAGGAGCCCGGCCAGGTCCTCCTCGTGCTCGCGGACCAGGCCGGCCGCCGGTTCCTGTTCCCACCACGGCACGGGGGCGGCCCGCTCCGCGCACCAGGCGAGGGCCTCGGGCATGCTCGGCCGGTCCGCGGGGGCGGCGGCCAGGCAGCGGGCGAGGAAGCCGGGCCACTCGGTCCCCGGCACGCCGAGGAGGTCGGGGGCGTCGTGCAGGGTCCGGTGGGTCACCTGCTCGGGGCTGCCCGACCCGAACGGGTTGCGCCCCGTGCTGGACAGCGCGAGGAGCGCCCCCAGCGCGAACACGTCGGCGGGCGTGTCCGCCCGGCTGCCCGGCGTCAGCTCCTCGGGGGCGACGAACCCGAGGAAACCGGAACCGGCCGGGTTCAGCCCGGCGGAGCGGCCGACCGTACCGAAGTCGACGATCTTCGGGCCCCGGCGGGTGATCAGGACGTGGGCGGGCTTGAGGTCGAGGAGGGCGGGCCCCGCGCCGTGGACGGCGGACAGGGCCACGGCGAGCGCCGAGCCGAACGTGCCGAGGTCCGCGGGGCCCAGGGGGCCGACCGTGGTGATGGCCTCGACGACCGGTGGCCCCACGCAGAACTCGGCGGCCAGCCAGGGCCGCTGGTCCTCCGGGCCGGCGTCGAGCACCGTCGCGGTGAAGGGGCCTTTGACGCGGAGGGCGGCGGCGGCCTCGCGGCGGAACCGCTCGCGAAAGCGCGGGGCGGCGGTCAGGTGCTCGTGGACGGTCTTGAGGGCGACCAGCCGCCCGGCGGGGTCCCGCGCCAGGTGGACACGGCCCGTACCGCCCTCTGCGATCAGGGAGACGGTGCGGTACTCCGCGCGCTCGGCCATGCCGTGGTCCCTCCCGGTCGTACGGTCCCGGTCGTCCGGTCCGTCCAGTGTCCCGTGGTGACGACCGCGGTCGTGATCGCCACCTCGGTCGTGACCAGTGTCCCGGACACCGTCTGCGACGCGTACGGGGGCCGGTCGGTTGCCGCGGCTTCGCGGCCGGCCCCGCAGGGGCTGCCCGTCACCGTCGCGGCCGTCGCGGACGGCGGGGCGTGAACCCCGGCGCCAGGGCGTGCGACCCGCGTACGGGGCCCGGTCGGCGGAGAACATTCCGGCCCACTCCCGGAATCTCGCTGGGTGCCGGGCCGGTCACACTCCGTCCGGAACACCAGGTCGGCACGTGTCCGCCGACCCGGTACCGGATGCCCCCGGGTGAAGTGATCATGGACGGGCATGGCGTGGCAGCCTCCCGGGGCGCATACTCTCAACTAATGACAAAGTCAGCCGGAGCCCGGCGCTACCTGCCGTCCAGTCCCTTCAACGTCCCGGCCGCGGACGCCCCCCCGATCGAGGTTTTCGAGGTGGGCGACCGGGTCTCGCATGATCAGTTCGGACTCGGGAGGGTCATCGCAGTCGAAGGTGATGCAGCCGTTCTCATCGACTTCGCGGGGCGGCAAGGCCGCATCCTGAGTCCCTTCACCAAACTGACCAAGCTCTAGTCCCTCCGGCGCGCGAGCGTCAGAGGGCCTGGGCTGCCGGCTTGACCATGCCGCGAACGGTGCGACTCTTCACGAAGTCGCCCATCGCGGTCATTTCCCATTCTCCTGAGAACTGCTTGATCAGCTTCGCCATCATCACCCCCGTCTGCGGCTCGGCGCCCGTCAGGTCGAAGCGGACCAGTTCCTCACCGGTCGCCGCGTCCAGCAGACGGCAGTAGGCCTTGGCCACGTCGGTGAACTTCTGTCCCGTGAAGGAGTTCACCGTGAACACCAGGCCCGTCGCCTCCGCGGGAATGCGGCCGAGGTCGACGGTGATCACCTCGTCGTCGCCCGCGCCCTCGCCGGTCAGGTTGTCCCCGGAGTGCTTGACGGCGCCGTTCAGGATCGACAGCTTGCCGAAGTAGCAGCTGTCCAGGTGCTTGCGGTTCCCGTCGTAGGCGATGACGGACGCGTCGAGGTCGATGTCCTTGCCCCGGAACGCCGGCTCCCAGCCGAGGCCCATCTTGACCTGGGACAGCAGCGGCTTGCCGGCCTTGACCAGGGAGACCGTCTGATTCTTCTGGAGGCTGACCCGGCCCTTGTCGAGGTTGATCTTGCCGCTCGCGGCGGGGGCCGGGGCGGCGAGCGGGGCGGCGGGAGCCGCAGGGGCCGCGGGGGCGGCCGCGATCCTCGGGTCGG